>NZ_JBFATO010000035.1:0-83519 GCF_040678355.1 Streptomyces sp. NPDC052701
GGCCGGCCGGCGAGCTGGCCGAGACCGAGCGCCGGGGTCCGACGAGCCCGTCGGACATCGCGTACATCATCCACACCTCCGGTTCCACCGGCCGACCCAAGGGTGTGCCGGTCGCGCACGCCAACGTGGTGCGTCTGTTCGCCGCCGCGGCCGAACACTTCGACTTCGGCGAGGACGACGTGTGGACGCTGTTCCACTCCTACGCCTTCGACTTCTCGGTGTGGGAGATGTGGGGCGCCCTGCTGCACGGCGGCCGGCTCGTCGTCGTCCCTCATGCGGTCAGCCGCTCGCCGCGCGACTTCCTGGAACTGCTGCACCGCGAGGGCGTGACCGTCCTCAACCAGACACCCTCCGCCTTCGAACAGCTCATGGACGCCGACGGCGAGCGGACGTCCGGCAGTGACCCGGATCAGGCAGGCGCGCTGCGCTACGTCATCTTCGGCGGTGAGGCCCTGCGTCCCGAGCGGCTGCGTCCGTGGGCCGACCGGTACGGCCTGGACAGCCCGGCACTGGTGAACATGTACGGCATCACAGAGACCACCGTGCACGTCACCTACCACCGCATCACCCCGGCCGACCTGACCGACCCTCGGCGGACGAGCGTCATCGGCAGGCCGTTGGCGGATCTGCGGGTGTACCTGCTGGACGCCGCGGGGCGCCCGGTGCCGCCCGGTGCGACCGGCGAGATGTACGTGGCCGGTGCGGGCGTGGCCGCCGGATACCTCGACCGGCCCGAGCTGACCGCCGAGCGCTTCCTGGACGACCCCTTCGGTCCGCCCGGCACGTGGATGTACCGCTCCGGCGACCTGGCCCGGCGCCGCGCCGACGGCACCCTCGAATACCTGGGCCGTGCCGACCAGCAGGTCCAACTGCGCGGCTTCCGCGTCGAGCCGGGCGAGATCGAGGCCGTCCTCGCCGCCCACCCGCGGGTCTCCCGGGTCGCCGTGGTGGTCCGCCGTGCCGAAAGCGGCGCCCAGCAGCTCGTCGCCTACACCGTCCCCGCCGGGCAGGAGCCGCCGAGCCCGGCGGAGCTGCGCGCCCACGCCGCGGCCCACCTGCCCGAGCACATGGTCCCCGCGGCCTGTGTGAGCGTCGACGCGCTGCCGCTGACCCCCAACGGCAAGCTCGACACCGATGCCCTGCCCGCGCCCGACTTCACCGCCGTCGCGGCCGGCGCCCGCCCGGAGACTCCTCAGCAGACGCTGGTGTGCCGCCTGTTCGAGGACGTGCTGCGGCTGCCGCGCGACACCGTGGGCGCCGACGCCAACTTCTTCGACCTGGGCGGCGACTCGCTGCTCGCCACCCGCCTGCTGGCCCGGCTGCGGCACGAGACCGGTGCGGAGGTGCCCATCACCGCCCTGTTCGACGGCCCGACACCGGCCGCGCTGGCGCAGCGGCTCGCCGACCTGTCCGGTACGGCTCCCGTCCGTCTGGCGCTCGGTGCCGTCGACCGCCCCGAACTCGTCCCGCCGTCCTACGCCCAGGAACGCATGTGGTTCCTGAACCGGCTCGACGACTCGGCGGCCACCTACAACATCCCGCTGGTCGTGCCGCTCGACTCCGCCGTGGACGCCGATGCGCTGCACGCGGCGCTCGGTGACCTCGCCGACCGGCACGAAAGCCTGCGCACGGTCTTCGCCGAGCAGGACGGCGCGCCCCACCAGCGGATCCTGCCGCCGGGGCAACTGCGTCCGCGCCTGCGGTGTGTGGACTGTCCGGCCGACGAGGTCGCCGCGCACATCACCGCGGCATCCCGGTACCGCTTCGACCTGACCGGCGAAAGCCCTTTGGCCGCCTGGCTGTTCGGGACGGGGGAGGAGCGGACCCTGCTGCTGGTCCTGCACCACAGCGCAGCCGACGGCTGGTCGCTGCGTCCTCTCGCCGAGGACCTGACCGCCGCCTATGCGGCGCGGTGCGCGGGCCGGGCGCCGGAGTGGGTCCCGCTGCCGGTGCAGTACGCCGACTATGCCCTGTGGCAGCGCGCCCTGCTGGCACCCGCCCCGGACGGCACGGGGCGGCTGGAGCGGCTGACCGCGCACTGGCGCGAGACGCTGGCCGGTCTGCCCGAGGAGTGCACCCTGCCCGGCGACCGTCCGCGCCCCGCGGCACCGCGCGGCGGCGCCCACGTCACCGAGACCGTGGACGCAGCCCTGCACCGGGACCTGCTGGGCCTCGCCGACCGCACCGGCGCCAGCTTGTTCGTCGTGCTGCACGCCGCGGTCAGCGCCCTGCTCACCCGTTGCGGCGCGGGTGAGGACATCGTCCTGGGCACCCCTGTGGCGGGCCGCACCGAACCCGCCCTGGACGACCTGATCGGCCTGATCACCAACACCCTGGTGCTGCGGGCCGACACCTCGGGCGATCCCGCCTTCCGGGAGCTGGTCGCCCGGCTGCGCACGGGTGACCTGGCGGCCCTGGACCACCAGGACCTGCCCTTCGACCGGCTGGTGGAGGAGCTCAACCCGCCCCGCAGGCCCGGCCGCCACCCGCTGTTCCAGGTCATGCTGGCCCTGCAGAACAACGAGCCCGCCGTGCTCCGGCTGGGGGAGCACGAGGTGCCGCTGCGGCCGACGGCCACCGGCACCGCCAAGTTCGACCTCTTCGTCGACGTCCTCGAACGGCACGGCGCGGACGGCACCCCCGGTGGGCTCGACCTGCACGTCGAGTACGCCACGGACCTGTACGACGCCTCCACCGCCGAGGAGTTCGCCCGCGCCCTGCGGGAACTGCTGCGGGAAGTGTGCGCGGACCCGGAGCGCAGGGTCGGGGACCTTCCTGCCCCGCCCCCGCGCACCCGGGCCGCGGTCCCCGGAGCCGACACCGCCGAGGTGGTGGATATCGCCGAGCTGGAGGGCACGGCGCTGTCCGTGCCCGGCATCCGCGACGCGGTCGCCCTGCCCGGCGCCGACGGTGCGCCGTCGTGCCTGTACGTGGTGCCGGGTCGTGCGGATGCCGCCGAGCGGGTCGAGCGGGTCCTTGAGGAGGCCGGTCACGGCGCGGTGCGGGTCACGGCGGTCAACGCCCTGCCCCGCACCGCCGACGGTGTGCTGGACGCCGAGGCGCTGCGTGCCCTGCCCCTGGTGGACCGTGTTGCGGCCGAGGCCTGGGGGGAGCGCCTGGCCGGTGTGCCCGGTGTGGCCGCGGCCGAGGTGTCGGTGGAGAACATTCCGGAGGAGTTGGACCGTAGGCACGCCGGTCTGCCCCGGCGCGCCGCGTCGCCGGTATCGGCCAAGGGACCGCGCACCGGGTCCGCCTCCGCCGTTCCGGCGCTCAGTGAGGGGCCGGGGCTGGTCGAGCCGTCGGTGTCGGGCTGGGCGCAGGCGCTGGTGCGGGCCGCGGAGCGGGCCCGGGGCGACATCGTGCACGTGCACGCCGATGGCAGTGAGCACCGGCGCAGCTATGCCTCCCTGCTCAGCGAGGCCTCCCATGTGCTGGCGGGGCTGCGGCGGGCCGGGCTGCGCCCGGGCGATCAGGTGATCTTGCAGTGTGATGCCAGCGAGGATTTCCTGGCGGTGCTGTGGGGCTGCATCCTGGGTGGTTTCGTCGCGGTGCCGCTGACGGTCCCGGCCTCCTATGACACGTCGTCGGCGGCGCTGGCGAAGCTGGAGGGGATCTGGCGGATGCTGGGCCGGCCCTGGGTGGTGTGTTCGGCGGGGCTGCGCGGCCTGGCGGCCCGGCAGGGCTGGCCGGGGCTGCGGCTGGTCACGGCCGACGCGCTGCGCCAGGCGCCCGAGGACCGCGACTGGTATGCGGCCGGGCCCGATGAGCTGATCTTGATGCTGATGACGTCGGGCAGCACGGGCCTGCCCAAGGCGGTGCGGCTGACCCACCGCAACGTGCTGACCCGGTCGGCGGCCACCGAGCAGATGAACCATCTGGGCGAGCGGGACGTGTCCCTGAACTGGATCCCGCTGGACCACGTCACCGGGGTGGTGATGTTCCACCTGCGGGATGTGTATCTGGGCTGCCGGCAGATCCACGCACCGACCTCCTACATCCTGCAGGATCCGCTGCGCTGGATGGATCTGGCCGACCGGCACCGGGTGAGTGTGACCTGGGCGCCCAACTTCGCCTTCGGGCTGCTGGCCGGGCAGGCCGAGCGGTTCGCCGGCCGGGCCTGGGACCTGTCGGCGATGCGGCTGGTGATGAACGCCGGTGAGGTGGTGGTGGCCGGCGCGGCCCGCCGCTTCCTGCACACCCTCAAGCCGTTCGGGCTGGCGCAGGATGTGATGCATCCGGGCTGGGGCATGTCGGAGACCTGTTCGGTGGTCACCGATGCGGTGCTGCCGGGCGAGGCACCGGACAGCGACGAGACGTTCGTCAGCTGCGGGCTGCCCTATCCCGGGTTCGCCATGCGGGTGGTGGACGAGCACGGCACGGTGCTGGCCGAGGGGGAGGTGGGCCGGCTGCAGGTGCGCGGCACCTCGGTGACCGGCGGCTATCACGACAACGCGGCGGCCAACGCCGAGGCGTTCACCGGGGACGGCTGGTTCGACACCGGTGACCTGGCCTTCCTGCGCGGGGGCGAGCTGTATATCACCGGCCGGGCCAAGGACGTCATCATCGTCAACGGCGTCAACCACTACAGCCACGAGATCGAGGCGTGTGTGGAGGAACTGCCGCAGGTGGTGCGCAGTTTCACCGCCGCGGTCGCGGTGCGCTCGGATGCGTCGGCCACCACCGACGAGCTGGCCCTGTTCTTCCACCCGGCCCCCGGCCACGACCTGGCCGCGGTGCTGCGGGAGATCGCGGGCAAGGTGACCCGGGAGATCGGCGTCAGCCCGGCCTTCTTGGTCCCGGTGCAGCCCGGGGCGATCCCCAAGACCGAGATCGGCAAGATCCAGCGCACCAGGCTGCGCAAGAGTTTCGAGGCGGGCGACTTCGACGACACCGTCCGCGAAACCCAGCTGCTGACCGGCAGCGCCGCCACCCTGCCCGACTGGTTCCTGCGGCCGGTATGGCAGCGGGCCGAACGCCACCCTCACCCGATAGCGGCATCCGGTCGGCACACCCTCCTCCTCACCGGCAGCGACCCGCAGGCCCAGGACCTCGCCCGGCGCCTGGCGCGGTCACTGCGGGCCGGGGGCGGGCTGTGCACCGTGGTGAGCGACGGGACGTCGTATGCCCGGCTGGACGCCGCCCACTACCGGATCCGGCCCGCCGAGGAAGCCGACTACACGGCACTGCTGCGGGCCCTGGAGGCCGACGGGCGGGGAGTCGACACCGTCGTGCACCTCGGCGCGCTGCACACCGGAGAGATGGCCGACCCGGCGTCCGCCGAGGCCGTCACCGAGCCCTTGTTGGTGCTCGCTCGGGCTCTTGCCGGCCGGTCGGGCGGGGCGGGCCGGGTCGACCTGCTGTATGTGACGGCGGGCGCCCAGGCCATCGCCGCCGGCGAGCGGCCCTCCCCGGTGCGGGCCATGGCCGGTGCGATGCTGAAGTCGCTGCGCGAGGAACTGAACGGACTGCGGTGCGTCCACCTCGACCTTGACCCGCACGGCGAGCAGGACCCGCTGCCCGTGCTGCTGGCCGAGGCGGGCGGTGTCCCGGCCGACACCGAGGTCGCCCACCGCGGCGGACACCGCTACGTGCGCCGCCTGGCCCCGCTGCCCGACACACCCCCCAAGACCGCACCGCTCGCTCCCGTCGCCGACGGCTTCACCCTGATCACCGGCGGCCTGGGCGGAGTGGGCGCCGAACTCGCCGCCCACCTGCTGCGCACCCCCGGCACCCGCCTCCTCGTCCTGGGCCGCACCCCCCTGCCCGCCCAGGACACCGAAACCGCGCGAGGGGACCTGCCCGCCCGGGGAGCCGGGGCGGCGCAAGAAACCGAGGCGGCCCGTGCCGAGGTCTACCGGCGGCTGCGGGAGCTGGGCGAGGTGCGCTACGCGTGCGCCGACGTCACCGACGAACACCAGGTGCGCGAGGCGGTCCGGGCGGCCGCCGAGCACTGGGACGCGCCGCTGACGGCGGTGCTGCACCTGGCCGGCACCCTCGTCGAGCGCCCCGTGGGCGACCTGGATCCCGCCGCCTGGCGCCAGGCCCTGGCGGCGAAGGTGCACGGCGCCTGGACCCTGCACCGGCTCACCGAGGAGCATCCGGTGGCCTCTTTCGTCACCTTCTCCTCGGTCAACGGCTACTTCGGCGGCGCGCTGAACACCGCCTACGCCGCCGCCAACGCCTACCTCGACGCGCTCGCGGTGCACCGCCGCGCCCTGGGCCTGCCCGCGCAGAGCCTGGCCTGGAGCATGTGGCGCGAGCGCGGCATGAGCCGCGGCTACCGCCTGAGCGCGCTCACCGAGGCCCGCGGCTACCGGCTGCTGGATGCCGGTGCCGCGCTGCGCTCCTTCGACCTGGCCCGCACCCTGGACGAGCCCCACCTGCTGATCGGCGCCGACCGCAGCGCCCCCTGGATCCGCAGCCACCTGGCCGCCCCCGCCCGCCAGGTCCGCCGCCTGGCCGCCCGCCTCACCCTGGACGAGGGCACCGACCTGGGCGCCCTCTACCGCACCGCAGCCGACGCCGCCCGCGCCGCGGGCGTGTCCGACGACGAGCACTGGGTGCTGCGCGCGGCCGGAAGCGCCCGGCAGACGACGGCGTCCTCCGGCGACGCGGGGGAGCGGCTGCGGGCGCTGGAGGACCGGCTCGCCGGGCTGTGGTGCGAGGTGCTGGGCCGCGACCGGGTCGGCCGGGAGGAGAACTTCTTCGACCTGGGCGGCAACTCGCTGCTGCTGGTCGCCGCCCAGAGCGCCGTCAACCGCACCTTCGCAACCGACCTGCCGGTCGTCGACCTGTTCGCCCACCCCACCGTGCGCGACCTGGCCCGCCACCTGTCGACCCTCACCGGACCACAGGCCACACAGATCACAAAAACCACACAGACCACGGACACTCCGCCGACGGCGGACCCGCGGACGCCACCGGAAACCGCCGGGACCGGGCCGAACGGCCTGGACCGCGCCAAGGAACGAGCCCAGCGGCAGCGCGCGGCCCGCGCCCGCCGCTCCGCACGGCAAGGGAAGGACCGAGGCCATGCCTGAGACCACCGAACCGCAGGACGAGCAGGCACCGGCCGTCGCCGTGATCGGCATGGCGGGCCGCTTCCCCGGCGCGGACGACCTGGACGCGTTCTGGGACAACCTGGCCGCCGGACGCGAGTCGGTGCGGCCCGTCACCGACGAGGAGTTCCTGGCCGCCGGAGGATCCGAGCGCGACCTCGACGACCCCACGCTGGTCCGCATGGCGTCGGTCATCGAGGGGATCGACCGCTTCGACTCCGGGTTCTTCGGCTACAGCCCCGCCGAGGCGGCCGTCGTCGACCCCCAGCAGCGGCTGCTGCTGGAGACGGCGTACCACGCCCTGGAGGACGCCGCGTGCCTCGGCTCCGGCGCCGCGACCGGCACGTTCGGTGTGTACGCGGGCAGCGGCGACAGCCGCTACTACCCGGCCCACGTGTACCCGCGCTACGCCGGACAGCCCGGCTCGGTGGAGCTCGTGCACGCGGCCACCGCCAACTCCCTGGGCACACTCGCCACCCGCGTCTCCTACGAACTGGGACTGACCGGCCCGAGCGTGTCGCTGCAGACGGCCTGCTCCACCGCGCTCGTCGCCGTGCACACCGCCTGCCAGGACCTGCTCGACTACCGGTGCGACACCGCGCTGGCCGCCGCCGTCTCCGTCAACCCCTCGGCGCTGCTCGGCTACCGGCACGTGCCCGGCGGCCCCTTCTCGCCCGACGGACACTGCCGCGCGTTCGCCGAGGACGCGGCCGGCACCTCCGCCGGCGACGGCGTCGGCGCCGTCGTCCTCAAACGGCTGGAGGACGCCCTCGCCGACGGCGACCGCATCCGCGCCGTCATCCGGGGCAGCGCCGTCAACAACGACGGGCGCCGCAAGGTCGGTTTCAGCGCGCCCAGCGCCGCCGGCCAGACCGAGGTCATCCTCGCCGCGCAGGCCCAGGCGATGATCGACGCCGACACCATCGGCCTGATCGAGGCGCACGGCACCGCCACGCGCCTGGGCGACCCCATCGAGGTGGCCGCGCTCACCGAGGCCTTCCGGCAGTCCACGCAGCGCCGCGGCTACTGCGCCCTCGGCTCGGTGAAGACCAACATCGGCCACCTGGGAGCGGCCGCCGGCATCGCCGGGCTCATCAAGGCCGTCCTGGCCCTGGAACACCGCCAGATCCCGCCGAGCCTGCACTTCGAACGGCCCAACCCGCACATCGACTTCGCCGGCGGCCCGTTCCGGGTGCCCACCACCCTGGAGGACTGGCCCGCGGGCGAGCACCCCCGGCGGGCCGCGGTCAGCGCCTTCGGCATCGGCGGCACCAACGCCCACGTCATCCTGGAGGAGGCGCCGCCCGCCGCGCCCGCCCCGCCCCGGCGGCCCGCGGACGGCCACCGCCTGGTGCTGCCGCTGTCCGCGCGCACGGCCGGCGCCCTGCGCGGCCAGGCCGAGGCGCTCGCCCGCCACCTCGAAAAGCGGCCGGAACTGCGCCTGGACGACGTCGCGCACTCCCTGCGCGCCGACCGGCCCGCGCTGCGCCACCGCCTGGCCGTGACCGCCGCCTCCCGCGAGGAGGCCCTGTCCGCGCTGCGCACCGCCGTGCCCGCGACGCCGCCCCTGTCGGACGAGCCCGCGCGGGTGGCGTTCCTGCTGCCGGGCGGCGGCACCCAGTACCCCGGCATGGGCGCGGAGCTCTACCGCGAACACGCCGTCTACCGCGACACCGTCGACGAGTGCGCGCGCATCCTGCGCCCCGCCCTCGGCGGCGACCTGCGCGACACCCTGGTCGAGGGACGGGATCCCGACAGGACGAGCATGTTCCTCGCCCTGGTGGTCACCGAGTACGCCCTCGCCCGCACCCTGATGGCCGCCGGGGTGCGCCCGGACGCGCTCATCGGCCATTCGCTCGGCGAGTACACGGCCGCCTGCCTGGCCGGGGTGATCGACCTCGAGGAGATGCTGCCCCTGGTCACCGAACGCATCCGGCTCATCAGCTCCGCGGGCGGGGCGACCACCGGGGTGGCGGCACCCGTCGAGGAGGTCCTGCCGCTCCTGGACGAGGAACTGTCCCTCGCCGCCGTCAACGGCCCCGCCGCGTGCACCGTCGCCGGGCACGAGGACGCCGTCGCCCGCCTGGAGGCGGAACTCACCCGCCGCGGCGTCCCGTTCCGCCGGCTGCGCATACCGGTCGCCGCCCACTCCCACGTCCTGGACCCGGTGCTGGAGACGTACGAGGAGCACCTGCGCGGCGTCACCCTGCGCGCGCCGCGGATCCCGTTCGTCACCAACGTCACCGGCACCTGGATCACCGACGCGCAGGCGACCTCGGTCCGGCACTGGATCGACCACACCCGCGACACCGTGCGGTTCGCCGACGGCATCACCGCCCTGTGGGACCTCCGTCCCGTCCTGGTGGAGATCGGACCGGGGGACACCCTGACCAAGCTGGCCGCCGCCCAGCTCGCGGAGCACGCGCCGGTGACGGTGACCACCATGCGGCACGCCAAGGCCGACGCCGCCGACGGGTTCGTCCTCGCCGAGGCGCTGGGCCGGCTGTGGAGCGCGGGCGTGGACACCGCGCTCCCCGACGTGCCGGGCACGCCCCGGCGCGCACCGCTGCCCCCCTACGCCTTCGACCGGCACCGCCACTGGATCGACGCCCCCGGCGCCCGCACCGCCCCCGGCGCGCCGGACGCCGGGACCGCGGTGGACGCCGGGCCCGCCCTCGGCCCGCGGCCCCGCCTGACGACCGAGCACGTGCCCCCGCGCGGCGAGCGCGAACAGGCGGTGACCCGCCTGTGGGAGGAGACCCTCGGCATCGGCGGCATCGGCGTCCACGACAACTTCTTCGACCTGGGCGGCGACTCGATGCGCGCCGTCGTGCTGGCGGGCCGGCTGCGCCAGGCCGGTGTGCTCGACGTGCCCGCCGCGGCCCTGCTGTCCGCGCCCACCGTGGCCGGCCTCCTCGCGGCGGCCGACGACACCTCGGCGCAGGCGTCCGGCGGCTCGAACGCGCTGACCCCGCTCCTGCCGCTGCGGGCGGAGGGCGACGCCACCCCCCTGTTCTGCATCCACCCCGGGGCGGGCGTGTCCTGGCGCTACACGGGACTGCTGCCCCACCTCGGCGGCGGCCAGCCGGTCTACGGCATCCAGGCCCTCGGCCTCGACGGCACCCGGCCGCCCGCGCCGGACGCGGCGTCCATGGTCGCCTCCTACGTCGGCCTCGTCCGCGAGGTGCAACCGCACGGCCCCTACCGGCTCCTGGGCTGGTCCTACGGCGGCTTCGTGGCGCACGCGATGGCCTGCGCCCTGCAGGAGCAGGGCGAGCGGGTGGAACTGCTGGCCATGCTGGACGCTCCCCAACCGCACGGCATGCCCCACGACGCCGCGGCGGTCGAACGGCAGGTGGCGTCCCTGCTGACGAGGGTGGCCGGGCTGCCCGTCGAGCCGGGAGCGGCCGAGGTGCCGGACGTGACGGCCGTCCTCGACCGCATCGACGCCGGCCTGGCGGCCGATCCGGCGAGTTCGCCGGTCACCCGCGCCGAGGCCGCGGCCATCGCCGCGGTCATGCGCAACAACCTGCGCATCGCGCCCCAGTTCGCGCCCGGTGTCTTCCGCGGGGACGTGCTGTTCTTCAGCGCCGCCCAGGAGCAGGCCACCGACTTCCCCGGCGACCTGGCGGTGCTCCCGGACAAGGCCGACGCCTGGCGGCCGTACGTCGACGGCACCCTCCAGGACCACCGGGTGCCGTGCGGCCACTACGAGATGACCGAGCCCGAGCCCATCGCGCTGATCGGCGCCGCGGTCGCCAAGGCGCTGCGCGAGACCTCCCCCTGACCGACCGCCCCTCTCCCTGGCCCGGCCCTCTCCCCGGCCGGGCCCCCTCCCAGCCCGTCCCGCGGGCCCCGACCGTCCAGGAGACCCCACATGACAAGAACCGCCCCCCAGGACCTCTACGAACTGGGCGACGCGCCCGAGATGGGCACCGTGCCGAAGAAGATGTACGCCTCGCTGATCCGCCGCGAACGCTACGGGCAGCCCGTCGACGCCTTCCGCACCGAGGTGGTCGACGTGCCCCCGGTCGGACGCGGGCAGGTGCTCGTCAAGGTGATGGCGGCCGGCGTCAACTACAACAACGTCTGGGCCGCCCTCGGGCATCCGCTCGACGTGATCACCGCCCGGCAGAAGGCCGGCGCCACCGAGGACTTCCACATCGGCGGCTCCGACCTGTCCGGCATCGTGTGGGCCGTCGGCGAGGGGGTGCGGGACGTCGAGCTGGGCGACGAGGTCGTCGTCCTCGCCAGCCGGTGGGACGAGACGGCCGAGGACATCCGCCTCGGCGCCGACCCGGCCTTCTCCACCACCCAGCGCGTGTGGGGCTACGAGGAGAACTACGGCTCCTTCGCCCAGTTCGCCGTCGTCGACGACTACATGTGCCACCCCAAGCCCGCCCGCCTGTCCTGGGCGGAGTCCGCCTGCTACATGGCGACGGCCGCCACCGCCTACCGCCAGCTCTTCGGCTGGCAGCCGCACACGGTCCGGCCCGGCGACCCGGTCCTGATCTGGGGCGGGGCCGGCGGCCTGGGCTGCATCGCCATCCAGCTCGTGCGGCACGTCGGCGGCATCCCCGTCGCGGTCGTCTCCAGCGAGGAGCGCGGCGAGTTCTGCATGAAGCTCGGCGCCCAGGGGTGGATCGACCGGCGCGAGTTCGACCACTGGGGCCGGATGCCGGACACCTCCGACGAGGCGGCGATGGCCCGCTGGCTGTCCGGCGCGCGCGCCTTCGGGCGGCGCTTCTGGGAGGTGCTCGGCGAACGCCGCAGCCCGCGGATCGTGCTGGAGCACTCCGGCGCGGACACCATCCCCACGTCGATGTACCTGTGCTCCAACGGGGGCATGGTCGTCATCTGCGGCGGCACCACCGGCTACAACGGCGACGTGGACCTGCGTTTCCTGTGGATGCGGCAGAAGCGGCTGCAGGGTTCGCACGTGGCCAGCGCCCGTGAGGCCCGCGAGGTGACCCGGCTGATCGACCAGGGCTTCGTCGACCCGTGCCTGTCGCGGACCTTCGGCTTCGAGGAGATCGGCCTGGCGCACCAGCTCATCCACGACAACCGTCACCCGGCGGGCAACATGGCGGTCCTGGTCAACGCGCAGGCGTGACACCACGCACGACGGCCCCTGCTCCGCGCGCCGGGCGCGGGGAAGGGGCCGCGGTGTTCCCGGCGGTCAGCGGCCGGCCCGGCCCAGGACCGTACTGAAGACGCCCGCGCCGACCGCGACCACGCCGACGCGCACGGCGAGCTCCGGGTCCGCCCGCGCCTCGATCCGCAGTCCGTGGGGGAGCGCCCGCGCCCGCAGGTCGCGCAGGCTCCCGAGCGCGTCGGCGGGAAGGCCCCACGGCCCGGTGTGCAGCGCCTTCCACGCGGCTTCCTTCGCCGAGAACAGCGAGGTCACGGACCACGGCACCGCACCCGGTCCGGGAGCGTGCAGCAGTTCCTCCTCGTCCTCGCGTAGCACCAGCCGCGCCGCTTCGGCGGGCAGGGGGCGCAGTTCCAGATCGCAGCCGAGCGGGACGTCCCGGCCCGGCGCCCGGGCCACGGCCACCGCGACCCCCGCGCTGTGCGTGATCGACGCCGCCCGTCCGGGCGGGAACCCCGGCAGGCGGCCCGCCCGCGGGATCTCCCCGCAGTCCAGCCCCACCGCGCGCAGCGCGCGCCGCGCCGCGAGCCGGCCGGCCAGGAACTCCAGCCGGCGCCGCGGCGGCATCACCGCGGCCGCGGCCTCCTCGGCCGGCCCGGCGGGGACGGCCCGCGGGTCCGAGACGACGGCGACGCCCAGGCCGAGCCCGGCCGCCGCCCACGCCGGCCACAGCGGGCGGAGCCGGGCGGCCACCTCGGCGCCCGCGCCGGCCGGTGCGGGCGGTGCGGGCGCCGAGGCGGCCGGTGCGGCCGTGAGCACGCCCGCGGAGCGGCCGGCCGCCGGAGCCGGGTACGGACGCGGGCGCACCCGTCAGGCCCGCAGCAGCTTCTTGACGATCTTCCCGGCGGGATTGCGGGGCACCTGCTCGATGAACTCCACCCGCCGCGGGCGCTTGTAGGGCGCGAGCAGCTGTCCGACGTGGGCGAGCAGGTCCGCGGCCCGGGTGTCCGGCTCGGCCACGACGTAGGCCAGCGGCACCTCGCCGTAGTCCTCGTCGGGCATGCCGACGACCGCCGCGTCCCGGACCGCCGGGTGGGACATCAGGGCGCGCTCGATCTCCGAGGGGTACACGTTCTGCCCCGCCCGGATGATGACGTCCTTGGTGCGGTCCACGAGGTGGATGCGGCCCGCCTCGTCGACGAAGCCGAGGTCACCGGTCCTGATCCAGCCGTCGAGGTCGATCTCGCGCGTGGCCTCGGGGTCGTTCCAGTAGCCCTGCATGACGCCCGGCCCGCGCACCACGATCTCGCCGATCTCGCCGCGGGGCAGTTCCCGCCCGGTCCCGTCGACCGCGCGGGCGGACATGCCGGGCACCACCCGTCCGCAGGGGATGCGGGCGGTGACGTCCCCCGGGGCCGGGTGCTCGTCGGGGCCGAGGGTGACGAAGGGCCCGCCGACCTCCGTCATGCCGTAGACCTGCCGGAAGCCGCAGCCGAGGCGCTCCACGGCGTCGGCGTACACGTCCAGGGGCATGGGGGCGGCGCCGTAGAGGACCTCCCGCAGCGAGGACAGGTCGGCGCGCCCGGCGCCCTTGGCCTGGAGCATGAAGCGGAGCATCTGCGGGACCAGCCACATGTGGGTGGCGCGGTGCTCCTCCACCGCGGCCAGCGCCCGCTGCGGGGTGAAGCCGGGCATGAGCACGACGGTGGCGCCGGCGGCCAGGTAGGTCAGGGACACCACCATGCTGCCGTGGTAGAGGGGGCAGCAGTTGACCATGACGATGTCGTCGGTGGGCCGTGCCATGACCAGCCAGCCCAGGGCGATGGCGCGGAACGAGGCGCTGTCGACCGTGACGCCCTTGGCCTGTCCGGTGGTCGCCGACGTGTGCAGCACGGCGATCGGGTCGGTGTCGGCCACCTCGGGCAGGTCGCGCTCGGCGGCCAGGGTGCCCAGGGCCTCGAACGCCGGCTTGTCCAGAGCCATCCTGATCCGCACCGACGCCGGCAGCTCGGGGTGGCGGTCCAGCAGCTCCGACTCGCCGAGGACGGCCACCGCACCGACGCGTTCGACGATGCCGGCGACCTCGGGCACGGCCAGGCTGTGGTTGAGCGGGACGAACAGCGCGCCCAGCCGGGCCAGCGCGAAGTAGGTCTCCAGGACCTCGATGCGGTCCTTGGACAGCACCGCGACGCGGTCGCCGCGCTCGATGCCGAGCTCGGCCAGTCCCCGCGCGAGTGTGAGCGTGCGGTCGTGGAACTGCGTCCAGGTGAGCCGGCGCCGCTCGTCCACCAGGGCCAGCCGGTCCGGGTAGCACTGGCGGTTGCGCTCCAGCAGCTGCGTCAGCCACATCACGCACCGCCGGCGCCGGCGCCGGAGCGCTCGGCCGTGAACCGCTCGTAGTCGGCGATCGTGCGCAGCTCCTCCATGTCGTCGGCGGTGATCTCCACGCCGAGCCGCTGCTCGACGAGCAGGACGAGACGCACCAGGTCGCCGGAGTCGATGCCGCTCGCGGCGAGGTCGACGTCGTCCCCGATCCGCTCGGCGTCGGCGAACTCCGCGGTACCGGTGAGTTCGACCAGCAACTCCCTGATGGTGCTCATGCTTTCCCCTTTCGCCGCGGCCGGTGGCCGCCGGGCGGATCCCGTGGGTGCCTTGTCACCCCAACAAGAGGGCCGCGCGGCGGACCGCAATCCCCGCAGCTCGGCGTGACCTTTGTCACGCGCCCGTATCGGTCGGCGCGGGGATAGCGGGGCCGGTGCGGAGCCTCTTTCCGGAACAGAGGCCGCGCCCGCCCGGTGGACCGGGCGCCGTGACGCGCTGGGCGTGCCGAAGTCCGAGGAGTGCCGAAGGAGTGATGCCAGTGCCCAGGCCATACGTCCGGCTCGAGGGCCGGTACGTGACCGCCTTGGCGGGGACCGGACGCGGAGGCGCCGCATGAGCGCACCGACGGCCGGCACCGCGTCCGCCGCGCAGGACGAGCTGCTCGCCCACTTCGACGGCCTCATCGCCGCGGGGGAGACCGTCGAACCCCGCGACTGGATGCCCGACGGTTACCGCCGGATGGTGATCCGTCAGATCGCCCAGCACGCCCACTCCGAGATCATCGGCATGCAGCCGGAGGGCGCCTGGCTCACCCGGGCCCCCTCCCTGTACCGCAAGTCGGTGCTCATCGCCAAGGTCCAGGACGAGGCCGGGCACGGGATGTACCTCTACTCCGCCGCCGAGACCCTCGGCGTGGACCGGGCCGACCTGCTCGACGCCCTGCACCGGGGTCAGCAGCGGGCCTCGGCCACCTTCAACCACCCCGCGCTGACGTGGGCGGACACCGGCGCCATCGCCTGGCTGACGGACGGCGCCGCGGTCATCAACCAGGCGCCCCTGTGCCGCACCTCCTACGGGCCGTACGCCCGGGCGATGCGCCGCGTCTGCCAGGAGGAGGCCTTCCACGTGCGGCAGGGGTACGACCTCCTGCGCGCCCTGTGCGAGGGCACGCCGGAGCAGAAGGCGATGGCCCAGGACGCGGTGAACCGCTGGTGGCTGCCGGCCGTGGCGCTGATGTTCGGCCCGCCCGACACCGAGGCGGGCGGCGCCGACGCCCGCACCGCGGCACTGGGCGCCGCGGTCTCCCGCCGTGCCATGGCCTGGGGCATCAAGCGCCACACCAACGACGAGCTGCGCCAGCGCTTCGTCGACAGCTGCGTCCCCCAGGCCGAACGCCTCGGGCTCACCCTCCCGGACCCGGCGATCCGCTGGAACGAGGAACGCGGCCACTACGACTTCACACCGGTCGACTGGGACGTCTACCGCGCGGCGCTCGGCGACGACACGCACTGGTCCCGCCGGCGCGTCGCACACCGGCGCGCGGCGCACGAGGACGGCGCCTGGGTGCGGGAGGCGTCCGCCGCGTACGCCGCGCGCCTGCGGGCCGACGGGCCGCCCCCGGCCCCGGACACAGGCACGGGCACGGACCCGGACCCGGGCATGAGCACGGACCCGGGCATGAGCACGGACACGGACGCGGCGCGGACCGCGCGGAACCGGGCGGAGGAGCGCGTATGAGCCGGGAACGGGAGGGCGCCCCGGCGTCCTGGGAGGTCTTCCTCAGGCCGCGCCGGGGCCTGGCCCACCAGCACGTGGGGTCGGTGCGCGCCGCCGACGCCGACACGGCCCTGCTGCGCGCCCGCGACCTGTACATCCGGCGCGGTGACCCGCTGTCGCTGTGGGTGGTCCGCTCGGACGCCGTGCACGCGGCCTCCCCGGACGAACGCGACCCGTTCTTCGCGGGCGCCCTGCACAAGCCCTACCGGTACCCGGAGCAGTTCGCGCCGCTGACCGAGAAAGGCCCCGACGGTGACCACCTCGACTGACCCGGCCGCGGCAGCGGAGGACGTCCGCGCCGACGCCCACCTCGCCGTGCACCTGCTGCGCCTGGGCGACGACGCCCTCGTCCTCGGGCAGCGGCTGTGCCAGTGGATCACGCGGGCCCCGACCATCGAGGAGGACATGGCCCTGTCCAACATCGCCCTCGACCTGATCGGCCACGCCCGCACGCTGCTCACCCTCAGCGGACGCGTCGACGGAACCGGCCGCACCGAGGACGAGTTCGCCTTCACCCGCACCGACCGCGAGTTCACCAACGCCCTGCTGACCGAACTGCCGGGCGGGGACTTCGCGGTGACCGTAGCCCGGCAGCTCGCGTACACCCACTACGCGGTCCTGTACTACGAGGCCCTGGCCGGCTGCGCGGACGCCCGGCTGGCCGGTTTCGGGGAGCGGGCCGCCAGGGAGGTGTCCTTCCACCGGATGCACGCCGACAACTGGACGCTGCAGCTGGGTCTGGGCACCCCCGAGAGCTCCCGCCGTATGCAGCGGGGCCTGGAGCGGGTGTGGCCCTACACCGCCGAACTGTTCGAGGAGGACGACGTGCTGCGTCACCTCGTGGCGGCCGGCACGGTGCCCTCGCCGGCCCCGCTGCGCCCGGTGTGGGAGCGGCGGGTGAGCGAGGTCGTGACCCGTGCGGGCCTGACCGTGCCGACCCCGGACTGGCAGGCCCGGGGCGGGCGGGCGGGCCTGCACACCGAGGAGTTCGGGCCGCTGATCGCCGAGATGCAGTCGGTGCACCGCCAGTTCCCGGGAGGCCGCTGGTGAACGCCCGGACCTTCCCGGCGACGCGGCCGGCGTCGCCCCGTACGGCACCCCCGGCGCCACGGCCCGTCGTGCCCCTGCGCCCCGCCCGCGCGGCGGCGGAGGTCCGGGCCCTGGTGGAGGCGCTGCCCGATCCGGAGCTGCCGATGATCGGCCTCGGCGACCTCGGCGTGATCCGCTCGGTCGCCCCGGCCGCCGACGGAGTGCTCGAAGTGGAGATCACCCCGACCTACCTGGGCTGCCCGGCACTGCCCGCCATCACTTCCGCGATCCGGGACGTCCTCGCCGAGAGCGGCCACCCCGAGGGACGGGTGCGGCAGGTCCTGTCCCCGCCGTGGACGACGGACCGCATCACGGCGGCCGGCCGGGAGAAACTCGCCGCCCACGGCATCGCCCCGCCGGTGCCCGCAGCGGCGGACGGCCCGGTCCCCGTCGGACTGGCCCAGGTGCCCTGCCCGCACTGCGGCTCCCGGGCCACCCGGCCGCACAGTCCCTTCGGGCCGGCCCGCTGCCAGTCCGTGCTGCGGTGCACGGCGTGCCAGGAGCTGTTCCCCCACCTGAGCGCACTGTGAGGCGGACCGTGAACACCACCGACTCCTCCCGGGCGACCGCCACGACCCCGGGCGTGCCCGCCGCGACCGCCCCCGCCGCCTCCCGCCCGGAACTCCCCGACCGGTCCCGGCCCGCGGCCCGGCGCACCGGCTGGCACCGGCTCGTGGCCACCGAGGTCCGGCACGTGTCCCGGGACGCGGTCGCGGTCACCCTGGAGGTGCCCGAGGCGCTGCGCGAGGTCTTCGCCCACCGGCCCGGCGAGCACGTCGTCGTCCGGCACCGCCGCGCGGGCACCGAACTGCGCCGCAGCTACTCGGTGTGCCCCCCGCCCGGCGACCCGGCCGCGCTGCGCCTGGTGATCAGGCGCGGCGCCCCCGACGGCTTCGGCGCCCACGCCACCACCGCCCTGGCACCGGGCGACGTCCTCGAACTCTCCCCGCCCACCGGCGCCTTCGCCCTGCCCGAGCGGCCCGGCGGCCATCACGTCCTGATCGCGGGCGGCTCCGGCATCACCCCGCTCGCCGCCATGGCCGCCGCCGCGCTGCGCGAGGACCCCGCCTGCCGCGTCTCCCTGATCCACTCGGTCCCGACGTCCGCCGACGCCCTGCTCGCCGACGAACTGGCCGAACTCAAGGACGCGTTCGTCGAACGCTTCACCGTCCTGTACGTCCTCACCCGGGAGGAGCACGGCAGCGGGCTGTCGGGCGGGCGGATCGACGCCGTGAAGCTGCCGCGCCTGCTCACCGCGGTCGACGCCCGTCCCGGCCCCGGCGTCACGTTCGCCCTGTGCGGTCCGGCCGGCCTCGTCGACACGGTGCAGCAGGCGCTCACGGCGTGGGGCGCCGACCCGGCCTCGGTCCGCTCGGAGCTGTTCACCCTCGCCGGCGCCCCGCGGCAGAGCGCGCCGCCGCCCCGGCCCGCGGACGCCTCGCCGCAGACCCGCGTCACCGCGCTGCTCGGCGGCCACCGCCGCCACGCGGCCGCCGGACCCGAGGACGCCACGCTCCTCGACGCGCTGCTGCGCTCCCACCCCGACGTGCCCTACGCCTGCCGCGAGGGCGTGTGCGGCAGCTGCCGGGCCCGGGTCCTGTCCGGCCGGGTGACGACAGGCCCCCAGCACGCCCTCGACGCCGAGGAGGTCGCCGCGGGCTACACGCTCGTGTGCAGGGCCCGGCCGCTCGGCACCGAACTCACCCTCGACTTCGACGCATGACCCGGCGCGGACCTCCCGCGCCCCCGACCCAGCCCCACCCCCACTCGCCCGAAGGAGAAGACGTTGACCACCACGCTGCGACACGAGGGCAAGACCGCCCTGGTCACCGGCGGCAGCCGCGGCATCGGCCAGGCCATCAGCCGGCGCCTGGCCCGGGAGGGCGCCCTCGTGGCGGTCCACTACGGGTACAACCACGAGGCGGCCGAACGCACGGTCAAGGAGATCGAGGCCGAGGGCGGCCGGGCCTTTCCCGTCCACGCCGAACTCGGCGTCCCCGGCGACGCCGACACGCTCTGGGAGGCCTTCGACCGGGCCCTGGCCGACCGGGGCGCACAGCCCGGCGTGGACATCCTCGTCAACAACGCCGGCATCACCATGCCGCGCCCGATCGCGCAGGTGACCGAGGCGGAGTACGACCGGGTGTTCGCCGTCAACGCCAAGGCGCCGTTCTTCATCATCCAGCGGGCGCTGGACCGGCTGCGCGACGGCGGCAGGATCGTGAACGTCTCCTCGGTCGCGACCCGTGTCGCCTTCCCCGCCATCGTCGCCTACACCATGACCAAGGCCGCCCTGGACTACCTCACCCTGAGCCTCGCGCAGGAGCTCGGCCCCCGGGGCATCACGGTCAACACCGTCGCCCCCGGCTACACCGAGACGGAGATCAACCCCACGCTGAGCATCCCGGAGATCCGCCAGCGGTACTCGCAGGCCTCCGTGTTCAGCAGGCTCGGCACCCCCGTCGACATCGCCGACGTCGTGTCCTTCGTGGCGAGCGACGACGCCCGCTGGGTGACCGGACAGTGGATCGACGCCTCAGGCGGCGTCCACCTCGGCGTGTGAGACGGCCGCCCGGGGACCCGCTTCCCGCGCCGCACGACCGGTGGCCCCGCCCCGGCCGCACGTCCGGCCGACGGCAGCACTAGGAGATGCCATGAACGACCGCACGTCCGTCCTCGCCCCGCCCGCCGCGGACGAGCCCGACCAGCTGACCCAGCCCTTCCCGGGCGCGAGCCCCTACGACGCCTACGTGCACGCGTCCGTCCTCAACACCCTGCAGCAGCCCCTCACCGAGGCCCCGGACGAGATGGGCTTCCTCGTCACCACCCAGGTGATGGAGCTGTGGTTCACCCTGATCGTCCACGAGTGGCGCACCGCCAGGACGGCCCTCGTCAAGGACGACCTGGACGCGGCCATGGACGCGCTGGTGCGCAGCCGCCGCGCCCTGACCGCCCTCAACGCCGCCTGGGCGCCGATCGCCGCCCTGACACCCGCCCAGTTCAACGGCTTCCGGGCCGCGTTCGGCAGGGCGTCCGGCTTCCAGTCGGCGATGTACCGGCACATGGAGTTCCTCCTGGGGGAGAAGTCCGCCGGGATGCTCCGCCTGCACGAGGGCGACGCGGCCGTCCACGAGGCCCTCGGCGAGACCTACCGCGAACCGTCCCTCTACGACGAGGTGCTGCGCTTCCTGCACCGCCGGGGACTCCCGGTCCCCGGCCACGTCAGGGACCGGGACGTGACCGCCCCCCACACCTCGGACCCGGACGTGGTCGAGGCGTGGCGGCAGGTCTACGCCGGCCCGCAGCACGACCCGCTGCTCACCCTCGGCGAACTGCTCACCGACATCGCCGAACTCGTCGCGCGCTGGCGCTTCGACCACGTCATGGTCGTACGCCGCGCCATGGGAACCAAGAGCGGCAGTGCCGGCTCCACCGGGCTCGCCTGGCTGGAGAAGCGCGCGGCCCGCCCGGTCTTCCCCGAGCTGTGGGAGGTGCGCGGTGGCGTCTAGGACCATCTCCGCCTTCGCGGCCGAGGAGGAGAAGCGGGTGCTGAGCTTGAAGCCGGTCCTGGCACCGGCGCACGGCCGCTACGGGGACCACCCGCACCAGGTGTACGACGCCTGGCCCGCCGAGGACCCCGGAGCCCCGCTGGTGATCCTGCTGCACGGCGGCTACTGGCGCTACGACCGCATGCACCTGACCCCCTTCGCGGCCTACCTCTCCCGGCAGGGCTTCGACGTCCTGCTGCCCGGCTTCCGCCGCTCCGGCGGCGCCGGCGGCTACCCGGAGACGTTCGACGACGTCGCGCGGATCGTGGACACCCTGCCCCAGGGACGGCCGTACGTCCTGGCGGGGCACTGCTCGGGCGGCCACCTCGCCCTGTGGTGCGCGGCCCGCGGCCTGCTGCCCCCCGGCTCGCGCTGGCACACCCGCACCCTGCCGACCGCCGTGCTGGCGCTCGCCCCGATCACGGACCTCGCCGCCACCCGCCGTGACGACCTCAGCAACGGAGCCGCCCTGCAACTCCTGGGCGGGGAGGACCTGTTCGAGGAGCGGCTGCCCTCGGTCGACCCCCTCACCCTGCTGCGCGGCGCGGGCACCACCGGCGTCCCCACCGTCCTGCTGCACGGAGCCGTCGACGAGGAGGTCCCGCTCACCCAGTTCGCCGACTACGCGTCCGTGCACCGCGACCTGAAGACGATCGTGCTGCCCGGCACGGGCCACTACACGCTCATCGAACCGGAGGCGCCCGGCGCCCACGCGGTCGCCGACACCCTGAGGGAGATGTCGGCCGCCTTCGGCGCACGGCGTCCGGACACCGACAGCCGGAAGGCCCCGCAGACATGACCACCGCCCTCACCGCACTCGACGGACAGGCCGCGCGACTCGACGCCGACGACGCCCTGGCCCCCTTCCGCGAGCGGTTCCTGCTCCCGGACGCGGTCGTCTACCTCGACGGCAACTCCCTGGGCCCCCTGCCCGCCGCCGTCCCCCAGGCCCTCACCGACGTCGTGACCCGGCAGTGGGGCACCGACCTGATCCGCTCCTGGGACACCAACGGCTGGTGGGCCGCGCCCGTGCGGGTGGGAGACGCCGTCGGCCGCCTCCTCGGCGCCGCGCCGGGGCAGACGGTGGCGGGGGACTCCACCAGCGTGCAGTTGTTCACCGCGCTCGGCGCCGCCACGGCGCTGCGCCCCGACCGGACGCTGCTGGTCACCGACCCCGGCCATTTCCCCACCGACCGGTACCTGGCCCAGGCGGTGGCCCGCCGCCAGGACCTCGAGGTGCGCTGGGTCCCCCCGGCCGACCTGCTGCCGTTCCTGGCCTCCGAGGGCGACCGCGTCGCCGTGGTCAGCTACTCGCCCGTCGACTTCCGCACGGGGGAGCTGTACGACATGCGGGCGGTGACCGAGGCCGCGCACCGCGTCGGCGCGCTGGTCCTGTGGGACCTGTGCCATGCCGCCGGCGCCCTTCCGCTGTACCTCGACGCGCTCGGCGTGGACTTCGCCGTCGGCTGCGGCTACAAGTTCCTCAACGGCGGCCCGGGCGCCCCCGCCTACCTCTACGTGGCCCGACGCCACCACGAGGCGTTCGAAACCCCCCTGCCCGGCTGGAACGGCCACGCCGACCCCTTCGGCCTGAGCCGTGACTACACGCCCGCGCCGGGCATCGCCCGCGCCCGCATCGGCACCCCGCCCGTCCTGTCCCTGCTGGCCCTCGAAGCCGCGCTGACCGTCTTCGACGACGTCGACCTGGCCCAGGTCCGTGCCAAGAGCCTCTCCCTCACCGGCTTCTTCCTGCGCTGCACCACCGAACTCCTCGCCCCTCTCGGCTTCGAAGCCGTCACCCCCGCCGACCCCGCGCGCCGCGGCAGCCACGTCGCCCTGCGCCACCCCCACGCCCGCGGCCTGACCCGGGCACTGGCGGACCAGGGCGTGATCATCGACATGCGCGCCCCGGACCTCCTGCGTTTCGGTGTGAACGCCCTCTACACCACCCACCGGGACCTGCTCACCGCCGCCCGCCGCCTGCGGACCATCGTCCGGGAAGCCGCCTACGAGGGTGCGCCGGCCCGGTGAACCGTCACCGCGGCCACGGGCGCGCCGTCGTGCGGGCCGCCGTCCCCGCCGCGGGGACGGCGGCCCGGCGGCGGGACGGGCGCCGCACCCGGTCGAATCGGGTCGTCCGGTCGAATCAGGTTGTCCAGTTGTCCGCTCAGGTCGTCCAGTTGTCCGCTCGTCCGGTGAGTTCCTACGCGAGCAGATCGTGCACGGGTGCCGACGGCGGTGCCGCTTCGCGGGCCTCGGGCTGCAGGAGGGCGAGTGTGCCGGTGGCTGCCTGGAGGGCCGCTTCCAGCCGCTCGGGGGCGTGCAGGGCGCCGGTTCCGTCGGGTGGGATGATCCACTCCAGGTGCCCGGTGTCCCGGTAGGGCGGCGGGACGGGAATCCAACCGCCCCTGCCGACGTGGCGGACTCCGGCGCCGATCCACTGGTGGCCGGGGCCGGGGGGCAGGAAGAAGCCGACTCTGCGGGCTTTGCCGTGCCTGAGGACGGGCCCGGGAGTGCGCAGCGGATCCTGCCACAGGACGTTCAGACCGAGCAGGCCGAGCTCCTCGGGGACGCTGAGGACGTTCCAGTGACGACCGGCTTCCAGCAGGGCGATGCCCGTTCCGTGCTCCCACTGCCGTTTGCACGCCCTGGGGTCCGCAGCGGCCGCGGCGAGCCACTCGACGCTGCGCATCCATGCTGCGTTCCACATGTCCCCTCCTGGGAGATCTCGTCGTCCATAAGCGGGCACACGCCATCCCCACAGCCGAACACGGTGTGCATATGTGCAGGTCAGCCCGGTCTGATCATGCTGGTCGACGTTCGAAGCCCGTGGGAAGGGTGGCGAACCCTGGCGCTTTGTGACCGGCGACGCGGTGACCGCGGGCAGGCCGAGGGAGGCGCCGCGGCGGGGACGGCCGGAACGGCCCGCGGCCGCGGTCACCGGCCGACGCCGCCGAGGCCGCGGCGGGCGCCGACACCGTGCCGCCGTCGCGCGAGAACCCCGAGAACCCCCAGAACCCTCCGTCGCTCTGCGTGTGCGCCGACTTCCGTGGAGTGGCTGCGGTGGACGGCCGGTCTCCGTAGACTCCTGGCGGACGACCGGCAGTGGTGAAGTGGGGGAGCCGTGGACTGGCACGTCAGGATCGCCATCGCGTCGCAGGACGCACCCGGGTCCGTCGCCGCCTCGACCCAGGTGCTCAAGGACCGGCTGGGCGAACTCGTCGGCGCGGAGGACACCTGGGCCCACGTGCGCAGTGAGCCGCGCCCCGGCGCGCCGCCCGCCCTGGGACCCATCGAGGACATCGTCCTGGAGTTCACCCACGACCATCTGCTGCCCGATGCGCTCAAGGCCGGTGCCGTGCTGCTGGTGCGGGCCATCATCGGCCACTTCAGGGCACAGCCCGACCCCAGCCAGTCCGCCGAGATCACCCAGACCGGGCTGCACATCGTGCTCACCTCCGACATGACGCCGGAGGAGTTGCGCAAGGCGGAGGAGGAGTTCCGCCGGTGGGTCGAGGAACACGAAACCGACGAGGAGTGACCCTTGGAGGCCTCGTCCGGGCCTCGCACCACGGTGTGCGTGCTCGTCTCGGTCGATTCCTTCGACCACCCCGTGCCCTTCGCCCCCATCGAGGGCGGCAAGGCGCGCAACAACGTCGACCGGCTGGCCGACGTCCTCGCCCCGCGGCGCGGGCGCCGTACGGGCAGGGCCCGCCGGCCCGCGCCCCGGGTGCTGAAGGTGGTCAACCCCGCCCACCCCGGGAAAATCCTCAATCTCCTGCGCTCGCTGGCGGACACGCCCCCCGACCTGCTGGTCTTCTACTACATGGGCCACGGGTACCTGGATCCGCACGACCCGGCCGAACGCGACAAGTTCTATCTGGCCACGCGGGCCAGTTCGCCCGAGGACATCTCCCACACCGCACTGTCCTTCCGTGACCTGGCGGGCGCTCTGCGGTACATCGGCGCCGGGAGCACCGTGGTCATCCTCGACTGCTGCTTCTCCGGGAACTTTCCCTCCAACGCGCTTCCGGAGGACCGCAGCTTCACCGTCCTGGCCTCCTCCCGGCGGGGCTTCCTCATCTCGCCGGGCGAGCCCGGCGAACCCCTCACCCCGTTCACCGCGCAGCTGGTACGGGCGCTCGGCGAAGGACCGCGCTCGCTGGGCGCGTTGGGAAAGCGGCTGGCGGAGCTGGCGCAGGAGCCGCACAACCGGCCGGTTTCGCCGTACCTGCCCTGGCATCCGGTGGAGGTCTCCGTCGGCAACGGCGCCGGCACGGTGCTGCCGCCGGCGGACGACGGTCCGCTCAAGCCACCGTTCGAACCACCGCAGCGTGGACCGGGGCTCCGCGAACGTCTGAGAACGCTGCTGCGCGCGCGCCGCTGGCAACTGGCGCTCACGGCGTTGCTGCTGAGCGTCGCCGCCCTGATCGGATGGCACTTCCTGCCCGGCGGTTCCTCGTCGTGCCCGCCACCGCTGGAACTGCGGATGGCCACGGCGCCCGAAGAGGTCGACGCCTTGCGGCAGCTCGTACGGGCCTTCGAGGACACTCCGCTCAACCACGCGTCCGTCTCCGGCGCCCAGGACTGCCGCACGGCCCGGTTCACCGTCTACGGGGCCAGCCTCGACGCCCTCACCGGCGCGTTCAGCGACGCCGAGCGCTGGGGGCACGGCGCCCCGCTCGCCGAGGTCGGCCCGCAACCCGACGTGTGGGTCGCCCAGTCCAGCGCCGCCGTCTCCCAGGTGCGGGCCCGGCTCGTGCCACCCCCCGGCCAGCGCGGTGACACCTTCTTCGATCCCGTCTCCCTCATGACGGACCGGCCCGTGCTCGTCCTCACCGACCCGGCGCGCCGGGCGCTGGGCCTCGCCCCGGCCCCCGACGAGCCGCACCGCCTCACCTGGAAGCGACTGCGCGGCGCCCTCGCCGAGTCGCCCGCCCGCACCCGTCCGGTGCTCCTGCGGCCCAACCCGACCGTCTCCGGCGTCGGCCTCGCCCACACCCTCGGCATGTACGCGGCCAACGGTGCCGGCGAGTTCGACCGCGACAGCGGCCTGTTGCCGGCCGACCGGGTGCACTGGCTGGAGACCGAGGTCATCAGCCAGGGCCGGTCCGTCGCCGAGAGCGCCCAGGCCCTGTGCGCCCTGGCCGAGCCGGACGACACGGGCGGACCGGGCGACGGCGGGGCACCGGTGGCCTCCGGCGCGCTGGTCAGCGGCCGTCAGGCCGCGCTGTACGCGCAGCGCCCGGCCCAGTACTGCTCCGGCGACGCCGAGCCGGACGTCCACCGCTACGTGCTCGACGGCGGCCCGCCCCTGGACTACCAGCTGGTCAGCATCCTGTGGCCGGCCGACGACCGGGCCGAGCGCTCCCGGGCCGTCGACGCGTTCCGGCGGTGGGTGCGGTCGGAGGAAGGCGCCGGGACCGTCCGGGCGACGGGCTTCACACCGCACGAGCAGGACGGCTTCCTCTTCCGGCTCTCGGACCGGGACGTCGCCGACCGCCTTGCCCTGTTCCACGCGGCCCACCCCGAGCTGCGGCTCGACGTCGTCTTCGACATCACCGGCTCCATGCGCGAGAACGACCGCTTCGAGGCCGCCCGCACGGCCGTCGGGGAAGCGCTGAACCGGCTCGGCGAGGACGACCGCTACCGGCTCTCCGTCTTCCCCACCGGCGACGACGGCACCGGCCTGCGGAAACTCACCGACGGCTGGCAGGCCGTACCACCCGGCGGTGCCGAACTGCCGCTGACCGCGGGCACCCTGCGCCCGCGCGGCATACGGCAGGCGGACCTGCACCACGCGCTGCGCACCGTCGCCGACGGTCTGGAAACGTCCCCCGACGACGACCGGCAGCACGCGGTGCTGCTCGTCACCGACGGCGACTTCCTGAACGGGAGCCCGCCGCGGACCGGCCTGCTCGCCGAGGTCGCCGAGGAGCTGCGGCGGCGCGACGTACCGGTGATCGTCGCCTCCATGCGCCCGTACGGCTGTGCCGCAGAGCGGGACACCGGCATCCTCGCCGAGCACTCCGGCGGCGAGTGCGAACCGCTCTCCGGAGACCTGGCGGCCACCGTGTCCCGGCACGTGGCCGCCCTCACCGAGGGGAGACAGGCCCGATGAGCGTGACCCACCGGCGCGGGCGTGCCTGGCGGCGGACGGTGGCGGCCGTGTCGCTGCTGGCGGCCGCCGCCTGCGGGACGGGAACCGGCGGCACCGCCGCACCGGCCGCCGGAGACGGGAACGCGGACGGCAAGGGCGTGCTGCGCGTCGTCACCGGCACCGACCTGACCTCCAAGGGGGTGCGCCGGGAGCTGATCGAGGAGGCCGCGGCCGACCTCGGCGTCCAGGTCAGCGTCGTGGAGCTGCCGGACGACAGCGACCGGCAGCGCAGCCAGCTCGTCGCCGCGCTCCAGGCGGGCAACCCCGACGACTACGACGTCGTCAACCTCGACGCCGCCTGGACCGCCGAGTTCGCCGCCCAGGACCTCGTCGCACCGCTCGAGGGCGACCTCCTGGGCTCCCTGGACGTACGCGAGGACGAGGACGTCTGGGAACCGGTGCGCGACACCGTCGGCTACGACGGAAAGGCGTGGGCGGTTCCGTGGAACACCGACGTCGGACTCCTGTACTACCGCGCCGACCTCCTCGGCACCGATCCCGAGCTGCGGACCTGGGAGAAGCTGACCAGGACCGTGCACGGCCACGACCGGGACACCGGGCCCTCGGGCGGCGCGCTCGTCACCGGCCTGGCCACCCAGCTCGCCCCGTACGAAGGACTCACCGTCAACACCCACGAGGCGGTCTGGCGCAACGGCGGCGAGATCGTCGACGCCCACGGCGAGGTCCGCGTCTCGGAGAAGGCGGCGGAGCGGGGTCTGCGGCAGCTGATGGAGGCGTTCCGCAAGGACGGCGACCAACTGCCCGTACTGGACAAGGAATCGCTGCGCACCGACGAGACCGGCACCACCGAGCGTTTCCTGGCCGGTGAGGCGCTGACCATGCGCAACTGGCCCGTCGCCCGGTTCCGGCTGGCCGAGCACCTGGCCAAGTCCGACCGGGACGGCGAGGACGCCCCGCGCTACGGCGTCACCGCGCTGCCGGACGGCGAGGGATCCGAGCGGACAGGCCACAGCGTGCTCGGCGGGCAGAACCTCGCGATCGTCGCGGGCACCCCGGACGTCGAAGCCGCCCGCGACCTCATCGAGCGCCTCACCTCCCGCACCGCCGGTGTCCGGCTCCACGAGGGCGGCTTCGTTCCCGCCCGCAGGTCGGCCATACCGGGCGGCTGCCGGGAGAATGACCGCTCGCTGCCCGGCCGCGTCCCGCGGGGCACCCTGGAGGAGCAGTACGTCGAGGCGCTGTGCTGGTCCATGGAGCGCGCCAGGCCGCGACCCTCGACGCCGTACTACGCCTCCGTCACCCGTGCCATCCAGGACGTCATGACCAGCAGGCTCCGCGCCGCCCCCGAACCACCGCCGGTGGGCGAGCAGGCGTCCACCGAGGACCTGCGCGAACTCCTGCAGGACTCACTGCGGGGCCGCTGAGACACCGGCACGGGCCCGCGCGTCCCGCCGGAAGGCGGCGGATGCCTTCCCGGCCCCCTAGGGCCTGTCACAGCCCACCCGTTGAGGCCGGGGTCTCCGAGGCGGCGAGGGGCACAGGGCGGAAACACGCCACCGGCTGGAGAAGATGCGGACATCGCTCCCGCGTAACGGGGCACTAGCGACTGCATGCATCAAGACCAGACGCTTGCCAGGACCGCCGCGCAGGACCGGCCGCCGCAGCCGCGGTCCGTCGTGTCGCCCCGCAGGACCGAGGGCAGGCACCGGCGCGCCGGACGGCGCAGGGGCCGGTGGCGGCGCAGGCTTCTGGCCTACCGCGCGGTCGAGTTGCTGCAGTCCCCCGCGCCCGGTGCCGCAGGCGAGGAGTGCCTGCTGCTGGTCCACATCCGCAAGGTGGTCGGCCAGGTGGTCTACCGGGCCTGCGACGAGTGCGCCGAGGGCGTGATCACCGATGTGGTCATCGACGGGCCGTTCCGTGACAGCGGGCTGGGCACCAGGGCGCTGGCGCATCTGCGTTCCCGGCACCCCGGCGTCACCTGGCGCACCACCGACCGCCACCGCCTCACCCGCGACCTGCTGCACCGGATGCGCATCCCCAGGACGGCCACCGGCGGCAACTGCTCCCACATCCGGCCCGCCGCCCTCGCCGGGGGCGCCACGTGAAGGGTTTCCGCAGTTTCATCCTGCGCGGCAACGTGGTCGACCTGGCCGTCGGCATCGTCATCGGCGCGGCCTTCACGGCCGTGGTCAACGGTTTCGTACGGGCCTTCCTGACTCCGCTGGTGGGCCTGGCGTCCGGAGCCACCGGCGATCTCAGCCGCAAGACCTTCACCGCGGGCGGGGTCGACTTCCCCTACGGGGCGTTCGTCAATGCCGCGATCAGCTTCCTCCTGGTCGCCGCCGCCCTGTACTTCCTCGTGGTGCTGCCCGTGAACAAGCTGCACGAACGGTTCGCGCCCCACCACGACGTCCAGGTCCCCAAGCGGGAGTGCCCGGAATGCCTCAGCCCGGTGCCCGTGGAGGCCCGCCGCTGCGCCGCCTGCACCAGCCCGCTGCCGACCCTCCCGGCACAGACCACGGCATCGACCGCCGAAGGGCATCGACAGGACCGGTGATGTCCCTCGGCGGCCGCCCCGGCGAGCACGGCTCGCCGGCGCCGCCCCGTGAGCCGGCCGGTACGCCCGCGTGCCCCGCCCGCATGCTCCCGTCGCGCCCGGATTGCGCCCTGCCCTCGCCCGGCGAGGTCATCGCACGCTCGACCCCATGGGGGACCACGACGACGACCTCATTCCGCTGCCCGGCCCGGACGGACACCGGCAAGCCCCGCCTGGCACGCCCGCGCCGTGGGTGCACACGGACCGCGCCCAGGCCGTCTTCGACGGCGCCACCGGCCCGGAGCCGCCCGCCCCGCCCCTGTGCCCGGACTGCGGGCTCGCCGGTGAACGCCGCCGCACCTACACCGGGCAGCACGTCCTGCTCGAACCCCGGCTGATCGTGCCTTCCCACCTGGCTCCCGGCGGGCACCGATGGCACATCGACACCTGCGGCACCGCCTGGAACAGCGGCCTGGACGAACCCAGGCCCGGCGAGACATGCCGGATCCCGCACCAGCTGGCCTGCCCCGGGCTCACCCTGGACGAGATCAAGCCGTGGCGGTGGCTGACCGTGGTCCGCGACCACAACACCGCACTGGCGCACCGGAGGGCGGACGAAGGAAGGCGCCCGCGACTCCTGCCGGAGACCGGGTAGGTCCGCTCACCGGACGGCCCGGTGCGGTACGGGCGACGGATCCGGCGTCGTCGGTCATGCGCTGCCGGACGGTCCGGATCGCTGTGCTTCACCAGATCAGGCACCAGTAGGTGCCGTAGTGGCCGATGCCGATACGGACGCCCTGCGGGAGCAGGCTCGGGTCCGGCCTGCCCACCGCGGTCATCGAGCACACCGGGTCACCGACCGCCCCGGCAGCGGCCATCCGCCGGGCGGCGGCCGTCGCCGCCGGGGACGTGTACCACGTGGTCGTCGCCGGTCCGCCGCTGATCGCTGGCGTGGGCGTCGCCGGTGGAGGCGTCGCCGGCACGGACGTCACCGGCGCGGGCGCCGTGGGTGACGGCGGCGCGGGCGGTGACGGCTCCGGTCGTGTCGGTGCCGGCGCCGACGCGGTGCGCGGGGGCGGCGCCGACGATGTGGGAACCGTGGGCCGAACCGGTGCGGGTGTCGCTTCCGGTGGCCGCGGGGACGACGCGTCAGCTGTCGTCGGGCGGGGCGTGGGGCGGACCGTCGGCCGGACCGTCGGCCGGTCGCTCGGCGGCGCCGGTCGCCGGGGAGGGGCCGTCGACGTCGCCTTGGGCGACGACGTGTCCGTCGACGTCGGCCGTGCCGTGCGCGAGGGCTCCGGTGCCGTGCGCGAAGGCTCCGGCTGAGGCGTCCAGGACGGCAGAGGACTCAGTGTCGGCAGGGACAGGTCGGTCGAGGCCGACGGCGTCGGGCGGGGCGTGCCGCCGTCCGGCGTCAACAACGCCCACACGCCGATGCCGCCGAGGACGAGCACGACGGCGCCGCCCGCGATCCACGGGGCCCGCCGGGGTGGGCGTCGGTGACGGTTCATGGTTCTTACTGTCCTATGGACCCTGGCGGAGCGCTCGTCGCCTCGGCCGGGTGTCCCGCTTCCCCCGTACGGCTGATCCGTCCGCCCGGGTCACGCACACGGTTCGTGACAGCCTGCCCCCGCGAACCGCCCCGGACCGCCCGGACCCCTTCGCCGACGGCCGGCCGGCCGCGCGGTACCTCGACGGCCCGGCCGGTGTCGTCGAGGACGGGGGCCGGTCCTCGGCCGCCACTCGGCGCACCAGAGGATCGGGGCCTGCCGCGCAGGGACGAAGGCGCCCGCGCGCTGGTGTGTCACCACCGTGCCCTCCGCGTGATCCATCAGGCCGCCGCCCTCCGGTGCCCGGCGGATGCCCTGACAGCGTTCCACGGCATTTTGGTACGGCTCCCGGCACAGGCTCCGGCCGACGCCGACGCCGACGCCGACGCCGACGCCGACGCCGACGCGGACGCGGACCGCCGGGCCGGCTGCCTCATGGCCGGTCACGGTTCCGAGCCGTGCGCCGGCGAGACGGCCACGGCCCGCCTGACCACCGGCAGGCTGCCGGCGGGGGACGTGACCTGCCGGGCCGCTCCGGCAGCACGCGAGCGCAGCGGCGCCGACCCGCTGCCGCTTCCGGCGCCCCCGGACGTCCCGGGGACGGGCCGGCCGCTTCCGGACCCCGGGACGAAACGGGCTCCACGTGGGGCCTTCCGTCCGGGGAGGCCCCACAGTCCGGGACCGCCGTGCCCACGGCGGTGTTCCGCCGCGTGGTGCAGCCGGCCGGGCGACGCGCAACACGCGGATATGCGCCGGGGGTTGAACACGGAAGCGGGGACGACGGCTTCCGCCTGGCGGCTCCCCGTCCCCGCCCCGCCCGGTGAGGGGAGCGGGGCAGGGACGTACGGGAGCGCTCAGGGGGGATCGGGCGACGCCCCGGCCCGTGGTGTGTCGGCCGGGGCCTCCGCGCGCTGTGGGGCCGTGTGAAAGGTCGCGCGGGGAGGGGGTGTCGGGCAGGAGTGCGACCGCATCACCGCTGTCTGCCAACGAAGGGCGGCGATCGCCTCGGCCAACTGGTCACGCAGACACGGACCCGCGTCCGACCCGGCGGCCTGCGCAGCCGGGCCCGGGTCGTCCGACGCGCCCGGACCACTCATCCGCGAGCCCTTCAAACGAGCCGGCCCGCGACGGCGGGCACCGCGGCGGCGGCAGCCACCGCCGCGCAGCCGGCCCCCACGGCCCGGCTCCATCCGCCACGCTCGGCGGTGCCCGGGGCGTTCCGCCCGGGCCCGAAGCCGGTGAGTCCCAGTGGCGCCGTCCAGGGCGCGATGTCGTCAACGCGAGAATCCATGCCCGGCTCAACGCACGACCAGGATTTTCGACACAGCCCGACCGCCGTCATCCCCTGTTCGGCCCACAACGCCACCTCCCGCAGCGGTACCGGCCCGGGTCAGGCGGCCACGGCGACGCCGACGCCGATGGCGATGAACAGCCGGCCGGTCGTCAGTTCCCAGCGGTGGCGGACCTTCGGGCGGGCCGGCAGCGCTCGTAGCCGCGCGGCGACGGCGACGGCGACCAGGGCGAACCAGTGGACGACACCGATGAGGACGTCCAGGATGCCGAGGAAGAAGATCTGCCGGCTCATCGAGCCGCCGTCGACGAACTGCGGCAGGATGCTGGGCCCGGAGGGATCCAGGCGAGTGTGCCGGTACGCACCGGCCCCGCCCGCATCCGGTGGCGGCCGCCTGGGAGGATGGCGCACGTGGACGCAGCATTCGCCCGTACGGTCTGGCAGGTCCTGGAACCCCTGCACGCCGTCACGTACTTCGCGCCCGAGAGCCGCGAGGCCAACCGCGCGGCCGGCCTGCGCGGCTTCTGGATGGGGTACTTCGCATCCCGGGCCGCGCCTCTGGGAGCGGTGACGGCGGGTGTGGTGGAGGCGGCCTTCTTCAACTTCCACCCCGCCATGGTGCGACGCGCCATCCCCGACGCATGGGGATTCGCCGCACCCGAGGCCGTGCTCCGCGCCCGCGCCGGGGCGGCCACCGCGGCACTGCGCCGGACCGCGCCGTCAGCGGCGGACGCGGCGGCAGGGAGCGTCCCGTCGCTGGAGCGGGTGATCGCCGCCGCGGACGGCGCCGGACGCCCGTTGTTCGCCGCCAACCGCGCTCTGCCCACGCCCGAGGACCCGGTCGGTGCCCTCTGGCAGGCCGTCACGGCGCTGCGCGAGCACCGCGGTGACGGCCACGTCGCCGTACTGACCGCCGAGGGCCTGGACGGCTGCGAGGCCCACGTGCTCCTCGCCGCGTGCGAGGGCGTGCCCGCGGCGATCCTGCGGAACAACCGGGGCTGGTCCGAGGAGGACTGGCAGGCGGCTGCGCACCGCCTCACCGCACGGCGACTCCTGGAAAGCAGCGGACACCCCACCGGCGAGGGACGCGGCCTGCGTGCCCACATCGAGGCCCGCACCGATGCCCTCGCCGTCCGGCCCTACCGCGCCCTCGCCGCAACCGAGGCCGCCCAGCTCATCGGTCTGCTCCGCCTGCCGGCCGACCAGGTCCTCGCCTCCGGCGCCATCCCCTTCCCCAACCCCATGGGCCTCCCGGCCCGCCGCGCACGCACCCGGAGGACGTTGTAGAGGGGGTCATTCCCTCCGGGCGCTACGGTCCTCCGCCGGACGCGACCGCAAGCTCGCGGACGGCTGGTCCGAAGCAGGGGACGGGGTGGCCGCGCGAGGGCTGATCAGGGAGACCAGGCAGGAGAGCGCTCCTGCGGCGGTGAATGCCGTGATCACGGAGAAGGAGTCGGCGATGCTGCCCGTCAGGGGCGCTCCGGCCGCCTGGCCGATGGAGAGCACGGCGAAGGAGAGCGCGATGCCGGCCGAGGGCCGCTTCTCGAACACCTGGACACTCCACACGAGGTAGATGCCGGTGAGGAGGATGTAGAAGGCTCCGAAGGCGGCTGCCGAGAGGAAGGCCGCCGCCGTGTTGCCGGGAGCCGCCGCGAGGAGCGCGATGGACGAGCCGAAGCCCACCAGGCAGCAGCGCAGCGCGGTGGTGAGGCCCCAAGCGCGTATGAGCCGCCCGGCCAGACCGCCGGCCAGGCCGGCGATGCCGATGACCATCCAGAAGATCATGGACAGTGTGGTGTCCATGTGCCCCCGGGAGACGACCAGGTCCCGGGAGAAGGTCCAGTACACCGAACTCACCAGCCCCATGGCGGCGGAGGAGGCCAGGAGGGGGAGCGTGGTGGGGTTGATCCAGTCGCGGATCCGCTCCGGCGCGGCGGAGCGCGACCGAGCCGGGGGCGCGGGCGTCGTGCCCCTGCCGGGCAGAGCGGGAATGCACCACAGCGTGACCGCCAGGGCGGCGGCGGCGAAGGACAGCCAGGCGACCCGCCAGCTGCCGCCCACCAGCAACGCCACCGGGCCGGAAACCACCACTCCGATGCTGGTGCCGGAGTTGATCCAGGTGTTGGCCGCTCCCTGCCGCCGTTGTCCGACGCGCCTTTGCACGGCGTCGCCCATGGGCGGGGAGGCGAACCCGGCGGAGGCGCCGGCGATGAGGACGGCCGCGGCGAGGACGGTTCCGTCGGGGGCGGCGGCGACCAGGCACATCCCGGCTGTGCAGACCAGGCCCGCGACGATCACGACCGCCCGGGGCCCCCAGCGTGGGCTGAGGTAACCGGATACACCGACGGACAGGCAGTATCCGACGTACGAGCCGGCTCCCGTCAGCCCGAGCAGACCGGGTGTGAGGTGGAAGGTGTCCCGGAACTCGGGCAGGAACAGGCCGTAACTGAAACGAGCCAGCCCGTAGCACACTGCGATCATCGCCAGCCCGGGCAGGACCAGGGGCAGCCCGATGCCGGGAAGCGGAGGCGGGGAGGAAACGCGCGCTGGGGCCATGGGGACTCGTTCCGGTCGCTGTGGGGTCGGTCAGGCGGACCTGCGGCACGGGGGCGGCCGGGGCGAGCACCGCGCGGTGCTCGCCTTGCGCCGGTCCGGGGGCCGCAGCCCCAGCCTTATGGCATGGGCGGCGTGAATGCCGTACGCGACGTCTCCGCACAGCCGGAGGAAGCTGTTCAAGGAGTTCATTGCGTCGCCTCCCACTTCCGGGGCGGGGTGGTGCACCCAGGGGTTCCCGGCGCGGTGCTACACAAACCGGTCTACTTACTTTGCTTTCCGCCGCACGCGTTGTCGATCAGGACGCGAGCTGCTTGGCGCGCGCCTGCCACCGGATCGAGCGCCGCCCGGCTCACCGTGGCGGCGCACGCTCCGTCGTGCAGCATGAGCAACTGCTCGGCGAGTGTCCGGGGGTCGGCCGCGTCGGCGGCGTCCGCGGCCTCCCGCAAGCGGGCCAGCAGCCAGCTCTTGTGCTGCCTGGCGACCTGCTGGCCGGGATGGTCCGCCGGCAGGTCGGTGCAGGCCCGCGCGAAGGCGCAACCGCGGTCGCTGCCCGCCGCCGTCCACGCCTGCAGCGCGTCGAACGCCGCCAGCAGCTGGGCTTTCGGGTCTCCGTGGTGCTGCGCGAGCAGGGCGCGCAGGTCCGCACGCCACCGCTCGTCGCGCTCCTCGAGGTAGGCCACGATCAGCTCGTCCTTGGAGCGGAAGCGGTCGTAGAGAGTCTTCTTGGTCACCTGGGCCTCGGCGGCGATCAGCTCGACGCCGACCGCTTGGATGCCTTTGTCGTAGAACAGCCGTGACGCGGCGGCGAGGACCTTCTCACCCGCCGGGGTCTGCCGCCGTGACGCGGCGGCAGACCGCCTCGCGCCGGGACCGTTCGTCTGCGCTCTGGTCGCCATGCCTTCGAGCCTATCGCCCGAAGGGGCCTGATGGTAAATAAACCGGTCTGGTTACTTCGGTGCGAAGAAGATCCCCGGTCCCACCCGGTCGCGGCTCACCCGGCGCACACCGGCCGGACACGCCGCGTCACACGCCCCGCCCGCCCACCCCCTCGGGGCGCGCACCGGCCGACTGCCCCGTTAACCCCACCCGGCTGCTGGGTACGCGGCGCGGGCATCGGCAGGCACGATCCGGTGCCCGTCCGGCACATCGCACAGGAAGCTTCCTTCTCATGGCCAAGGTTCAGCAGCCCCTCACCGACGACAGCATCAAGGTTCGCCAGCTCAGCCACTACCAGTTCAGCTGGGTGGCCGGTGAGCCCGGTCAGCACGGCACCTTCACCCTGCAGCTGGTCCTGGACGAAGGCGCCTGGGAAGAGGTCCTCACCGTGGACGTCGACGACGCCGACGTCCTGCAGGACCTGCTGAAGAACACCGAGACCGTGCACTACGACGTCTCGCGCCGCACCCTCATGTTCGGCGTCACCCCCACCGGCAGCTAGCCCCCCATCACCGGTACGGGGCCCGGCCCGCCGTCCCACCACGGCGGGCCGGGCCCCGCGCGTCTCCCGGACGGCCGCCACCGGCCCGGCTCCGCGCTTCCTCACCTCTCCCACCAGGTGCGCGGGCGCGTCACAGGCCCGTGCGCGCGGTGCGGCGGCTGAGCGGGACCACAGGCGCCGAAAGACGCGCGGGCCCGTGCCCTGGCATCGGTCGGTTCGTGGCGACGTCTCACCCGGCCGTGATCCACCGGTCGGGACCGGACGGACGACGGCCCTCGCGGCCCGGCCCCACCACTCGGCGTCCTCGGCCGGGCAGGCCCCTGCCCGGAAGGCGTGGCTCGGTCACTGCTCCAGGGCGGCGTCGGCGAGGCCGTCCGCGGGTTTGTCGAAGACGTACGCCGCGTAACGGGTGGCGTCCCCGATGGCACGGTGAGCCCGGACGACGGCGACGACCTGGTCCCAGTCGTGCGCGGTGAGCGTTCTCAGGCCGGGCCACCGCAGACACAGCGCCCGTCGGCCGGCCCGGGTGGACGCGGTGCCGGCGAACAGGGCGCAGAGGCGGGCCGCCCTGTGGAGGACGGGGGTGGTCCAGTCGAGGACGCGGTGCGTGGTGAAGCCGGCCGCGGAGGCCATGAGCGGGTACCGCCCGTACGGCTCGAGGTCGTCGAAGCGCCAGGTCCCGCGTACGAGACCGTCCGGGTCGAGGGTCCCGATCGGCTGCTCCGTGCGGGAAGTGACGTCCACGAGGACCAGCCGGCCTCCTGGGCGGAGCAGCCGGAAGCTTTCGCTCAGGAAGGACCGACGGCCCTGGTGGCCGAAGTGGAAGGCGGCCTCCAGACAGTGCACTCGGTCGAAGGAACCATCGGTCAGCGGGATCCCTGCCGCCCGCTGTGGCAGAGCAGTGGCGTCCGCGACGGCGAAACACGTGCCGGGACGGCCACCGAACCGGCGGCGTGCCTGGTCGATCTGCGCGGGCTGGACGTCCACCCCCAGGGCCCGGCATCCCGCGGCGCCCAACCGCGCCGTGGTGTCACCGCGACCGCACCCGGCATCCAGGACGAGCTGCCCGGGCCGGGTGTCCAGCAGCGCCAAGGACCGGCGGGCCAGACGGCGCTGGAAGGGCGCCGGCCCGGTCACGACCGCGAGCGGCATGGCGGGCAGCGTGAAGTAGCCGATGTCGGCCAGGCTGTCCCAGCCGAGGTGGCGCAGCACCCGGAAGAGCACACTGTCGTCGTTGTAGGCACTCGCGATGTCCCCGCTGTCACCCATCGGCGCGTCCTTTGCTTTCCGTGCCGCCGTCGGCGGCCCGTCACCCACCGGTCCGGCCGCCCCGTACCGGCCTCGGTCCGCACACTGCGGAGCGAGCGTGCGTGTCGGTGTCATACCCGGCCGGCGGTTCCCTACCGGTGGTGGGTGGAGGTTCGTCGGTCCTGCCCGCCCCGGCGCCCTCGCGACTGTGACGGTTCCTGCGGGCACCCCGCGGCCCGTTGCGGGACCTCACGGCCTCCCCGCTCGCTCCGCCGGTGCCGCCCGGCATCGCCGCGCTCCCGCGCGGGACGAGGACCGGCACGGCCGCCGGGCCGTCTCGCCGGCCGCGACCTCCACGGCACACGGTTCCCGCTCCCCTCTCCGGCGGTCCGTCCGGCTCCGGGCCGGCCGCAGTTTGACGGTGTGTTTCCTGGAAACACGTCCGGCGAACCGAAGGCAAGGAGAAGCCATGAGCATCATCGCGTGGATTGTTATCGGTCTGCTCGCCGGGGCCATCGCCAAGGCCCTCATGCCGGGCAAGGACCCGGGCGGCATCATCGTCACCATGCTCATCGGTGTCGCCGGAGGCCTGCTCGGAGGCTTCCTGGGCAAGGTGATCTTCGGAGTCGACTCGATCGACGGCTTCTTCGATCTGTCCACCTGGATCGCGGCCATCGTCGGATCCGTCATCCTCCTCGCGCTGTACCGGCTCATCACCAGCCGCGGGCACGGGGGCGGGCACCGGCGCGGCCACGCCCACGCCTGACAGGCCCGGCCGGCCGGTACGGCCGGGTGCGCAGCAAGGAAGTGAGCACGCGAGAGGCCCCCGTCCGAGGACGGGGGTCTCTCGCAGGTCCGGCGCGCGGATCCCGCCGCCCGCGCGTGTCGCACCCGTCGGCGCGGCCGCGGCTCCGCCGGCCGTTCACGTTCTTCCGACGAGCCGCTCCAGCAGCCGGGCGGCCGTCACGGCACCCGCCAGGCGGGTCCGCTCCCCGCTGCGTTCGACGACGGCGACCAACGGGGTGTGCGTGCGAGCCATGAGGGCCGCGATGTGCATGACGCTCGCGTCGGGGCCGACGGTCGGCGGCCGGAACCTGCGGGGCGGGAGCCACTCGGCCACGGTGAGCCGGGCGAGCTTCTCCGGCACCTCGTCGATGTCCCGGTCGTCCATCGACGCGGCGAGGTGCTGGTCCTCCAAGGCGTACGCGGGGACGAGCTGTCCGAGGAGCTGCGAGCCGGGCACGATGGCGTACGGCTGCTCGTCGCGGTCGGTGACCAGCAGCGCGGGGAGCTTGTGCTCGGCCAGCAGCAGGGCCGCGTCGGTGGCGGCGTCGTCGGTGGACACGTACGGGTAGGGCTCGGCGAGTTCACGTGCCGACATGGCCTGCCTCCTCCTCGGTGATACGGGGTGCCGCCGGGCGCGCCGACGAGGCCGCCGACGTGCGCCGGGCGGGCCACCGGCTGTCTCGGCGCTGTACGCGATGACCGGGGGACGATGCGCACGGCGGCGGACGCGCACGTCTCCTCGCTCCGCAGGACCCCGGCCGGCGGCACCGGCAGCCCGGGCACCACCGACGCGAAGCCCTGTGGCGCGAACCCGGCCGCGGCCGCCCTCTCCCGCCGGGTGAACCGGGTGCCGAGCGGCGGCGGCAGCCGGGCCGGGCCGCACGGCACCACGGCCGCGTCCGCGCCGGAGGACGACCGGACCACGGCGGCGACGGAAGCGGGAGGGACTCATCAGCGGCTCCGGGCAGACGCGCGTCCGTTCGCCGGCCAGGCTTCCCGGCACACCTATGGGCAGCGTATCGGCCAAGCCGTGGCGGTGCCCGTCGCGCGCAGCCCGAGGGGCGGGTCCCCGGCACCCCGGCCACCCGCCCGCAACAGGACGCCGCCGGGGCGTCTCGCCCGGGTGCACCGGCTTCCGGAGGTTCAGGCAGAGGGCCACCACCGGGATGTCGCCCAGGCCAGCGCGTAGCCGAAGGAGTTGACCGCCCAGTGCAGCGCCGCGGGTGCCAGCAGGCTGCCGGAGCGGCGCCGCAGCTCGCACAGCACCACCCCGGCGGCGGTCATGGCGGCGACGGCCACCAGGACGATGGGCGCCACGTCCGCCGAGCCGCTGCCGAAGACCGTTGCCAGGGCGGCGTTGGAGCGGCCCAGGCCGCGAGAGGGCAGCAGGTGCCACAGGCCGAACAGCAGCGACGAGACGGTGGTGGCCCACGCCGTTCCGCGCCGGCGCCGGATCATGGCCCACAGCACACCCCGGAAAGCCGTCTCCTCCAGCAGCACGGTGCCGAACGGCACCCGCACCAGCACCCGCTCCCACAGCTCCGCCGCGGACAGGTCCACGGCCCTGGCGTCCCGAAAGGCTTCCCGGCCGGCCGGCACGGAGAGGAGGAGCAGGAGGACGACGAGGACGGCACCGGCCAGGAGGGGCGCCCACCGCAGGCCCCGGCGTACTCCCGCCGCGTCCAGCCCGAGATCGGCCGGAGTGAGACCGTCCCGGCGGGCGATCAGCAGCAGGACGGCCGTGGCGGTCACACAGATCGGTACGTACGCGTAGGGGCCACGCGCGAGCCAGTTGTTGAGCAGGTTCGCGGCGACCAGGACGGCAACGGCACAGACGATCCGCATCCTGCTCCCAGCATCTCCCGTCGACGCTCCGCCGTCCTCGTCCGACGCGGCGGTGGACAGGGCGGGAGCCCTGCCGATGCCCTACGGCGGTCCTCTTCGCCCGCGGCGTCCGGCCGGCCGGGACCTCGCTGACCCCGTGCGGCCCGGCCCCGTCACCGCCGTTCGCACGGCGGCCGGACGGACCCGGGGCGGCCCCACCGGCGCGATCGTGCGCACCGGCCACGCCGGCAGGGGAGTCGCGCCGGGAGCCGAAGGGGTGCTCAGGTCCGGGACGGCTTTCGCGCGTGGTCAGCCGGGGATGCGTGCCTCGGCGGCGGAGACGACCTCCTGGCGCCGGCGGTGGAGCCGCTCGTACTCCAGTACCTGGCGGGCCACGCCGGCGGGGGTGTCGCGCAGGCGCGCGGTGATCTCGGCCGGGCCCATGGCGTCGTAGCCGTCCCACGGCTCTTCTCCGCGCAGCCGCTCGACGGCGTCCAGAACGCCCTTGCGGCGCGCGTGCGTCCGCTCGTAGCCCTCGATCACCGTCAGGTCCGACTGGGACAGCGTACGCAGCCACTGCTGGATCTTCTCCGTGCTGAGCTGGCTGAACCCGGGAATCGGCAGCTCCTCCTCCCGGGTGACCACTCCCTGGACCTCTTCGGCCACGCGCCTGGGCCGGGTCGCCTCCCGCACCGCGCCCTCGGCCGCCCTCCAGGTCCGCCTGCCGCCGCGCTGGGTGACGTCGAGCGCCCGCCCGAAAGCGGTCCGCACCGTCTGGCCCGCCGCGTCGGCCAGACCGCCGCCGCGGGCCTCGCCCGGACCGTGGCCGTTGGCGGACGCCGCCACGGCGCGGGCCTGCTCGGTGAGGCTGAGCTCCAGTGCCTGCAGCAGTTCCTCGTCCTGGCGGCGCACCGAGCCCAGCAGATCGGCGGTGGCGTGGTCCTCCACCTGCTCGGCGAGGACCTCTCCGGCCCGGGACACCGCCAGCGCCCGTGCCGCGGCCGCGTACTCGTCCTCCATGTTCTTCAGCAACTGCCGCGCATCGGCCGGGCCCCTGCCGCGCAGCATCCCCGTCACCACCTTCGACCCCACCGTCAGCGGCAGCATCGCCGTGCGTGCGGTGCCGCGCGAGACGAACCGCGTCAGAGCGACGGCGGAGCCCAGTACCCCCCGGGGCTGCAGGTGGCGTGCTTGGTGCTGGATGAGGTGAAGACTGTCCTGGACCTCATCGGCCTGGCGTTCGAGCATCTGCCGGTACGGGCCCGGCGGCGTGACCGAAGCATCCGCCCGGAACCGGTCGAGGACCGCGGCATGGGCCTGGCGCGCGTCCTCCAGTACCGGTACGAGTTCCTCCGTCATCACAGCCATGCGGTGCTCCCTGGAGAACAGAAGGGGGCGGCGGTCCGCCGCACACGGGACGCGGCTGCCCCGGCCCTCTTCCGGAGCGGGCAACCGATACCATCCTGCGGGACCGGCGCCGAAATCGCCCGGCGAGCCGGAGCCGGGGATTCCCCTGGCGCGCCGAGCCGTGGGCGGATGAGGACGAGCCGCAGGGGATCGTCCGGGTGAAGGGCGAACCGCCGTGCGGCGCGGACCGGAGGTTCCGCGGGTGTGCCACGGCCGGCCGGAGCCCGTTGCGGAAGCGGCCCGGCCCGGGGAGGCCGCGACCCGGCCGTCCGTCCGGGCCGGTGCCTCCGCCGGCCCCGGGTGCCGCGGTTGCCCGGGCTGCGGACCCCGGCTCGCCCCTCGGCGCCCGCTCCATGCGAAACCCCAGGCCGAAGACCTGGGGCTTCACTGCGGTCCGGGGAGTACCCGGCTCTTCCGGCGTCGGGGGAGATGCCGTGGCATCGGCCCCGGCAACCCCTCCGTCAGGGCGTCCGCCTGCCGCACTCCGCCGACCGGTCGCACACGCGCACCGCTCGGCGGCGAGCCGGGCGCTCGGGAGCCTCCCTACGCGTGCGGGTGGAGGACGACCTTGGTGTAACCCTCGATTCGCTTGTCGAACTTCTCGTACGCCGTCGGCGCCTGGTCGAGGGGCAGTTCGTGGGACACCACGAAGCTGGGCCGTGCACGCCCCTCGATGATCAGGTCACGCAGCTGACGGTTGTAGCGCTTGACGTTGCACTGGCCCGTGCCCACGCGCAGACCTTTCTCGAACAGGCGCCCGATGGCGACCATCAGCATGCCCTGCTTGGCCCGCTCGTCCGGTCCGCCCGGGTCGCGCGGGACGTACAGCCCCGGCACACCCAGGGCACCCGTCGGCCGGACCGTCTCCACCAGAGAGTTCAGCACGGTCGCCGGCTCCTCGCGATCCTCGCCGCGGGCCTGGGCCTGGTAGCCGACCGCGTCGATGCCCTTGTCCGTGCCTTCACCGGCGGTCTGTTCGTGGATCTGCTGGACCGGGTCGCCCTGGCTGAAGTCGACCGGTACGGCGCCGATCTCCTCGGCCTTCTGCAGCCGCTCGGCCACCCGGTCGACCACGAACACCTTGCTCGCCCCCCGCAGCATCGCCGAGTAGGCCGCCATCAGGCCGACCGGACCGCCGCCGTAGACGGCGACGCTCTCACCGGGGCGCACGTCGGCCAGTTCGTTGCCGTGGTAGCCGGTGGGGAAGATGTCGGCGAGCAGGACGAAGTCGGTCTCCTTCTCGGTGCCCTCGGGGAGTTTCAGGCAGTTGAAGTCGGCGTACGGCACCCGTACGTACTCCGCCTGGCCTCCCACGAACGGGCCCATCGCCACATAGCCGTAGGCGCCGCCGGCGAAGCCCGGGTTCACGTTCAGGCAGTAACCGGTGAAACCCGCCGTGCAGTTCTTGCAGAAACCGCAGGCGACGTTGAACGGCATGACGACCCGGTCCCCACGGCCGAGCGTCGTCACGCCCTCCCCGGTCTCCTCGATGATCCCCAGGTTCTCGTGGCCGAAGACGATGCCCGGCTCGGCGGCGGTGCGGCCCTCGTACATGTGCAGGTCGGAGCCGCAGATGGCGGTCGACGTGACGCGTACGATCGCGTCGTTCGGGTGCTGGATCCGGGGATCTTCCACTTGCTCGACCGCTACCTCGAACGGTCCCTTGTACACGACAGCCCTCATTCTCGAGCACCTCCACTATGTGTGCTTGCTCGATCACACAAGGAAACCAGTTCCGGGGAGCCCGCTGCATGAGCCGCGGAAACGGGGCTCGGTCCGCGCAGCTCGACTGGCCTTCTGTGCGGTACCTCATACTCCAGACTGGTGCATGATGAGATGATTTGCATCCAGGAGCCGGAAACTTCTGTTTCCATGCGATTCGGAGAGGACCAAGAACCTTGACACGACGTCTCGGCGTGTTGCTCGTCCCGGTGGCCGGGCTGTCCGGCACCAGGTATCCGGAGGGGACCCAGGTGACCATCCGGGGCACCGGCGGATCCGTCGACGGCTTCGTCGACGGGGACTGGCTGCCGCTCGCCTGGTGGGAGTTCGCCGACACCCAGCACGAGGACACGCCCCGAACGTGATCCGGGGCGTGAGGTCCGCGCCGCGAACGCGAAGGCGCGCGGGCCCACCGCCGCCCTCGGCGTGAGCGTGCCGGAACCGCCGCGACCCCGCGCGACGGGGAGCTCGCGCCCGGCGACCGCGGCGCGTCCCGGAGCCGCCGCCGGGGCCCCGGCCCGTCCGCCCCGAGGGTGCTACCGGCGTTGGTCCGCCGGCGCCGGGCCGGGATCCCCGGTGTCCGCCGGCAGCGCCTGCTCGGCCCAGATCACCTTGCCCTGGGGCGTGTACCGGGTGCCCCAGCGCTCGGTGAGCTGCGAGACCAGGAACAGACCGCGGCCGCCTTCGTCGGTCGTGGCGGCGTACCGCAGATGCGGCGAAGTGCTGCTCCCGTCGGCCACCTCGCAGATCAGCGTGCGGTCGCGGATCAGCCGCACGTGAATCGGCTCGCCGCCGTAGCGGATGGCGTTGGTGACGAGCTCGCTCAGCACGAGCTCCATGCCGAAGCCGAGTTCGGCCAGGCCCCACTCCTCCAGCTTGCCGCATGCGGCCAGGCGCACCCCGGCGACGGCCGCCGGGTCGGGCGGTACGTCCCACCCGGCGACCTGGTCGGGCGGCAGCGCGCGGGTGCGGGCGATGAGCAGGGCCACGTCGTCCTGGGGCCGCTCGGGCAGCAGCTCCTCCAGTACGGCCTGGCAGCTCGTGTCCGGCGGCCGGTCGGGGTGACCCGTCAGGGCGTCGGCCAGCAGCTCCATTCCCACGTCCAGGTCGCGCGTACGGTCCTCGATGAGACCGTCGGTGTAGAGGACGAGCTGGGTGCCCTCGGCGAGGGTCAGCTCCGCCGTCTGGAACGGCATGCCGCCCAGTCCGAGCGGTGGCCCGGCCGGCAGGTCGGGGAACGTGACACTGCCGTCCGGAAGGACCAGCGCGGGTGCCAGGTGCCCCGCACGCGCCATGGCGCAGCGGCGCGTCACGGGGTCGTAGATGGCGTACAGGCAGGTGGCTCCCACGACGGCCGCGGCGGCCCCGCTGCTCGCCTCGTCCTGGTCGATACGGCCGACCAGGTCGTCCAGGTGACTCAGCAGCTCGTCGGGCGGCAGGTCGAGGGTGGAGAAGTTGTGCACCGCGGTACGCAGCCGTCCCATGGTGGCGGCGGCGTGCAGGCCGTGACCGACCACGTCACCGACGACCAGGGCGACCCGGCTGCCCGGCAGGGGGATCACGTCGAACCAGTCCCCGCTCACACCCGACTGCGCGGGGAGGTAGCGGTAGGCGACGTCGAGGGCGCTCTGCTCGGGCAGGGCCCGCGGCAGCAGGCTGCGCTGGAGGGTGACCGCCAGGGCGTGCTCGCGGGTGTACCGGCGGGCGTTGTCGATGCTGACGGCGGCACGCGCCACCAGCTCCTCCGCCAGCGACACCTCCTCCTCGTCGAAGGGGCCGTGCTCCTTGGAGCGCCAGAAGTTGGCCAGGCCCAGCACGACACCACGGGCGTGGATGGGGGCTGTGATGAGGGAGTGGATGCCGTAGTCCACGATCTCCTCGGTGCGCTTCGGGTCCTGCGTGTGCCAGTCCGTGGCGGTGGACAGATCGGCCACCAGCTCGGAGTGGCCGGTGCCGTAGCCGCGTGCCTGGGGTGTGGACGGCAGGAAGTCGATCAGCCGGTCCTTCTCGTAGAGGGGATGGTCGTCCCGGATGCCGCACACGGCGATGCGGCGCATGCCGGTCGCCGTGGTGCCGGGTTCCTCGCCGTGCAGCACGGCGTCGGCCAGGTCCACGGTGACGAAGTCGGCGAAGCGCGGGACGGCGACCCGCGCGAGTTCGTCGGCCGTCCGGACCACGTCGAGGGTCGTCCCGATGCCCAGTCCGGCGTCGTACAGCAGCTTGAGCCGGTCCCGTGCGACCTGGGCCCTGCCGGACACGGTCTGCAGCTCGGTGGAGTCGCGCAGCGTGACCACGGTTCCCTTGGGGCCTCCGTCGCCGTCCGTGGGCCGCTGATTGATCGCCAGCAGCCGGGGGCCGGCGAAGTGCACCTCGTCGGTGGCCTCGCGCCCGGACGTGAGGAGCTCGACCGTTTCGGGTTCCAGGCTCGACAGCCTGGTCACATGCTTTCCCTCGACGTCCGGGGGCAGGTCCAGGAGCCGTCTGGCCTCGTCGTTCGCCAGCAGCAGCGCCCCGTCCTCACCGATGATGAGCACTCCTTCGCGCACCGAGTGCAGCACCGCGTCGTGGTGGTCGTACATGCGGGTCATCTCGTCCGGGGCCAGACTGCGGGTCTGCCGCCGCAGCCGCCGGCTCACCAGCGCCGTCACACCGGTGGCCGCTCCGAGCGCGCCCGCCCCGGCGGCCAGGATGATCCGTATCTGCCGCTCCACCTGGTTGGTCACGTTCTTGACCTTCAGCCCCGCGGAGACGAGGGCCACCACCTTGCCGTCCGCGTCCTTGACGGGGACGGTGGCCTGGACTTCCCGGCCGAGCGGGCCGTGGACGCTTTCGGTGTAGACCTCTCCGGCCAGCGAGGGCCCGATGGTGCCCACGAACCGCTTCCCGATGCGGTCCGGCAGGGGATGGGTGTAGCGGATGCCGCGGGTGTCCATGACCACGACGAAGTCGACACCCGCCGACTTGCGTCCCGCCTCGGTCAGCGGCTGCAGCACTTCGGACGGGACGGGGGCCCGCAGCGCGGACAGGATGCCCGGGGAGTGCGCGAAGGTCTGCGCGACGGCCACCGAGCGGCGCTTGGCTTCGGTGTTGGTGTCCCGCTGCGACTGCAGGACGAGGGCCAGGACGGCGGAGAGCACCAGCAGCACCACCAGCGCCGCCTGCAGGACGAACACTTGCCCGGCGACGCTGCGCGGGCTCTTGCCCAGCAGCGGCCGCAGCGGTACGCGCCGCAGCGATATGCGTCGGAGTCGGGCAAATCGTCCTTGCATCCGGACTTTCTAGCATTGCCGGTGCCGAATCGTCACTACTCTGCCCGATAAGTCCTGACCGTCTCACCATGTGTCCTCCCGGTTCCGGAGGTGCCCCCGCCGACGAGTCCGGCACCGCCATCACCCTGACCACCGGGGGCGGCCGGGCCGGCCGCCTCGAGCTGCCCGTCGCCCCATGGGACCGCAGGTGCGACGCCGTTCGTGGTCCGCCGGTCCGCCGGTCCGCCGGCCCGCCGCCTGCGGTCCGCCCGCCGGTTCGCAGTCCGCCCCGGCCCGGCCCGGCCGGAACGCGGCCCTTCGGTGACGACACCCCCTCCCCATGACTGTCGCGCGGGGGAGAGGTGTCGTCGTCCTGGAAGCGGTGTCCGGCCCGGAGCGCACCCCGGGCCGCCGCGCCGGCCCGCCGTCCGCGCCCGCCGCGCCCGGGCGGACCACCCGCGCCGGTGTGCGTGGACCGGCGGCGGGTGCCCGCATACCATTTTTCCGGTGCCGCGATCGTCCCGGCCCCGGTCTCCGCCCGGTCGGACGAAGGTCCGCGGATGCCGTACGAGAGTGCTCCGTCCACTGCCTTGTCAGCGCGGCGACACCGGATGTATAACGTTGTAAAACCAGCGCACGAGGGTACGGCGCACGGTTCACGGTGATCACACAGAACCCGTACCGACCACCCGAGCCGGGCCGCTCAGGAAGGGATGGACGTGCGGGTCAGCCTCAAGGACGTCGCTGCGCACGCGGGGGTCTCCATCAAGACCGTCTCCAACGTGGTGAACAACTACCAGCACGTCACCCCCGCCATGCGCGAGCGGGTCCAGCGCTCCATCGACGCGCTCGGCTACCGGCCCAACCTGGCCGCCCGCCACCTGCGCAAGGGGCGCACGGGCATCATCGCGCTCGCCCTGCCCGAACTCGGCAACCCCTACTTCGCCGAACTCGCCGCCGCCGTCATCGACACCGCCGCCGGGCACGACTACATCGTGCTGCTCGACCACACCGGCGGACGCCGTGAGCAGGAGATCCTGGTCAGCCAGGGGTTCCGGGCGCGGGTCATCGACGGGCTGATCCTCAGCCCCATCGAGCTGCGCACCGAGGACCTGCGCGACCGCGCGGAGAACGTGCCGCTGGTCCTGCTCGGCGAACGGGAGTACGACCTGCCGTACGACCACATCGCCATCGACAACGTCGCCGCCGCCCGCGCCGCCGTCCGTCACCTGATCGGCCTGGGGCGCCGTGAGGTGGCCTTCATCGGAGCCCGGCGCGGGCGCAGCGAGCCCGCCCAGCTGCGGGTACGCGGCTGGCGCGAGGAGCTGACCGCCGCCGGACTGCCCGCCGACGACGGGCTCGTCGCCGCCACCGACGGCTGGGGGCACGCGGACGGCGCGGCGGCCATGGCCCGCATCCTGGAGACCGGACGGCGTCCGGACGCCGTGTTCGCCTACAACGACCCCATGGCCATCGGAGCGATGCGGGTGCTGCACGAGCGAGGGCTGCGCGTGCCCGAGGACATCGCGGTCGTCGGCTTCGACGACGTGATCGAGGGGCGGTTCGGCACGGTCACCCTCACCTCCGTCTCGCCGGACAAGGAGGCCATCGGCCGGCTCGCGGTGGAGTCGGTGCTCGCCCGGCTCGGCGGCGAGGCCCCCGAACCGCGGCGCATCCGGGCGGACTACCGCCTGGTCGAGCGGGAGAGCACGCTGGGACGCCGTACGGCGGACAGGGCCGCGAACGGCTGACCCGGCCGTGACGCGGGAACCGCACCCGCCGGAGCGGTCGCCGGCCGGATCGCTTCGCGCTCGGCGGCAGCGCGGTGGCCGAGCCCGCCGGACGGCGGGTCGGCGGCCCGGGATCGTCCGTCATGCCACGCCGCGGACGTGAGTCGGTGTCACCGACTCTCGACCAGCCGGCGGGCTGCGGTCAGTGCACCGTCGGTGCGCACCCGCCCCGCCAGCGCGTGCGCGGTCCCGACCACCTGGGGGGTGAGAGCACGGTCCAGCGCCGCGGTGAGGGAGTCGGCGGTCGGGACGCCGGCCGTGTGGGCGCTGCCGATTCCGAGCTGGTCGACGCGGCGGGCGAAGTAGAACTGGTCGAACATCTGCGGGACGATCACTTGGGGCGCTCCGGCCGCGGTGGCCGTCGTGGTGGTCCCCGCCCCACCGTGGTGCACGACTGCGGCGACCCGCTGGAACAGCGCTTGTTGGTTCACTTCTCCGATCACCAGGCAGTCGGGCGCGGCTTCGTCGAGGGACAGCCCGGCCCAGCCGCGGGCGAGGATCGCGCGGCGGCCGAGTGCGCGGGCGGCTGCGATCATCGTCCGGGCGATGCCCTCGGGGGCGCGTACGCTGCCGAATCCGAAGTGGACCGGCGGCTCGCCGGCGTCGAGGAACCGTTCCAGCTCGGTCGGGAGCGGCCGGTGATCCGTCAGCGTCCACGCCCCGGTCTGGAACACGCTGAGTTCCGACGGCTCGGGCCACGGCGCCAGGGTCGGATCGGCGGCCAACCAGGGGGCATCGGTGAAAATGTGACGGCTCACCTCCCTCACCGGGGCGAGCCCGGCAGCCTCGCGCCGTGCGTTGAGTGCCGCGCTCCACATGGCGTTCCAGCGCTGCGCGTCCCGGGCCCACAGGGCCCGGTTGTCGACCGAGCCGTCCGCCGGCTTTTCCCCGAGCAATCCGAACGAGGGCGGCGCGTGGTGCGGTGAGGGCAGCGTGACCGGCGCGAACGCGGCGTACACATAGCGGATGCCTCGCTGCTCGGCCACCGAGCGGGCGGCGACCGCCAGAGCGCCTCCTCCCACGATCGTCTCGCATCCCTCGGCGGCCGAACCCACCGCCGCGAACTGATCCGCAACCGTGCCTTCGATCATCTGGCGCCGCTGCTCGGGTGTGGGCATCGCCTCCGCCGGCCGCCTGGCCGTGGCGCGCAGTTCCGGGCCGACCGGAACGTAGGCGATCCCCAGCGACTTGGCCCACTCCTGGAAATCGGGAGGCGCGCACACCACGGCCTCCTGTCCCAGTTCCTTCAGCTGTAGGGCCAGGGCGACCACCGGCTGGACCTCTCCGCGCGAGCCGATCGTGGACAACAGCACCCGCATGTTCACTCCCTTGCTCCTGCCGCGCCTCGTGACACGGAAGGGCATCTTCGCCCGATATGGGGGCCTTGCGGCAAGATCCCCTGTGCGATATATCGTTGAACGGGAGATGGGAGCGGGGGCCTGCCGCCTCAGGTCCCGAACGGCGATGCCGACTGCGGCGAGCCGTCCCGCCCGCCCACGGCCGCACGACGGGTCGCGCCCCGTCCTGCCGCGGCCGGCCGGACAGTCCCGGATGTTCACCGGTGAGGGTGGTCCGCCGGCGTGCAGTGGGCTTCCTCGCGAGCGCCCTCCTCCGCGTGGACACCGCAAACACACCGCCGATCGCATGATCGGCGGCACGCTGTCGCGGCCCCGGAAGCCTGCGATCACCGCGGACCGTCATCGCGCGACAGGTGCACCCGACAGCCGGAAATGACGCAGCGTCACCAGTCGGCCCGCTTCGCCCGTATCCCCTCCGACCTCCCGGCGCGCCGGAACACGGCCGGACCACGCCCGAGACGTCGAGGGCGCCGCCGGGTCCGGTGGTGAGGGCCGGTCCGGGGTGGCCGGCCGTGTCGTCGGAACACATGCGTGCCCGGTGCGTTCACGCGGGTGGCCGGGTGGCCGGGTGGCCGGGTGGCCGGGTGGGGACAAGTCCCCGGCGGGCGGCCCCGGAAGCACGTCTGACCGTCTTGTCCGAAGGCCGGCGCCACAGTGTCGACGGAGCCCCGGCGAGAGTCAGGAGGCGTGCGGTGCCTCGCCGGTGAAGTGCTGTCCGCCGACGGTGCGAGCAAGCGCCTTCCCGGGTCCGGGTGCCGGGGTTTCGGCGGACGGGTGGGCGTCCCGCGGGAGTGTCGGCGCCGGCTGGCCAAAAGCCGCTCCGGTGCGGGTGGGGGCCGCGCGGGGCGAGGTCACATGTCGATTACGGGGCAGGACGGATGCCGGAACGGCCGGCAGGCGTGCGCGACGTCTGCCGGGGACGCCGGTGGCTCGGTAACGTGCCTGCGTAGCGGGCCTGTAGGGCCTTTGCGCGGACACCGCTGCGGGCGGAGCCGGGGACGGTCCGCCCGGCCGCGCCGCATCCCGGGGCTCCACGCTCCACCGGCATGCCCTGCACAGGGGGTTTACAGCCTTCTTCCAACGATGTAAAAACCTCCTTGCGGCGGATCGGACACTGTCCCGCGCCGGGGGAGAAGCACCATTCCTGCTCGTCGTTCGGCTCCCCAGTTCCCTCTCAGCGCCACCTGGATCGGGGTCACCACCATGCAGCGCACCACCCACCGTCCTCACCTCCTCGCCCGTCCCGTGGTCGTGGCCCTGGCCGCCGCGGTGGCCCTGACCGCCACCGCCTGCGCGAAGTCGGAGGACGACGCCTCGGGCAAGGAGCAGTCCTCCTCGGCCGCCGCCGGCGCCGAGCAGAAGGCCGTCACGCCGAAGCCCGGCAGCAAGACCTGCAGCATCGACGCCTACGGCGCCGAGAAGGTCGACCTGAAGGGCGCCACCGTCGGCTTCTCCCAGTCGGAGAAGGAGGCCAACCCCTTCCGCATCGCCGAGACGCAGTCCATTAAGGACGAGGCGAAGAAGCGGGGTGTCAAGCTGCTCACCGCCAACGCCCAGTCGCAGTTCTCCAAGCAGATCAGCGACGTCCAGGACCTGCTCGCCAAGGGCGCCGACCTGCTGGTCATCGCCCCGCTGAACTCCGACGGCTGGGACCCGGTGCTCCAGTCCGCCGCCGCCAAGAAGGTTCCGATCATCACGATCGACCGCAAGATCAACGCCACCGCCTGCAAGGACTACGTCTCCTTCATCGCCTCCGACTTCGTCGAACAGGGCAGGCGCGCCGCCGACCAGATGATCGAGGCGACCGGAGGCAAGGGCGAGGTCGCCATCCTGCTCGGCTCGGCCGGCAACAACGTCACCACCGAACGCACCAAGGGCTTCAAGGACCGCATCGCCGAGAAGGCCCCGGACCTGAAGGTCGTCTTCGAGCAGACCGGTGACTTCGCCCGCGAGAAGGGCCAGCAGGTCACCGAGCAGCTCATCCAGTCCAAGCCCGGCATCAAGGGCATCTACGCGGAGAACGACGAGATGGGCCTGGGCGCGGTGGCCGCCCTCAAGGGCGCCGGCAAGAAGCCCGGCGACGTCAAGATCGTCACGGTCGACGGCACCCGCAACGCGGTCCAGGGCATCGTCGACGGCTGGATCAGCGGCGTCATCGAGTCCAACCCGCGCTTCGGCCCGCTGGCGTTCCAGACGCTGGACACCTTCACCCGGGGCGAGGACGTCCCCCAGGACATCATCATCCAGGACGGCGCCTACGACGCCGGCAACGCCAAGACGGACATCGGCAAGGCCTACTGACCCTCCCGGGGGCCCGGACACCCGGGCCCCCGCCTGCCCTTCCCCTTTTCTTCCTGGAGGCACAGGTGGCACCCCCCGCCGAGGTCCTCGCCGTCCGCGGTCTCAGCAAGACCTTCCCCGGTGTCCGGGCCCTGGACGGCGTGGACCTCACCCTGCACCCCGGTGAGGTGCACGCCCTCATCGGCGAGAACGGCGCCGGCAAGTCCACGCTCATCAAGGTGCTGACCGGCGTGTACCGGCCGGACGCCGGCGACATCACGTTCCAGGGCCGGCCGGTCTCCTTCGGCACACCGCTGGAGGCCCAGAAGGCCGGCATCTCCACCATCTACCAAGAGGTCAACCTCATCCCGCTGCTGAGCGTGGCCCGCAACCTCTTCCTCGGCCGTGAGCCCCGCAACCGCCTCGGCCTGCTCGACTCCGGGCGCATGAACCGGGAGGCGGAGGAGACGCTGCGCGCCTACGGCGTCCGGGTGGACGTCCGGCAGCCGCTGCGCACCCTCGGCGTCGGCGCCCAGCAGATGGTGGCCCTCGCCCGCGCGGTCGCGACGGACGCCCGGATCGTCATCATGGACGAGCCGACCTCGTCCCTCGAACCGCGCGAGGTGGAAACCCTGTTCTCGGTGATCCGCCGGCTGCGCGAGGCGGGCATCGCCGTCGTCTACGTCAGTCACCGCCTGGACGAGCTGTACGCCGTATGCGACACCGTCACCGTGCTGCGGGACGGACGCCGTGTGCACCACGGCCGGCTGGCCGACCTGGACCGGCTCGCCCTGGTCTCCACCATGCTCGGCCGCGAACTGGGCGAGGTCCGCGCGGAGGGCCTGACCAAGTTCACCGGCGACCACCACGCCGCCGACGCCCGACCGGTCCTCGAGGCGACCGGCCTGACCGTCCCGCACCGGCTGCACGGCGTCTGCGTGGACATCCGCCCCGGTGAGGTCGTCGGCCTCGGCGGGCTGCTCGGCTCGGGACGCACCGAGACGGCCAAGGCCATCTCCGGCGCGCTGCCGCTGCGTTCGGGCCGTGTCACGGTCGCCGGGGCCCCGCTGCGCGGCGGCTCCACACCCGGCGCCATCCGGGCCGGCGTCAGCCTGCTGCCCGAGGACCGCAAGAGCGAGGGCATCGTCCCCGGCCTCTCGGTCCGCGAGAACATCGCGCTGGCCGCCCTGCCCCGCCTGTCCCGCTTCGGCCTGGTCTCCGAGGCCCGCGTGGACGCGATCGTCGACACCTTCGTCAAGCGGCTGCGCATCAAGGCGTCCTCGCCGCACCAGAAGGTCGGCGAACTCTCCGGAGGCAACCAGCAGAAGGTGCTCCTCGCCCGCTGGCTGGCCATGAACCCCAAGGTGCTGCTCCTGGACGAGCCGACCCGCGGCATCGACGTCGGAGCCAAGGCCGAGGTGCAAAAACTCGTCGACGAACTGGCCGCGGACGGCCTGGGCGTCCTGCTCATCTCCTCCGACCTGGAGGAACTGATCGAAGGGTCCGACCGCGTGGTCGTACTGAAGGACGGTGCGGTCGTCGGCGAACTGACCGGCGACGACGTCACCGAGGACGCGCTGATGCGGGCCATCGCCGGCGGTCCCGCGCCCGACGCGGCGAAGGAGGCGGCCACCGATGGCTGAAGCCGCCCTCCGCACCGCCCCGCTCGACAGGACCCGTGTCCTGCAATGGCTGCAGAGCTACGGCGTCTACGCGGGCGTCGCCCTGCTCGTCGTCGTCAACGTCGTCATCACCCCCCACTTCCTGTCCGCCGAGAACTTCCGCACCCAGGCCGTCCAGGTCGCCCCGGTCATCATCGTCGCGCTCGGCATGGCGCTGGTCATCGGCACCGAGGGCGTCGACCTGTCGGTCGGTGCCGTGATGGCGCTCGCGGCCTCCGTGACGGCCCTCTACCTCGGTTACGGACTCCTGCCGGCCCTGCTGGTGGTGGCGCTGTTCGCCGCCGGGGTCGGGCTGGCCAACGGCGCGCTGGTCGCGTTCGTCGGGGTGCAGCCGATCGTGGCCACCCTGGCCCTCATGGTCGGCGGCCGCGGCCTCGCCCTCGTCCTGCTGCCGCAACTGGAGGACCTGCGCAACCCGGCGCTCGCCTCCCTCGGCTCGGGCGACATCGCGGGCGTCCCCTACCTGATCCTCATCGCCGCCGCCCTCGCCCTGCTGGTCGCCTTCGTCGTCCGCCGCACCACCTTCGGACGCCAACTCCTCGCGATCGGCGACAGCCGCCCCGCGGCCCAGCTCGCCGGGCTGCCCGTGCGCCGGGTGCTGATCCTGGTGTACGTCGCCTGCGCGCTGCTCGCGGCCGTGGCGGGCGTACTGGCCACCGCCCGGCTCCAGGCCAGCGATCCGACCTCCCTCGGCAACCTGATGGAGCTGTCCGCCATCACCGCCGTCGTGGTGGGCGGGACACCGCTGACCGGCGGCCGGGTCAACATCGCCGGCACCGTGGCGGGCGCGGTCCTCATCCAGCTGCTCACCGCCACCCTCATCAAGCACGATCTGCCGCCCTCCTGGACCCAGATCGCCCAGGCCATAGTGATCGTGTGCGCGGTCTACGCGGCACGTGGACGGGGGAAGCGATGACCGCCACGAAGACGGACGTTCCCGTGACCACCGCGAGCGGCGACCCGGCGGGGGAACCCGAGCCGGCGGGTTCCGCCCGCTCCGAACGGCTGAGCGCCCTGGCCCAGCAGCACGGCGCGCTGGCGGTGCTGGTGATCGTCTCGGTCATCGCCTCGGCCAGCTTCGACTCCTTCGCCACCGGCGACAACATCTCCAACATGGCGACCAGTTCGGCGTTCCTCGCGATCGTCGCGCTCGGCATGACCTTCGTCATCGTCACCGGCGGCATCGATCTGTCGGTCGGCTCCCTCTTCGCCCTCGGCGGCGTCCTGGCCGCCTGGGGCTCACGCCACGGCACCCTGGTGGCCCTGCTGCTGCCCCTGGCCGTGTGCGGACTGATCGGCGTCGTCAACGGACTGCTGATAGCCCGCTCCCGGCTCGCGCCCTTCATCGTCACCCTGGCCGCCATGCTCGGCGCGCGCGGCCTGATGCTCGCCCTCACCGACGAGGGCGCCGAGACCTACCTCATCGCCAAGGGCTCCTTCCTCGCCGAACTCGGCCAGGGCAGCACGCTCGGCCTCGGCAACCCGGTGTGGATCACCCTGGCCCTGTTCGTGGCCGGTGCGGTGGTACTGCGCCGCACCCGGTTCGGACAGCACGTGTACGCGGTCGGCGGCAACGAGGACGCCGCCGCGCTGATGGGCGCGCCCGTGGCCCGTACCAAGATCCTCGTCTACACGCTGTCCGGTGTGCTGGCCGGACTGGCCGGCGCCCTGAACGCCGCCTGGCTCGCCTCCGGCGTGACCATCCTCGGCAACGGCATGGAACTGGACGCCATCTCCGCCGTCGTCATCGGCGGCACCCTGCTCACCGGGGGCCTCGGCTACGTCAGCGGCTCACTGGTCGGCGTCCTGCTGCTCAAGGTGATCCAGAACGTCATCAACCAGATCGGCTCCCTCGACTCCTCCTACCAGCTGGTCGTCAGCGGAGCCTTCCTGGCCCTCGTCGTGGTCGCCCAGACCTGGCTGGGCAGGCGGCGGCAGTTGATGTGAAAGCCCCGGGCGCGGCGGCCGCACCTCCCCGGCTCCGGCCGCCGCGCCCGGTACCAAGACGCTCCGCCCGGCCGCACACCATCGGAGGACATCCACCATGACTGTCACCAGCACCGGGCCCCTCGCCAAAACCTGCGCCTTACTGCTCGCCGGCGGGCTCCTCGTGGCACTCTCGCCCTCCGCCGCCGTCGCCGCCCCCGTGTACACCACGTCCGAGGCGGGCAACCCCTTCGTCGACGGCTGGTACGCCGATCCCGACACCGAGATCTACGACGGCCGTTACTGGGTCTTCCCCACGACGTCGAAGGCCTACCACGAGCAGACCCGCCTCGACGCGTTCTCCTCGGCCGACATGGTCAACTGGACCAAGCACCCCGACGTCCTGACGACGGCGGACATCTCCTGGGCCGAGTACGCCCTGTGGGCTCCGGCACCGGTGAAGCGCAACGGGAAGTACTACCTCTACTTCGCCGCCAACGACATCCAGAACGACGCGCAGCTCGGCGGCATCGGCGTGGCCGTCGCCGACCGGCCCGAAGGCCCTTACAAGGACGCCATCGGCCGGCCGCTGATCTCGCAGTTCCACAACGGCGCCCAGCCCATCGACCAGGACGTCTTCATCGACGACGACGGCCAGGCGTACATGTACTACGGCGGCTGGCACCACGCCAACGTCGTCAAGCTCAATCCCGACATGACCAGCCTCGGCACCTTCGCCGACGGGTCGACCTACAAGGAGATCACCCCGGAGAACTACACCGAGGGCTCCTTCATGTTCAAACGCGACGGCAAGTACTACTTCATGTGGTCCGAAGGCGGCTGGACCGGCCCGGACTACTCCGTGTCCTACGCCATGTCCGACTCGCCGACCGGACCCTTCAGGAAGATCGACAAAGTGCTCGCCCAGGACCCGGCGGTCGCCCGCGGCTCCGGCCACCACTCGGTCGTCAACGTGCCCGGCACCGACGTCTGGTACATCGTCTACCACCGCCGCCCGCTCAGCGAGACCGACGGCAACCACCGTCAACTCGCTTACGACCGGCTGCACTTCAACGCCGACGGCACCATCCGTCGGGTCGAGATGCAGGTGCGGGACAACTTCGCCGACGGCAACGCGCTGGGCTGGAAGACCTACGGCGGATCCTGGTCGGCCGCCGGCGGGCGTTACCGGGCGAGCCGCTCCCCGGGCGGCAAGGCGCTGCTCGACACGAACTTCGCCGACCTCACCTATGACGCCGACGTCACGCTCACCTCGGGAGGAGGGGACGCCGGCCTGACGTTCCGGGTCACCCGGCCGGGCGTCGGCCCGGACAGCTACTCCGGGTACTACGCGGGCATCAGCGCGAGCGGCAGGGTGGTGCTCGGGCGGGCCGACGGCTCCTGGACCCCGCTCGGCACCGCCCGGATGTCCCTTCCCCCGGGCTCGACCCACCGGCTGCGCGTCACGGCCGTCGGCTCCTCGATCAAGGTGTACGTCGACGACCTGGCGACGCCGAGGATCTCCGTCACCGACGGCACGCACCGCAGCGGCGCGAACGGCGTCCGGGTCTTCGACACCGCCGCCTCCTTCGACAACGTGGCGGTGCGCCCCGCGCAGTGATCCGCCCGCCCGCCCGTTCACGCGGCGCCCGCCCCCTCGGCGGGCGCCGCCGTGCCGCCGCGGACGGCCGGCCGGGCGGCGAGTCCGGCGCGGGGCGGGCCGGCCTCCCCGCCGTCGATACCGTCACCCGCGCCCGCGCCGACCGCGGCTCCTCTGGGAAGGGCGTCGGTGTCGGGGCCCTTTTTTGCGGGCCCCGGCCGCGTGCCGGTGAGCCCGCACGATCGTTTCGGTCCACCGGCACCGCCCGGCTCAGGTCCTCATCGGCGTCGGCCCGGGCCACCAGGGCGGCGGACACCCGCTCCCAGGTACCGTCCACGGCCCACATCCGCAGCCGGTCGTGGACGCCCCGCCAGGTGCCGTGCTCCTCCGGCAGGCGCACCCACTGCGTACCGGTGTGGAACTCGTAGGCGATCGCGTCGATCACCTCACGACGGTCCCGCCGGCGGCCACCCCGCTCGGTGGTGTGAACAGGGCCTGGACGGTTTCGGCGGCCAGGTCCCGCAGCCAGGTGTGGGCGCGGTCGTCGTCGTAGCGCTGGTGCCACAGCAGGTACAGGGGTACGTCGGGCAGCGGGAGCGGCAGCGGCAGTGTGGCCAGGCCGAGTTGTTCCCTGGCCGTGCGGGTGACCGCGTCGGGGAGGGTGACGACCAGGTCGGTGTCGAGGGCGAGTCGCAGTGCGAAGGCGGTGGTGGGCCCGGCGGCGACGACGCGTCGTTCGAGGCCGTGTGCGCTCAGGGCGTCATCGACCGGGTCGCGCAGGCTTCCGCGCCGCGAAACGGTGAGGTGTTCGGCGGCCGCGTAACGCTCGAGGCTCAGCGGGCCTGCGGTGAGCGGGTGGCCCGGGCGGACGGCGACGACCAGCCGGTCCCTGCCGACGAGGCGGTGGCGGATGTCGGGGAGCGTCGGAGCGCCGGAGCTTGATTCGAGGTCGACCTCACCCCGGCGCAGCTCGGCGTCGTCGGTCCCGGGTTCGGCGGACAGGCGCAGCCGGACGCCGGGGGCTTGACGGCGGACGGCCGTGGTCAAGGCGGTGCCGCACGCGGCGGTCAGGGCGTCGTGCCAGCGCACGGTGAACACCCGGTCCAGAGTCGCCAGGTCGAGTTCCTGCTGCGCGGACAGAAGCCGGTGGGCCTGCTGCACGAGGGCGTGGACCTCGGCGCGCATGGCCAGCGCGCGGGTGGTGGGGACCATGCTGCGGCCGGCGCGGACCAGGATCTGGTCACCGGTGGCCTTGCGGATGCGGCCCAGGGAGCGGCTCATCGCCGGTGCGGTGACGTGGAGGCGTGCTGCCGCACCGGCGACGCTGCCCTCTTCCAGCAGGGCGTCCAGGGCCGTGAGCAGGTTCAGATCCAATTGCATGACGGTAACTCTACGAGTGACAAGCATGCACTTGTTGTTAATTACCGAGCGGCCTACCTTCGAAGTGCGGGGGCGAGACAACCGCCCCGCTTCGACCGATCCCAGGGAACCCACCATGAGCACAGTCATGCCTTCTGACGCCGGTACGACGCTCCTGTCCGACGTGACAGCCGCGGTGAAGACCGCCGGCGGCACGCTGCGTGACCGCCACACCCCGCACGCTCGGGGCGTGAGCCTGGACGAGGTCGTGGGCGAGATCCACGCCAACGACGACGCGGTGCTGGACGTGCTGCGGGAACCGCTGCTGCGGGCCCGGCGAGGGTCGCAGTGGGCCGAGGACGAACTGGCCGGCGGCGCGCTCCCGCCCGGGGAATGGTGGGTCGTCGACCCCGCCGAGGGCAACATCAACCACGTCCACGGCATGGAGGACTGGGCCGTCACCGCCACCCTGGTCCGCGACAACCAGCCGGTACTCACCGTCGTCCACCTGCCGCTGACCGGCGACACCTACACTGCGGTCGCCGGCGGCGGTGCCCGCTTCAACGGCCGGCCCCTGAAGGTGTCCGCCAAGACCGACCTGGGCGCGGCGCTCACCGGCACCGGCCAGGCCAAGCCCGGCGAGGACGAGCGCACCTTCCGGCGGATCGGTGACTCCGTCACCGCGATGCTCGTCAACGGCCTGGTCGTGCGGGTGTCCGTTCCCGCCACGATGCAGCTCATCCACGTCGCCGCCGGACGCATGGACGCGTTCTGGCAGTTCTCCGACGTCCGCTCGGGCCTGGTCGCCGGCGCCCTGCTGGTCTCCGAGGCCGGAGGCACCGTCACCGACCTGGCGGGCGAATCCTGGAACACCGGCAGCCGCGACTTCCTGGCCGCCGCCCCCGGCATCCACGGCGCCGCCCTCAAGGTCCTCTCGCCGACCGTCTGACCGGGAAGTCCCCGCTCTTCCCCACCCCGATACCGCAAGGAGCGTCACCGCATGACAAGCATCGGCATCCTGGGCGCCGGCCGCGTCGGCACCAACCTCGCCGGCAAGCTCTCCGCAGCCGGACACCAAGTCACCCTCGGCGGCCGGAGCCCCGAGGACACCACCGCCCGCACCGCCGGGCCCGCCCCGCGGATCGCCTTCGCCGACCAGCGCGCCACTGCCCGCACCGCGGACATCGTGATCAACGCGACGCCCGGCGACAGCTCCCTGGACCGCCTCACCGACCTGCGCACCGACCTCGCCGGCAAGATCCTCGTCGACGTCTCCAACGCCACCCGCGACGACGGGGACGGCCTGCCCGGCGACCTGTGCTATCCCGGCAGCAGCCTCGCCGAGAAGCTCCAGGCCGCGCTCCCCGACACCCATGTGGTCAAGACCCTCAACACCATGCTTTTCATGGTCATGACCGCACCCGAAATCCTGGCCACCCCACCGACCGCCTATCTCTCGGGCGACGACGAACACGCGAAGAGGACCGTCACCGGCCTGCTCGGCGACCTGGGCTGGCAGCCCGAATGGATCGAGGACCTCGGCGACATCACCACGGCCCGCGCCACCGAGGCCATGATCCTGGTCGTGCCCCACGTTCTGCGCCGACACGGCTTCAAGCCCTTCGCCGTCTCCCTCGCCCGCTGACCCACCGAAACCGCGTTCGGACCAACACCAGGCAGCGGGCTCGTGCGAGCCGGCCGGGTGCCGGCGGAGGCAACGCTCGCCGGGCTGCAAGTGACGCCCGAACTCATCGGCATCGATCATGCCTGCGACACGCGAGGCGACTCCCTAAGCCGTCGACGGACGACTCCCGTCCCCGTGTGCAGAGCCACGGCCGAACTGTCCGCTCGGCGCGACCAGAAGCTCCCCGGGCGCCCCACACGAGGAGTACTTCGAGCGGGTCGCGGAGACGGCGCAGCGCGGTGGCGAAGAGCTCGAGCAGTTCCGCATCCGACACGACAGCTACTTCCCGGAAGACTCCGAGCCCGGGGGAGCGGTTCGGGGCCGTTGCAGGACTGCCGCTCCCCACCGCGATGGCCACTCCAGGGCGAGCCCGGCCCGTACGGGTTCGCCAACGGTGTCGGCGTTCCGCGGGGGACCGGCCACCCGCGGGTTCCCCTCGGGACGCCCGTCCTGAACGGCGGGACCGAAGAGGCCGGTGCCGTCCCCCGGACATCCGGGGGACGGCACCGGCCTCGGCTGCCGGAGTGCTTCGCCGCTACGGCTTCTCCCGCGTGTGGAGCTCGCTCACCTCCTCGGCGGTGAGCACCTTGTCGTAGGCGTGGACCTCGTCGACCGCGCCGTCCCAGAAGTCGGTGTTCGCGCCGTCCCACTTCGCCCGTCCGACGGCGAGGGGGCCGGAGCCGACGTAGTTCGGGCCGGCGGTCGCGGTCGCCGCGAGCTTGCCGTCGACGTACAGCCTGATCTCGTTGCTCGCGGCGTCCCGCACGCCGACGAGGTGGTACCAGCGGCCCGTCTCGGGGGTGGTCACCAGCCGGGCGCGCTGCCCGCCGGGCGTGCTGAAGGCGAAGGCGCCCTGCCCGTACTGCAGGTAGAACGGGCTGGCCTGGCGCCGGCCGTCCTGGCTCACCGCGGTGGCGTAGTTGCCGGGCAGGGAGTCGAGCGTCACCCAGGCGGACACCGAGTAGCTCCCGGTGGTGTCGAGCACCGGCCCGTCCGTCTCGGCGTACTGGCTTCGGCCGTCGAACCTCAGCGCGCTGCCGCTGACGCCGGAGGTCCAGGAGGTGCCCTCGGTGAGCTTCAGGGGACGGTCGTTCGGGCCGTCGTCCCCGGCGGTGGTGCCCGTGCCCTCGTCGAGGGCCCAGTGTCCGCCGCCCTTCAGCGCCGGGCGCTCACCCGCGGCGGCGCCCGCCGCGATGACCCTGCGGTTGACCTCACGGACCCGGACCGGGTCGACCTTGATCTCCCGGCGGTCGTAGGTGTACAGGCCGTTGAGCTCGTTCTCCAGGTCGGAGATCTGCGTGTACACCGAACCGGAGAGCTCGGCGCCGGCCTGGTCGAGGTAGTACTTCTCGGTGTTCTCGACGTACTTGCGGGTCAGCGCCTCCTTGTCGGCGACACCGCTGTAGATCACCGTCGGGGCGCCCGGCCACAGGTGGCCCGGGATGCGCAGGGTGAAGCCGCCGTGCTCGCCGTCCATGGCGGCCCGCCTGGCGTCGGGGAAGGCGGGATCGGTGTTGTTGTAGTCGTGGTGGTCGATGATGTCGCCCTTGCCCGAGTCACCCTTGGAGTTGCAGCAGTTGACACCGCTGTGGGCGTTGACGACCCGGGACGGGTCGGCGGCCTTGACGGACTCGGCGATACGGCCGCTCTCCTCGCGGTTCCACTCGCCCCAGCCCTCGTTGAAGACGATCCAGCCGATGACGGAGGGCGCGTTGTGATGCTGCCGCATCATTTCCCTGCCCTGCTCCACGAAGGCCTTCTGCCCCGTCTCGTCGGTGATGTTGCCGGAGACGAAGTCCTGCCAGACCAGCAGGCCGAGCTTGTCCGCGTGGTAGAACCAGCGGGGCGACTCCACCTTGATGTGCTTGCGGACGGCGTTGAAGCCGAGCTTCTTGTGCGCCTCGAGGTCGAAGGCGAGGGCCTCGTCGCTCGGCGGGGTGTACAGGCCGTCGGGCCAGAACCCTTGGTCGAGCGTGGCGAGGGAGAAGACCGGCTTGTCGTTGAGCACGAGCTTCTGGTAGCCGCCGACCTTCTTGATCCCGATCTTCCGCATGCCGAAGTAGCTGCCGACCTCGTCGGTCGACCTGCCGTCGGTCAGCTTGACGTCGAGGTCGTAGAGGTAGGGGTCGTCGGGGCTCCACAGGTGCTGCTTGGCCACGGGCAGGCGCAGCCGCTCGTTGGCCGGTCCGCGGACCCTGCCGACGACCTTGCCGCGGGCGTCGCGGGCGACGGCCTCGACACGCGCCCTGCTGGAGGCGTCGTCGGACCGGACGGTCACCGCGAGGCTGCTGGTGTCGATGTCGGGGGTGGTGACGACGTCGTCGATGGAGGTGCGGGCGACGGGCTCCATCCACACGGTCTGCCAGATGCCGGACGACTGGGTGTAGAAGATGCCGCCCGGGTTGGTGGACTGCTTGCCCATCGGCTGGTTCGCGCCGCCGGTGTCGGTGACCGCGACCACGACCTCCTGCGGGCCGGTGCCCTTGAGCGCGTCGGTGATGTCGGCGCTGAAGGCGGTGTAACCGCCGGTGTGCTCGGCGACCTTGCGGCCGTTGACCCAGACGCGGGCCTGGTAGTCCACGGCACCGAAGTTGAGCTTCAGCCGGTTGCCGTTGCCGCTCTTGCCGACCTTCCAGTTCCTGGGCACGTCGACGAGCTTGCGGTAGAACATGTGGTCCTCGTGCCGCTCCAGCCCGGACAGCTGCGACTCGACCGGGAACGGCACGATGATCTTCTCGTCGAGGTTCTTGCCGAAGACCGGCTGCTCGCCCGCCTTCGCGGCGCTGAACTGCCAGGGGCCGTTGAGGTTCTTCCACCGGTCGCGCACCTGCTGCGGGCGGGGGTACTCCGGCAGCGGGTTCTTCGGGTCGAGCCGGTCGCCCCACTCGGTGGTGAGCCGGTGCGCGGAGGCGTTCTGCGCGAAGCGGACGAGCTTCGGCACGGTCTCGCCGCCGGCCGTGAGGCCGCCCGCGCCGTCGTAGGTGACCCGGACCTGCTGGCCCTTCTGGACCGGCGCCGCCAGGGTGACGAGGAGGGAGCGGGGGTCACCGGGATCGACCGCGACGGAGCCGAGCGGCATGGGCACGGTGTCGGCCTCGACCTTCAGGTGGTCCTCGACCGCCCGGACGTCACCGACCTCGCCCTCGAAGCGGGCCCGCAGCCGCCGCCCGTCCTTGTCGACGGACAGCTCCACCGGATAGACCTCGAAGCCAGCCGGCGGGGTGAACGCCGTGCTCGGAACCAGCTGCTTGGGCAGGGTCGGCGTCGACCAGCGCAGGAACATGTTGGCCCCGCCGAGGTCCTGGAACATCTCCAGACGGAAGTCGTGCTTCTCCCCGGCGGTCAGCCGGATCGCCGCGCTGGTCTGCTCCCTGTCCCAGTCGGGCTCCCAGTGGTCGATGACCGGCTTTCCGTCGATGAAGAGCCGGAAGCCGTTGTCGCCGATGGCATAGAAGGTGTAATCGTCGGTGGCCGGCGCTTCGATCTGCCCCGTCCAGCGGGCGGTGGTGTGCTCCGTCCTGCCGGTCAGCTCCTGGAACGTGCCGGTCAGACCGGAGAAGTTGATCTGCGGATCGAGCAGGGTGCCGCCGAGTTCGGCGAAGTCCCGCGCGCCCGGCGCCGACATGCTGAAGTACTCGCCCTTCAGGCCGTGCACCTCGACGGCCGCCTCGTCGGAGCTGGCCGACACCGCCGACGCGCCGCCGGCCGGCTCCGCGGCCGACGCGGTGGGTATCAGGCCGGTCGTGGGCAGCACCAGGGCGGCCGCGGTCAGCAGCGCCCACACTCTGGCCCGCGAACGGGCGTGTTGTCTTGTCATCGAACCTTTCCTCGCACAGGGAGCTCGGTCAGCGGCTCGGCTCTTCCAACGTTGGAAAATTTACGGCAAGCGGAATGACAGCACGCCGTTCGACGACTGTCCAGACCTCGCGCAACGGTCGATCCGCCCCCGGCGAGGGCGAACCGCCGGGTGCGGAACGGACGCCGAGGCCGGCTCTGCGCCGCTGGAGAAGTCATCGCCGCAGGTGCGGCGGTGCCGTCCGCCCGCGCGGAGCGTGCCCGGGTGATCGTGTCCCCGCCGCACCGGGCCGTACGAGGTGTCGCGGCGCGGCAGCACCGGCGGGGCGGACGGCGGCTGCCGGCCAGCACGGGTTGACGGCCGGGAACCGTGGGGAAGCGCCGCGCACGGCCACCCGTTGAGGACCGCGATCGGTACGGTCGCCTCGCACCGGACGGCGGTTTCGCCGTATCCCGTGGCCACGGCCCGGTGGCGGGTGAAACCGAGGTGCCCCGGCGGGCGCCGGCCGGGTAGCGTGCGGGCCATGTCGAGTCCTGAGTCGGACGAGGTGGGGGCTTTCGGCCGCGCCGTCAGCCCCCTGAACCACTGAGCTCACAGCCCTGCCGTCGCGCCGCGTCCCGTGGCGGGACGAGTGGGCCCTTGGGGCCGGCCGCGGTGAGAGAAGACCTTCTCGTGCCTCTCCTCATCCCGGAGCCACTCGATGCCTCTCCCGTTGTACCTGCTCGCCATGGCGGTCTTCGCCATGGGCACCTCGGAGTTCATGCTCGCCGGCCTCCTGCCGGACATCGCCTCGGATCTCGGCGTCACCGCCGGGACGGCAGGCGTGCTCACCTCGGCCTTCGCGATCGGCATGACCGTCGGCGCCCCTCTTGTGGCCGCGCTCTCCCGCACTTGGCCCAGGCGCTTCGGCCTGCTCGGGTTCATCCTCGCCTTCGCGGCGGCTCACGCCGTGGGCGCCCTCACCACGAGCTTCCCGGTCCTGTTCGCCACCCGGGTCCTCGCCGCGCTCGCGAACGCGGGGTTCCTCGCCGTCGCGCTGACGGCCGCCACCACGCTGGTCCCGCCCGACAGGAAGGGACGCGCGCTGGCCGTGCTGCTGTCGGGCACGACGGCGGCCACGATCGCCGGCGTCCCCGGTGGATCGGTGCTCGGCACGCTGCTCGGCTGGCGGGCCACGTTCTGGGCTGTCGCCGCTCTCTGCCTGCCGGCGGCCCTCGGCATCCTGATGGGGGTCCCGGCGGGACGTGTGCGGAAGGAGGCGACCGGCAGGCCGGCCTTGCGGACGGAGCTCGCCCAGCTCGCAAGGGAGCGGTTGATCCTGGTGATGCTGCTCGGCGCGCTGGTGAACGCGGCGACGTTCGCAAGCTTCACCTTCCTCGCCCCCGTGGTGACCGGCACCGCCGGGCTGGGCGAGCTGTGGGTCTCCGTCGTCCTGATGCTCTTCGGTGCCGGTTCCCTCGCCGGGGTCACCGTCGCCGGCCGGCTGTCCGACCAGCGTCCCGGGCCGGTCGTCGCGGTCGGCGGTCCGCTGCTGCTCATCGGCTGGCCGGCCCTGGCCGTGCTGGCCGGCCAGCCGGTCGCCCTGCTCGTCCTCGTGTTCGTCCAGGGCGCGCTGTCGTTCGCGCTGGGCAGCACACTGATCACGCGGGTCCTCCACGAGGCCGCACAAGCCCCCACCATGGCCGGGGCGTACGCGACCGCGGCGCTCAACACCGGTGCCGCCGTCGGCCCCCTCGTCGCCGCGCCCACCCTCGGCACCGCGGCCGGGAACCTCGGCCCGTTCTGGGCGAGCGCACTCCTCGTCGCGCTCGCGCTGCTCGTCGCGTTCCCCCTCCGTGCGGGCGGACGTACGGACACCGCGCGCCGGGGCTGAGGGCCCGCTCGGCGGCGGCCGGGGCGGTCAGGCGGACAGCCTGCCGCCCCGGAGACGGTCCGGCAGCCCGCCCGGCTCGGCGGCCGACGCCGGTCCCGGCCCGGCGTGTCCTGTCACCGACCAGGGGCACTGGGGGACGATGGAGGTCCCCGGACGGTGACGATCCGGGCGTGACGGCGGATGGAGGGGCGCATGGACCACCGGGTCGCAACCGGACGGAGCGGGGCGAGGTCCGCAGGCCGGGCCCCCGGTGCCGCCGGGCCCGTCCGGGGAAGGGATGTGCCGTCGGAACCGGAGCCGGGACCGGAACCGGAGCCGGGACCGGAGCCGGGACCGGAGGACCGGCGGCGCCGCATTCCCCGCACCGACGCCGTGCTGCGCGACCCCCGCTTGGCGGAGGCGGCCGGCCGGCTGGGGTCCGAAGTGGTGAAATCCGCGGTCCGGCAGGCGCAGGAGCGGGCGCGCTCGGGGACCGTCCCGCCCGACGGCGTGGCCGACACGGCGGTCGCCCTGCTGCCGCGCACGGTGAGCGGGCTGCGACCGGTGATCAACGCCACCGGCGTGGTGCTGCACACCAACCTCGGACGGGCGGCACTGTCGGCGGCGGCCCGGCAGGCCGTGCAGGAGGCCGCCGGGCCCACCGACGTCGAGCTGGACCTGAACACCGGGGCACGGGCCCGCCGGGGCCGCACCGCGCTGGCCGCCCTCCGCGACCGGGTGCCGTCCGCCGCCGCGGCGCACGTCGTCAACAACGGGGCCGCCGCGCTCGTGCTGGCGGCCACCGCCCTCGCCGCCGGCCGGGAGATCGTCATCAGCCGGGGGGAGATGGTGGAGATCGGGGACGGTTTCCGCCTGCCGGACCTGCTGGTCTCCACCGGCGCCCGGCTGCGCGAGGTGGGCACCACCAACCGCACCACCGTCGCGGACTACGCCGGAGCCATCGGCCCGCAGACGGCGTTCGTGCTGAAGGTGCACCCCTCCAACTTCCTGATCACCGGTTTCACCCGGGCCGCCGACGTCGGTGACCTCGCGGCGCTGGGTGTCCCCGTCGTCGTCGACATCGGCTCCGGACTGCTGCGCCCGCATCCACTGCTGCCCGACGAACCCGACGCCGGCACCCAGCTGAAGGCGGGGGCGTCGCTCGTCACCGCCAGCGGCGACAAGCTGCTGGGCGGACCGCAGTGCGGACTGCTGCTGGGGGAGGAGGACCTGGTCCGCACCGTCTCCCGGCATCCGCTCGCCCGCGCCCTGCGGGTGGACAAGCTGACCCTGGCCGCACTGGAGGCGACGCTGCGCGGCCCCGAGACCCCGACCGGTGAGGCCCTGGCCGCCGATCCGGCACGTCTGAAGCGCCGCGCGGAGCGGCTGGCCTCCTCACTGGGCGCCGACGGCGTCGACGTCCGGGCCGTCGGGAGCGCCGCGACGGTGGGCGGCGGCGGCGCGCCCGGGGTGACGCTGCCCAGCGCCGCGCTGTCGCTGCCCGAGTGGTACGCCGCCGCCCTGCGGACCGGACCGGTCCCCGTCGTGGGACGCCTGGAGGCGGGGCGGTGCCTGCTCGACCTGCGGGCGGTGCCGGCGCAGGACGACGAACGGCTGGCCGGGGCCGTGCGGTCGGTCACGGTCGCGGGGAGGTAGGCGCGATGCGGGTACTGGCCACCGCCGGACACGTCGACCACGGCAAGTCCGCTCTGGTGCGGGCGCTGACCGGGATGGAACCCGACCGGTTCGAGGAGGAGCGCAGACGAGGACTGACCCTGGACCTGGGGTTCGTGTGGACCCGGCTGGAGCCGGACGGGACCGGCGGCCCCGGCGGGGAGCACATCGCGTTCGTCGACGTGCCCGGTCACGAACGGTTCGTCGCCACCATGCTGGCCGGCGTCGGCCCCGTGCCCGCCGTGCTGTTCGTGGTGGCCGCCGACCAGGGCTGGCAGCCGCAGTCGCAGGAGCACCTGGAGATCCTGGACGCGCTCGGGGTGCGGCACGCCGTGCTGGCCGTGACCCGCAGCGACCTGGCGGATCCCGGACCCGTACGGGCGGACGCGGTGGAACGCCTGGCCGCGACCTCCCTCGGCGCCGTCCCGTCCGTCGCGGTGAGCGCCGTGACCGGTGCGGGACTCGACGGACTCCGTGCGGAGCTGGGCCGGCTGGCCCGGTCACTGCCCACCCCTCCCGCCGACGCGGACGTGCGGCTGTGGCTGGACCGCGCCTTCACCGTGCGCGGCCACGGGACGGTCGTCACGGGCACCCTGGGCGCGGGCACCCTCCGGGTCGGTGACCGGCTGGTGACGGGGGACGGCACGACGGCACTGCGGGTGCGCGGGCTGCAGTGCCTGCACGAGGAACGGCCGGAGGCCAGGGGCGTGGCGCGCGTGGCGGTCAACGTCCACGGCGCCGCCGACGGGCTGCTCGGCCGGGGCCAGGTGCTGCTGACCCCCGGCCGCTGGCTGCTCACCCGGACGACCGACGTCCGTCTCGTCGGGAGGCCGGCCGGGGACCTGCCCCGGACGGTGACCCTGCACATCGGCACCGCCGCGGTGCCGGTCACCGTCCGGCCGCTGGGCGGGGACACGGCCAGGCTGACCCTGTCCCGTGTGCTGCCCCTGCGGGTGGGGGACCGGGCCGTCCTGCGGGAGCCGGGCGGGCGGCGCGTGCCGTGCGGGGTGACCGTACTGGACGTGCGACCGCCGCAGCTGACCCGGCGCGGAGCCGCCCGGACCAGGGCGGCCGAGCTGGCGGGCACGACCGGCCGCCCGGACGGCACGGCGGAACTGCGGCGGCGCGGGCTCGTGCGCCGCTCGGAGCTGGCGGCGATGGGGGTACCCATCCCCGCCCCGCCCGTCGCCGGGGACTGGCTGGCCGACCCCGGCCACTGGGCGGCGCTGCGCGGCCGCCTGGCCGCCGAGGTGGAACGGCACGCGGCCCGCCACCCGCTGGACCCCGGACTGCCCACGGAGGCGGCCCGGCATCTGCTCGGCCTGCCCGACCGGGCGCTGGTCGACGCGCTCGCCGACACCCCGGGCGAGGAAGCACTGCGCCGCAGCAGGGGGCGGTTGTACGGTCCCGGAAACAGGGGCCCCGCGCTTCCGCCGTCCGTCCGGGCGGCCGTCGGCGCGGTGCGGCGCGAGCTGGCACGGGCACCGTTCCGCGCCCCGGAAGCCGACCGCCTGGCCGAACTGGGCCTCACCCGCAAGGCGCTGGCCGCCGCGGTCGCGGCGGGCGCGCTGCTGCGGGTCGGCGACGGCATCGTGCTGCTGCCGGGGGCGGACGCCCGGGCCGCCGACGTACTGCGCAGGATCCCGCAGCCGTTCACGCTGAGCGAGGCCCGCCAGGCCCTGGACACCACGCGCCGGGTGGCCGTGCCACTATTGGAGTTCCTGGACGCCCGCGGGTACACCGAACGCGTGGACGACCGGCACCGACGCTGCCGGGCCGGCGGGACCGGCGGAGGCGGACGGGAATCGAACCCGCCTGCCCGAGATCCTCGGGCACCTCGGTTTTGAAGACCGGGAGGGCCACCAGGCACCCACACGCCTCCGTCGCCGGCCCAGGCTACCGGACCGCACCGGCACCCGGACCGCACCGGCACCCCCGCATCGGCCCCGCCCGGCGTGCCGGCAGGCCGGGCGCCGGGTACGGCCGCTCCACCGGGGCCGTCCGGCGCCACCTCGTGCCGCGCACCTCACCACGCCGATCAGGAGACCAGGCATGACGTCCACGCGCGAAACCCCGCTCCGCCTGACCCAGTTCGCCCACGGGGGCGGCTGCGCCTGCAAGATCCCGCCCGGCGAGCTGGAGGAGGTGCTCGGCGGACTGACGGGGCCCGCGCCGGCCGCGAGCGACACCCCGCTGCTGGTCGGGCTGGCCACCGGTGACGACGCGGCCGTGGTCGCCCTGCCCGCGCAGGACGGTGCCCCGGCCCAGGCGGTGATCTCCACCGCCGACTTCTTCACACCCGTCGTCGACGACCCCTACGACTGGGGCCGCATCGCCGCGGCCAACGCATTGTCCGACGTGTACGCGATGGGCGGCCGCCCGGTCCTCGCCGTCAACCTCCTGGCCTGGCCCCGCGGCGTGCTGCCGTTCGATCTCGCGCGCGAGGTGCTGCGCGGCGGGCTGGACGTCGCGGCGCAGGCCGGCTGCCACGTGGGCGGCGGGCACAGCGTGGACGACCCGGAACCCAAGTACGGCATGGCCGTCACCGGCCTGGCGGACCCCGGACGGCTCCTGCGCAACGACGCCGGCCGGCCGGGCGCGCCCCTGTCGCTCACCAAACCCCTCGGCCTCGGCGTGCTCAACAACCGGCACAAGGCCACCGGCGAGCGGTTCGAACAGGCGGTGGCCACCATGGTCGCGCTCAACCGGGACGCCTCCGCAGCCGCTCTGGCGGCCGGGGCGAGGTGCGCCACCGACGTCACCGGCTTCGGCTTCCTCGGCCACCTGCACAAGCTGGCGCGGGCCTCGGGGGTGACCGCTGTGGTCGACACCGCCGCCGTGCCCTATGTCGACGGGGCCCGGGAAGCGGTGCGGGACGGGTACGTCAGCGGCGGCACCCGGCGCAACCTGGAGTGGGTCACGCCGTTCACCGACTTCGGGAACACCGACGCCGGCACCCGGCTCCTCCTGGCCGACGCCCAGACCTCCGGCGGCCTGCTGGTGGCGGGGGAGGTGCCCGGGGCGCCGGTGGTCGGCGAACTGGTGCCGCGCGGACCGGCCTCCGTCGTCCTGCGGTGACCCCGCGGCCACGCGCCCGCTTGCGGGCGGCCCGCGCCCGCGTAGTCTCGGAGGAGGGCGTGCCGCCGTACGAGGGAGCGGGCGTATGGACTTCGAACGGTGGATCGGCGGGTGGCCGGTGTACCGGCAGCTCACGGGAGCCGACCGGCTCGGCCGCGGCAAGGCGGCCCAGTCCCGGCGCTCCGCCGGTCTCGAACCCCGGACGGCCCGCGCGGACCGGGTGGCGGACTCGGTCTGCCCCTACTGCGCGGTGGGCTGCGCGCAACGCGTCTACGTCAAGGACGAGCGCGTCATCCAGATCGAGGGCAACCCGGACAGTCCCGTCTCGCGCGGCCGCCTGTGCCCGAAGGGCTCCGCCAGCAAGCAGCTCGTCACCGGACCCCAGCGCGAGCGGAAGGTGCGCTACCGGCCGCCGTACGCCACCGAGTGGCAGGACCTGGACCTCGATGTGGCCATGGACATGGTGGCCGACCGGGTGCTGGACGCCCGGCGCCGGGGCTGGCAGGACACCGACGCCTGCGGCCGCCCGCTGCGCCGCACCCTGGGCTTCGCCGGCCTGGGCGGCGCGACGCTGGACAACGAGGAGAACTACCTGATCAAGAAGTTGTTCACCGCGCTCGGCGCGATCCAGATCGAGAACCAGGCGCGTATTTGACACTCCGCCACGGTTCCCGGTCTGGGAGCCTCGTTCGGACGCGGCGGCGCCACCGACTACCAGCAGGACCTGGTGAACGCCGACTGCATCGTCATCATGGGCTCGAACATGGCCGAGGCCCATCCGGTCGGGTTCCAGTGGGTGATGGAGGCCAAGGCGCGCGGCGCGAAGGTCATCCACATCGACCCGCGGTTCACCCGCACCAGCGCGCTCGCCGACCGACACGTCACGCTGCGGGTCGGCACCGACATCGCGTTCCTGGGCGGGGTGATCAACTACATCCTCTCCCACGGCCTGGACTTCCGGGAGTACGTCGAGGCGTACACCAACGCGCCGTTCCTGCTGAGCGAGCGTTACCAGGACACCGAGGACCTCGACGGCCTGTTCAGCGGCTACGACCCGCACACCGCCTCCTACGACCCCTCCAGCTGGGCGTACGAGAGCGCCGGGGCGGAGGAAGGGCCCGGCCACCGCGGGAAGGAACAGGCCGCGCCCTACCAGCACGGCGCCGGCGGCCCGGCCGTCGAGGGCGGCGCAGGCGACCTCGCCTCCGACCCCACCCTGGAGCACCCGCGGTGCGTGTACCAGGTGCTCAAACGGCACTTCGCCCGCTACACCCCGGAGACGGTCGAGCGGATCTGCGGAGTCCCCCAGGACGCGTTCCTGGAGGTGTGCCGGGCCTGGACGGACAACTCCGGCCGGGAGCGCACCGCGGCCCTGGTGTACAGCGTCGGCTGGACGCAGCACTCCACCGGCGCCCAGTACATCCGCGCCGGCTCGATCGTCCAGTTGCTGCTGGGCAACATCGGCCGTCCCGGCGGAGGCGTCTACGCGCTGCGCGGGCACGCCTCCATCCAGGGCTCCACGGACATCCCGACCCTGTTCAACCTGCTGCCCGGCTACCTGCCGATGCCGGACACCGGCCACGAGAACCTGGCCGCCTACCTGGACGCCGTCCGCCGCCCCGGCCAGAAGGGCTTCTGGAGCAACGCCGACGCCTACACGGTCTCGCTGCTGAAGGAGTACTGGGGGGAGGCGGCCACCGCGCAGAACGACTACTGCTTCGATTATCTGCCCCGCATCGACGGCGACCACGGCACCTACCGCACCGCGATGGACATGGTCGACGGGAAGGTCTTCGGCTACTTCCTGCTCGGCCAGAACCCGGCCGTCGGCTCCGCGCACGGACGCCTGCAGCGCCTGGGCATGGCCAACCTGGACTGGCTGGTCGTCCGCGACCTGAACATGATCGAGAGCGCCACCTTCTGGAAGGACGCCCCCGAGATCGAGACCGGGGAGATCGTCACCGAGCGCTGCCGCACGGAGGTGTTCTTCTTCCCCGCCGCCTCGCACGTGGAGAAGTCCGGCACGTTCACCCAGACCCAGCGCATGCTGCAGTGGCGGGACCAGGCCGTCGAGCCGAGCGGTGACCAGCGCTCCGAGCTGTGGTTCTTCCACCACCTGGGCCGGCTGGTGAAGGAGAAGCTGGCCGGCTCCACCGACGAGCGCGACCGGCCCGTGCTCGACCTCGCCTGGGACTACCGCACCGAGGGGGACGAGCCGTCCGCGGCGGACGTCCTGCGCCGCATCAACGGCATCGACCTGACCACCGGGCGCGCCGTCGGCGGATACACCGACCTGAAGGCCGACGGCAGCACCGCCTGCGGCTGCTGGATCTACAGCGGGGTGTACGCCGACGAGGTCAACCAGGCCCGGCGCCGCAAACCCCGCTCCGAGCAGGGGCCGTACGAGTCCGAGTGGGGCTGGACCTGGCCGCTGAACCGGCGCGTGCTGTACAACCGCGCCTCCGCCGACCCCCAGGGGCGCCCCTGGAGCGAACGCAAGGCCCTCGTCTGGTGGGACGAGGAGAGCGGCGAGTGGACCGGCCACGACGTCCCCGACTTCGAGCGGCACAAGCCGCCCGGCTACCGGCCCCCCGGGGGCGCGTCGGGCCCCGAGGCGCTGAGCGGCGACGACGCGTTCATCATGATGGCCGACGGCAAGGCGTGGCTGTTCGCGCCGTCCGGACTGACGGACGGCCCGCTGCCCACCCACTACGAGCCGCACGAGTCGCCCGTGCGCAACCTCCTGTACGGCCAGCAGGCCAACCCGACGCGCAAGGTCTACGGCCGTCGCGACAACCCCTCCAACCCGGCCCCGCCCGAAGCGCACAGCGACGTGTTCCCCTTCGTCTTCACGGCGGCACGGCTCACCGAGCACCACACCGCGGGCGGCATGAGCCGCCAGCTGCCGTACCTGGCGGAGCTGCAGCCGGAACTGTTCGTGGAGGTGTCGCCGGAACTGGCGGCCGAACGCGGGCTGCGCCACCTCGAGTGGGCCCACGTCGTCACCAGCCGGACCGCGGTGGAGGCACGCGTCGTCGTCACCGACCGGCTGGCGCCGCTGCGCGTCGAGGACCGTGTCATCCACCAGGTCTGGATGCCCTACCACTGGGGCCACACCGGACTCACCGGCGGTGACGTCGTCAACGACCTCATCGGGGTGGTGGCCGAGCCCAATGTACTGATCCAGGAGAGCAAGGTACTGACCTGCGACATCCGCCCCGGGCGGCGGCCGCGGGGACCGGCCCTGCTGGAGTACGTCCAGGACTACCGCCGCCGGGCCGGGATCACACCGCTCACCGGCACCCGCCTCATGACGGCGGGCGACGGAGACGACCACAGGCCGGCCCACACCGAACCGGACCGGCCGGAGGACTCCCCATGACCGACGACCACAGCCTGTACGGGCCCCTGCGGGACCCCGCCGCCGACGCCGGCCACCGCGAGCACCCGCCACGCGTCGGCTTCTTCACCGACACCTCCGTGTGCATCGGCTGCAAGGCGTGCGAGGTGGCCTGCAAGGAGTGGAACGACGTCCCCGAGGACGGCCTGGACCTGCTGGGCATGTCCTTCGACAACACCGGCACGCTCGGCGCCAGTTCGTGGCGGCACGTCGCCTTCGTCGAGCAGGAGCGCCCCCTGGGACGGCAGGACCCGGGCCTGGCCGGCCTGCCCACCGGCCCCTCCCGCACCGGGCACACCGCCGAGGTGGCCGCGGACGCCCCGCACGACGCGCCCCGCGGCGGCGGCGAGCCGGGGACCGGTCCGGTCGACCTGGGGTTCCCCTCCTTCGGCCTGCCCGGCGCCGGCACCGGCGCCGAGACCCGGACCGACTTCCGCTGGCTGATGTCGTCCGACGTGTGCAAGCACTGCACCCACGCCGGCTGCCTCGACGTCTGCCCCACCGGAGCGCTGTTCCGCACCGAGTTCGGCAGCGTCGTGGTGCAGCCCGACATCTGCAACGGCTGCGGCTACTGCGTCTCCGGCTGCCCCTACGGCGTCATCGACCGGCGGCCCGACGACGGCCGCGCCTGGAAGTGCACCCTGTGCTACGACCGTCTGCGCGGCGGCCTGGAACCGGCCTGCGCCAAGGCCTGCCCCACCGACTCCATCCAGTTCGGGCCGCTCGACGAGCTGCGTGAGCGGGCCGACCGGCGGCTGGAGCAACTGCACGAGGCGGGCGTCGAGGAGGCACGCCTGTACGGTCGCGACCCCGACGACGGCGTGGGCGGCGACGGTGCGTTCTTCCTGCTGCTCGACGACCCCGAGGTCTACGGGCTGCCACCGGACCCCGTGGTTCCCACCCGCGACCTGCCGTCCATGTGGAAGCACGCCGGTACGGCCGCCTCGGCCCTGCTGGCGGCCACCGCCGCCGTCTTCGTCAAGTGGGGAAAGGGGGCCCGCCGGTGAGCGACGACGGACTGCCGCACGAGCCGCGCGGCGACGCGGGCGCCGCCGACGTCCGCGCGGGCACCTTCGCCTCGGGCCGCGGCCGCGCCGACCGCGCCGGCCACGACGGCCACCAAGAGGAAACGGCCGTTCCGGCGGGCGGGTTCCGCTCCTACTACGGCCGGCCCGTACTGAAACCGCCCGTGTGGGAGTGGAAGGTCCCCGCCTACCTGTTCACCGGCGGCCTGTCGGCCGGCGCCGCCCTGCTGTCCGCCGGCGCCGACCTGACCGGCCGCCCGGCCCTGCGCCGCGCCGGCCGCCTGGGCGGCTTCGGCGCCCTGCTCGCCAGCACCTACCTGCTGATCGCCGACCTGGGCCGCCCCGAACGCTTCCACCACATGCTGCGGGTGGCGAAACCGACGTCGCCCATGTCCGTCGGCACCTGGATCCTCGTCGCCTACGGGCCCGGCAGCGGCCTCGCCGCCGCGGCCGAGCTGCTGCCCGCCTCCTGGCGCGCCACCCCGCCCGGCCGCCTGCTGCACCGGGCGGGCCGGCCGGGCGGGCTGTGGGCCGCCGCCTTCGCCCCCGCTCTCGCGTCCTACACGGCGGTGCTGCTCTCCCAGACGGCCGTGCCGGCCTGGCACGAAGCCCGCCGTGAACTGCCCTTCCTCTTCACCGGCTCCGCCGCCGCGAGCGGTGCGGGCCTGGGCATGCTGCTCGCCCCGGTGACCGAGGCGGCCCCCGCCCGGCGTCTCGCGGCCGTGGGCGCGGCGGCGGAACTCGCCGCCGCCCGGCTCATCGAACACCGGCCCGGTCTGGAGACCAGGGCCTACACCAGGGGCCGGGCCCACCGCCTGCGCCGGGCCGCGGAACACCTCACCCTCGGCGGGGGGCTCGCCGCGGTCACCGTCGCCCGCCACAGCCGCCCGGCCGCGGCCGCGGCCGGGCTCGCCCTGCTCACCGGCAGCGCCCTGCAACGGTTCGGCACCTTCGAGGGCGGCGTCGCGTCGACGAAGGACCCCGCCTACGTCATGGTCCCGCAACGTGCCCGCCTCGACGCGGCTCCCGAGCACGGTTCGGACCGCTGAAGCGGTGGCACCCGGCTCGGGTACGCGTCCCCGGTGCCGTCCTCGTCCTGCGCGGGCTCACCAGTCGGCGTGCGCGGTGATCCGTCCGATCAGACCGTCCTCGTCATCGGCGGGCGGCAGTCCGGGGCCACAGGTCAGCGGTGTGCAGGACGGCCGCAGGTGCGTGAGGCGGCCGTAGGGGCCGTTGCCGGTCGACGGCCCGGCTGTCGGCGCGTGGGTGTCGGCGCGTGGGTGGGAGTGCGCCGGAGGAATCGCGGACCAGGCCGTGCTCCCGCCTCCACCCGCGTCGCTTCAGCTCCTCATCGACGGCGTCGGCCTCGCCAGGAACGCAAGGCACGGTGGGCAGGGCGGCGAACTCGGCGACTGCCTCGGCGGTCGGCGGCCGGTGGGCCAGGGCGTGGACGGGGAGCGGCATGAAGATCGCTTCAGGGACCGGGCCGATGGACGCCGTGCACACCACTGCCATGGCGGCGGCTCAGCATTCACCCGCCCGAGTGGACACCTCGAAGGTGTACTTCGGCAGTTTCACGGCGGCCGCGTCGCCGGACAGCCCGGGCGCCACGGTCTCGATGTACCCGTCGTGAGTGCGCTCGACGTGCATGCAGAACGCCTTCCCCGCACCGCTGGCCGTGATCCGGTAACGAGCCCGGTCGGTCATCGCCCGGCCGACGACCGCGGCGTCCACCCCGAACCCGGGGGCGTCACCACCGCCATGCTCGACGATCTCGTCCTCGACCTTCCTGGCGTAGTCGCCGTCGAGGTCGGCCTGGGAGTCGGTCCCGAGCGAGTCGCCGTACATGACATCGCCGTCCAGGGCCTCCGTGGCCCCCTCGACCGCGCTCGTCAGCTCCTCGTCGCTCCAGTCCATGGTGTCCTGCGCGGCGAGGCCCCGGAAACCGAGGACGACATTGACCACCGCCATGACGACCAACACGATCCGCGCGACCGTGAACGCGGCATCCGGGATGTCCGGAGCCGAGGGGTTCACCGATTCGCGCCAGGAGCGGACGCGGTCCGCCTTGATACAGGCCATGAGGATGAGCAAGGCGGAGAGCACGAACATGAAGATCGTCAGTCCCGTCACGCCTGGTCCTCCCGTACTCGTCGTCCCTGTCGCGCATCCCGTGACGCCACCGCCGCACCCGCACGGCCCACACGCCCGCAACCCTCTGCGCGCGGACCGACCGGGACACGGTGCCACCCGGTCGGCGAGCCGGGTGTGACCATTGCCCACCAACATGGCTGACACCTATGATCATCGACAAGGCGGGGTCGTAGCACAGAGGTAGTGCGCCGCGACATCATCTCGGAGGACGCCGGTTCGAATCCGGCCGCCCCGCCCCTTCGAAGACGATGCCGCTTTCCCGGATACGCAGCCGGTGACAGCCATCGTGCTTCGTCTTTCCAGGGCCTGAGGCCAGCGGCTGCCGGTGGTGACAACTGCCGGGTCCGGCCCGTCGGTTCAGGTTCGCTCCCCGTTTCGCTCCCCGTGCGTGAGCGACGGGTCCCACCGAGGACGGCCTTGGGGAACACCGGTACCACCGCCGGCGCCGAGCCCGGTCACGGTCGTGGACCGAGCGCCCTTCTCCGCGCACGCGTGCCGTTCGACGTCGTCAGCGTCCGGCCGGCCGGGTGAGGACGGCCGCTGACACTCCGTCACTGACGGACCTGACGCGCGGACAGCCCTTCGTGGTCGAGCGGGTCCGCCTCACCGGCGGTGGTGTCGTGATCGAGGGGCGGTCAGAGCCGCCGCCGGGAGCCGCGTCCCGCCCGAAAACCCGGTCCCGGTACCTGCGCGTGGCGGTGAACTCGGTGGACAGCTCCGGCGGGGACGGGCCCAGCCGGGTCAACGCCCGGGTTCCGCTGCGGCTGTTGCGCGCCGGGGTCCGGCTCGCGAGCCTCATCCCCGCGCAGGCGCTCACCGAGGTCAACGCGGAGCTGAACAAGCCGGGGGTACCGATCGACCTCACCGAGCCCGAGCCGCAGCACCTGGAGGAGTTCGTCGAGCAGCTCGACGACATCGACCTTGGCGTCGGCATCGACGATCCCGACGCCAAGGTGCGGGTGTTCTGCGAGTGACGCCGCCGCGGCGCCGGACGCCCGCCCGGACCACGGGGTCCGGCTGCCGTCCGGCCGGTCGGCGGCCGCGGGCGTCCGAACCGTCGCGGCGGCTGCCGGAGCATCCGCCGAGGCAGCCGACCGCTGCCTCAGCCGCCGTCATTCCGCCACTGCCCGGCACGACATGTCGCCGAGCGGTACAGGGCGGCGGGGCGCACTCCCGCGCCGCCGGTCGTCACCCGCAGAGCACAAGGCGGGAAACCCTCAGTTGCGGTCGGCGTCCTTCTGGAAGTCGCGGGCGCACCGTTCGCGCTCGGACGCGGTGTCCGCGTGCTCGACGCAGTCGGAGTAGTTCTTGAACTCGTCCGAATTGAACACCGCCACGCCCGCCGCGAGGATGATCGACGATCCGACGAGGGCGAGCGCGCCCGCGACGGCGCCGACCAGAGCCATCACCCCGTTGGTGGCCAGACCGCGCTTCTTGCGGCGGTAACCGAGGATCCCGAAGACCAGGGCGAGCAGGCCCAGCACGATCCCGCCGACCACGGTCCAGAACACGGCGATGCCGACCAGTCCCAGCACCAGTGCGGCGATCCCGAATCCGTTGCGGTGCTCGGCCGTTGTGCCGGGGCCGCCTTGGCCCGTCCCGTAGTGTCCTTGCGCCGATGCCATCACCATCACCTTCCTTTGCGTCTGGCGACCGGCTGCCCTCGTTGGGCCCGGACACACCTGCTCCTCGAAGGCTCGCAGCACGACCACGCGGGGATCTTCTTGCCGGCCCGCGTCCGGGGCACCGCCGTCGCCGCCGGCACCGAGGGGTGCGACGGTGGGGTCAGGCGGTCAGGGCCTGCTCGACGGTGGGGTGGCAGGGAATGAAACCGTCGACGCCGACGAGCTGCAGGACGCGCAGGACGGAGTCGTGGGCACCGGCGATACGAAGCCATCCCCGCGCGTCGTCGGCGGCGCGGCGGGCGGCGACGAAGACGTTGATGCCGCTGGAGTCCATGAAGGTCACGCCGCTGAGGTCCACCACCGTCCGCGGCGGCGTCGCGCCGTCCTCGGCGAGCAGCGCCTCGCTGAGCACGTCCTTGACGTCATGGTCGATCTCGCCCCGCACGGTCACGACACGGATGCCGTCGACCTCGTGGTGTTCGACGGAGAGCCGGTCCGTCCGGTCCGCTTTCGGGATGTCGGTCACGGTCTCCTCGACTGCGCTCGGGCCTGCCCCGGGCCGGGGTGTACGCGGACGATTCTGCCCCACCGGCCCGGCCGGACACATCCGGGTGGCTGTGCCGGACGACACCCGCGGCGTGCCGGACGGCGTGGCGGGACACCCGTGCTCGCATGAAGGGCGCACGAGGGCGACAGGACCAGCCCGTGTCCGCCCTGACCGCCGGGCCGGACGCCGTTCCCGGGGAAGGGGAGCCGTCCGGCACCGGTGAACGCCACCGGCTGACCGCCGCCACCGGGCCGGCCGCCCTCTCCCCGGCCCCCCCCGCCACCGCCGCGTCGTGGGGGAGCACCGCGAGGTCCGCCCCGTATCGGTGCGCTGTGGCGGCCGCCTGCCGGGTCCAGTCGGTCAGGCGATGCCTGCCGAGCCGGCCGACCATCTCGGGGTCACGGTGGTCGAAGAACAGGGAGGCGCCGGTGTCCGGGGTGGCGATGGACGCCATCTACCCGTCGGTCAGCTCGAAGTCGAAGACGTCGATGTTCTCCGCCATGCGCTCGGGCCGGACCGACTTCGGGATGGCGACGACGCCGTGTCGAAGACGTCGATGTTCTCCGCCATGCGCTCGGGCCGGACCGACTTCGGGATGGCGACGACGCCGTGCTGGATGAGCCGGCGCAGCACGACCTGTGCCACGGACTTGCCGTGCTGCCGGCCGATCTCACTCAGCAGGGGATGAGTGGACAGGTTGTTCCTGCCTTCGGCGAACCCGCCCCAGGACTGGATCCGGACGCCGTGCTCGCGCATCAGGTCCTGGTCGGCGGTCCGCTGGAAGAAGGGGTGGGTCTCGATCTGGTCGATCGCGGGCGTGACCTCGTTGTCGAGGATCAGGTCGAGGAGCCGGTCGGCGTGGAAGCTGGCGACGCCGATCGCCCTGATCAGGCCCTCGCGGTGCAGGCTCTCCATGGCACGCCACTGGCCGTGGACGTCGCCGTAGGGCTGGTGCATCAGGTACAGGTCGAGGTAGTCCAGGCCGAGCTTGTCCAGCGAGGTCCCGAACGCCCGCTTGGCGTTCTCCTCGGCGGGCGCGTCCTGGACCCACAGTGTGGTGGTGACGAACAGTTCCTCGCGCGGGATGCCGCTGTTCCTGACGGCGCGGCCGACGGCCTCCTCGTTGCCGTAGGCGGCGCCGTGTCGAGCAGCCGGTAACCGGCGGCGAGGGCCTCGGAGACGGCCCGCTCGGTCCGCTCCGGCGGGACCTGGTAGACGCCGAAGCCGAGGATCGGCATCTCGACGCCGTTGTTGAGGGTGACGGTCTGCACGGAATCTTCCTCTGCGTATCGGTGCCGGTATCGGGGTCAGAGGGTGACGAGGGCCTTGAGGACGCGGCGGTCGGCCATGGCCCGGTAGGCGTCGGGGACCTGGTCGAGGGAGAAGGCCCGGCCGAAGACGCGGCCCGGTTCGATGACGCCGTCCAGGACGTCCGGCAGCAGCTCCTCGATGTAGGCGCGGGCCGGGCTGGCACCGCCGGTGAGGGTGATGTTCCGCATGATCATGGACGGGCCGACGGGCCCTTCCTCGTACTGCGGGACGCCCAGCCGGCTGATGGTGCCGCCGTCCGTGACCGCTGCCAGGGCGGTCTCCAGGGCTGGCGGGTGCCGACGGCCTCGATGACCTTCGCGACGCCGTCGCCGCCCGTCAGCCCGCGCACGCGGGCGACGCCCTCCTCGCCGCGTTCGGCGACCACGTCGGTGGCGCCGAACGCGCGGCCCAGGTCGGTGCGGGCCGTGTGCCGGCCCATCAGGACGACCTGCTCGGCTCCCAGCCGCCTGGCGGCGATCACCGCGCACAGCCCGACCGCGCCGTCCCCGATCACCAGCACCGAGTCGCCGCGGCCGACGCCGGCGGTGACGGCGCCGTGGTGACCGGTGCCCATCACGTCCGACAGGGTCAGCAGCGAGGGCAGCAGCGCGGAGTCGGCGCCGACGGGCAGCTTGACCAGGGTGCCGCCGGCCTGGGGGACGCGCACCGCCTCGCCCTGGCCGCCGTCCACGCCGTCGAATCCGTACCGGCCGCCGTTGCGGCAGGAGACGTGCAGACCGCGGGCGCAGTAGTCGCAGGTGCTGTCGCAGTACGTGAACGGGGCGACGACCAGGTCACCGGCCTTGACGCCGGACACCTCGGAGCCGGTCTCCTCCACCACGCCGAGGAACTCGTGCCCCATGGGGCGGCCGGTGCCGGTGGCGGGCATGGACTTGTAGGGCCACAGATCGCTGCCGCACACGCACGACAGCACGACGCGGACGACGGCATCGGTGGGCTGATGGATCTTGGGGTCGGGCCGGTTCTCGATCCGGACGTCACCGGCGCCGTACATCACTGCTGCACGCATGAAAGCTGCTCCTGCTTCGAAAGGGTCCGCCGGTTGCGGCGGCTGCGAGTTCTCGGGTGGGACGCGAGGCCCGGTACTGCCCGACGGGGCGGGGAGCGGGTCAGCGTTCGAGCATCCGCGCCTGCTCCTCGGCAACACGGTCAAAGCCTGCCCGGAGCAGCGCTATCCCGGCCCTCGCGTACTTCAAGTGAATACCTGGACTCCCAGCGCGGGCCGGTCCAGGGCTTGATCGGTTTCGCCGCCCCGTCGCACGCTGGGGGCACTTGCAGGACCGGCGGTGGGGCCGTGCCGATCCCACGCTCTCGGCGTGCGACCGCCTCTTCCCCGCTCCGCGGGCCGCACCCACGTCCGCCCGGCCGGGTCATCCTCGGCCGGGACGTCACGATCTGCCACGTGAGGGTTGTGCCATGTCACTCCACGAGGACCATCGGCCGCTGTCCGGAGCCCAGGAGGGGCTCTGGTACGCCGGGCGGCTCGCGTCCGACAGCGCCGCGTACAACACCGCAGAGGCGGTGGAGATCCACGGTGCCCTCGACATGGGTCTGTTCGAGACCGCGCTGCGCCGGACCGTGGGCGAGGCCGACACCTTCGCCCTGCGCTTCCTCGACACCGACGACGGCCCCCGCTGCCACCTTGCCCCCGACGCGGACGAGTGGACACTGCACCGGGTCGACGTCAGCGACGATGAAGACCCGGAGAGCGCCGCCTGGGAGTGGGTCCGCACGGACCTGGCGACGCCGGTGGACGTGGACAAGGGCCCGTTGTTCTCCCACACCCTGTTCACCCTCGCCCCGGACCGGTACGTCTGGTTGCTGAGGGCCCATCACATTCTGCTCGACGGTTACAGCTACAAGCTTCTCGGCCGTCGTCTCGCCGACGTCTACAACGCCTTGGCCGCAGGCCGTGAGCCCGCCCCGGGCACCTTCGCCTCCGTGAGCCGGCTGCAGGGGGAGGAGGCGGCCTACCTGGCCTCCGGGCGCTGCGTGCGGGATCGGGAGTACTGGTCGCGGCGGTTGGCCGGGCTGCCCGAGCCCGCGCGGCTCACCCACCGCACCGCCGCGCCCGCCGCCCGGTTCCTGCGCCGCACCGCGGAACTGGGGAGTGAAGAGACCGAGGCCCTGTCGGCTGCCGCGGCCCGGCTGGACGTCACGCGCACCGATCTGCTGACCGCCGCGGTGGTGGCCTATCTGCACCGGATGACCGGTGCCGGTGATCTGGTGCTGGGCATGGCCACGATGAGCCGGTCCGGCAGTGCCGCCCTGCGCACTCCGGGTACGGCCTCCGACGTGCTGCCGCTGCGGGTGGCCGCCCGTCCCGGCACGGGCGTGGCCGATCTGGTCGGGTCGGTCGCCGGGGAGTTGAAGGCGCTGCGCCGGCACCAGCAGTACCGGGGCGAGTTCATCCGCCGTGATCTGAACCTGCTGGGGAGCGGGCGGCGGCTGTACGGGCCGGTGCTGAACATCGTGCCGTTCACCGAGGCCCTCGACTTCGGCGGTCATCCGGCCACCTGGCACCACCTCTCCGGCGGCGTCATCGAGGATCTTCAGATCAGTGTGCGGCCCGGGTCCCGGCCCGATGAGCTGTGGCTGGCCTTCGACGCCAATCCCGGCCTGTACGACGAGGACGAACTCACCCTGCACTGCGACCGGTTCCTGGCCCTGCTGCGCGGGCTCGCGCAGGCCGCGCCCGCGACATCCGTGGCGGACCTGGACCTGCTGCTGCCGGGCGAGCACCCG
>NZ_JBFATO010000036.1:0-49485 GCF_040678355.1 Streptomyces sp. NPDC052701
ACGAGACGAACCGGGTGGGCGCGCAGATCTGCGCGCCCGGGCCCGCAGCCGTTTCGGTTCACCGTCGTCGTCGGCCGCTCCCCGCCCCGCGGTGGCCATGGCGCTCCCCGGTCCGTGCCGGTTCGCCGGCGCGGGCGGGGATTCTCCGTCGTTCCCCGTGCCCACGCGGGTCAGGAGCGTCGGCCGGGCCCGGGCGGACGCGCCGTCGGATCACTCGGCCAGCACCGCCGGCTCACGCAGCGGCGGAGTCCGGCGCAGCGGCAGGGGCCGGCTCAGTGGCGAGGCCGAACGCGCCGGCACGGGCTCGCCCACCGGCAGCGTCTTCCGCGCGGTCGTCGTCTCCGGCGCGGTCGCGGACGCGAGCCAGCGGTGCGCCGTCTCCAGCGCGTCCTTCACGTCCCGCGTGCCGGTGGACACGCACAGCGTGTACTCCAGGTCGCGCGCCCGGGAGGCCGGCTCGGCGGCGCCGCCCACGGCCTCGACGGCCGCCAGCGCCTCGTACTCCTCCACGAGCCGGCTCAGCACTGCGGGATGGGGCCTCAGCATGTGTGTCTCACTCCTCGTCCGGTCCGGCCCGTCAGGCCGTAGTGGTGTTGCCCGTGTTACCCGCGTTGCCCGTGTTGCCCGTAGTTCCGGTGTTGCTGCTGTTGGTGCTGCCGGTGTTTCCCGCGCTTCCGTTCCTGCGGCGGCCCGCCCGCTGCCCCATCACCTCGTCGCGCACCCGGGCGCAGCTGCGGCTGATGAGGCGGGAGACGTGCATCTGGGAGATGCCCAGCCGGTCGGCGATGCGGCTTTGCGTCATGTCCTCGAAGAAGCGCATGTAGAGGATGGCCCGCTCGCGTTCCGGCAGGCGGCGCAGTCCCTCCTTGGCGGATTCGCGGTCGACCACGACGTCGTAGGCGGAGTCCGCCGTGCCGAGGGTATCGGCGAGGCTGTAGCCGTCGTCGTCGGCCGACAGCTCGGCGTCCAGCGACAGGGTGCTGAAGCTGTCCAGCGCCTCCAGCCCGGCGCTGACCTCTTCCTCGGTCAGGCCCGTGTGGGCGGCGATGTCGGCCACGGAGGGTTCGGGGCTGCCCGGGTTCTGGGTCAGCTCGCGCCGTGCCACACGCACCTTGTTGCGCAGTTCCTGCACCCGGCGGGGCACCCGCAGGGCCCACATGCGGTCCCGGAAGTGCCGCTTGACCTCGCCGGTGATGGTCGGCACGGCATAGCTCTCGAAGGCTCCCCGGCTCGGGTCGAACCGGTCGATCGCCTTCACCAGGCCGAGAGCCGCCACCTGCCGGAGGTCCTCGATGGACTCGCCGCGGTCACGGAAACGGCTGGCGATGCGGTGGGCCATGGGCAGCCAGAGCGTCACGAGCTCGTCGCGCAGGGTGTCCCGCTCGGGTCCGTCCTCCAGCTGGGCCAGGCGGGTGAAGAGCTCGGCGGTGTCGGGTGCGTCGTCGTGCCGCCGTCGCGTGGCGGCGGTCTTCGGCTCGGGCGTGCCGGGACGGTTGGTCGGCGTATCGATCAGCATGCGGATTCGCTCCTGAACGGTCTTTTCAGGGACTTACCGCGGGAAGGGCGCTGCCCGGATCACCTGGGCGGCCCGGGGCAGTCACACCACTCCCGCAGGGGCGCCTCCGGTCCGAAGCACGAAACTGCGTCTGCCCTCACCCCGGTGGAACAAACTCCGCTTCATCGCACAATTTGCTGGCGCACTTCTCCCTGGTCAGGACAGGGGCACCACGGCGGTGATGCGCTTGCCTCCCGAGGGCAGGTCCGACACCTGGATGTCACGCGCCAGCCGGCACACGATCGGCCAGCCGTGGCCGCCGTGCCTGCGGCGCCCCTGGCGGTCGGTGGGCGGCGCGGTCACCGGCAGGTCGGCACTGCGGTCGCTCACCGAGACGCGCAGGCCCGGGCCGACCACGTCGACGCGGAAGTCGGTGACGCCGCCGCCGTGCAGCATGGCGTTGGTCGTCAGCTCCGAGGCGACGAGCAGGGCGTCCGACAGGGCGTCGGCGTCACACGGGGTGCGTGTGGCGCGGCAGCGTTCGGCCACCGCGCGCTCCACGGCCCGGCGCGCCTCGGCGGGCTTGGCGGGCCGGGCGCGGTCCTCGCCGGGCCTGGCGGGCCGGGCGCGGCCCTCGCCGGGCGGCTCGGAAACGGATTCGGTCATGTACTCCTCACACATCCTTCAGCTCCCTGCTCGGCGTGGGCCGGAAGTCCGTGAAGGCGGCGGCCGGCGCCCCGGCCGGCGAGGACGCCGAAAGGCACGGCCGGCTCCGGCCCGCCCTCGCGGCCGCCGCTCGGGCGCGCACGCGTTCACGGATGCGACGGCTCTCGCGCGGTCCTCGGCGGTCCTCCGCGGCCCTCTCCGCGGCCCTCTGTTCTGTGGTGTTCGGCGGGTCCTCGACCCGTCCGCGGCGCCCGGGCGCGTGCCGCGCGAGCGCCGCGGGGTTTGCCGTCCTCTGTCCGGCTGACCTCTCCGGGTACCGGCAAACCTCCGGCACGCGGGGAATGCCTGCCATCACGGCGCGATGCGGGGGTACGCGGAAGCCATGACCGATGTGGTGGACTCCGACGAACTGCTGCGGCGCATCCAGCGCGCGAGGGCCTGCGCCGTACAGGAGGAACGGACCTGGCGCACGCGGACCGGCGAACTGGAGCGGTCCGATCCGGAGGGGGCCCGCGAGGCCGCCGTACGGACGATGGCCTACGAGGCCGTGCTCAGGGTGCTGGACGAGATCCTGACCCCGGGCAAGCACCCCGCGCCGGAGTGACGGCCGCGGGCCCCGGCGACCGCGGGACGCGGAGGGGGACGGCCAGGACGGAGTGAAACAGGTCACTCAACCCGGTTCTGGCTGTGCGGAACCTCTCCGAGTGGTTTATCGTTCATTCACGTGTGGTGACGGAGTCGACCGCCGATCCTCCCTCACCCCCTTTACCGCCCTGGCTGGTTTCCCCCGTCCAGCCAGGGCTTTCCTCTGTCCGCCGCGTGCCCGCGCCGTGAGGCGCGTGCCCCCGCGCCCGTATCCGGGCGGCGGCGACGGCTCCCCCGGAAGGGGCCCCCGCCGCGCCCCGTACGCCGAGGTGCCCGGGGCGGTCGCAGCGGCTGAAATGGGCGTAGGGAAAGCACCGGAACCGATTGCCGGCGAGGAGCCCCGCGTCATGACCAAAGCGATCAAACTGCTGAGCGCCCTCCCGCCGCCCCAGCGGGAGCGCCTGATGGCGCTCGCCCGGGAGGTGTCCTTCCCGGAGGACGCCCGGATCTTCGAGGCGGGAGGCACCGCCGACCGCTTCTGGGTCATCCGCTCCGGCGCGGTCTCCCTCGACCAGCGGGTGAACTCCCTGCAGCGGATGACGGTCGCGAGCCTCGGCGCGGGGGACCTGCTCGGCTGGTCCTGGCTGTTCCCGCCGTACCGGTGGGACTTCGGCGCGGAGGCGTTCAGCCCGGTGCGGGCCCACGAGTTCGACGCGTCGGCGGTGCTCGGGCTGTGCGAGGAGGACCCGCGGCTCGGGCTCGCGCTGGTGCGCGGCGTCGCCGAGATCCTCGCGCACCGGCTGGAGACGACCCGGGGCAAGCTGCTGGAGCAGTACGCGCTGCACCGGCGCGGCGCGCTCTAGCCCGGCCACCGCGGACCCGGCCGGCGGGCGGGCCCCGGGGGCCGCCGCGGCCTCAGGCTCCGGCGACGAGCAGCACGCCGAGGGTGATCATGGTGGCGGCGACCAGGCCGTCCAGGACGCGCCAGGCCGCGGGCCTGGCCAGGACGCGGCCGAGCAGCCGGGCGCCGAAGCCGAGCGCGGTGAACCAGCACAGGCTGGCCAGGACCGCGCCGAGACCGAAGGTCCAGCGCAGCGGGCCCTGGTCGGCGGCGATCGAGCCGAGCAGGAAGACGGTGTCGAGGTAGACGTGCGGATTGAGCCAGGTCATCGCCAGGCAGGTGAGCACGGCCCGCCGGCGCGATCCCGCGGCCTCGCCGTCGGCCCGCAGCGCGCCGCCCGGCCGGAACACCCGGCGGGCGGCCAGCACGCCGTAGCAGAGCAGGAACGCGCCGCCGATCCAGCCGACCGCCGTGAGCGCGCCCGGCCACGCCACGACCACCGCGCCGACCCCGCCGACGCCCAGGGCGATGAGGGCCGCGTCGGACAGGGCGCAGATGCCGACGACGGCGAGGACGGCGTCACGGCGGATCCCCTGGCGCAGGACGAAGGCGTTCTGGGCGCCGATGGCGACGATCAGGGACAGGCCGGTACCGAATCCGGTGGCGGCCGCGGTCAGGGCGTTGGGCATGCCCTCGACGCTACGGAGTCGATCACTGGGAGTACAGCTAAAGATTCTTACGTATCATTAGCGGACATGACGGCTGACCTTCCGCTCGACCAGGTGCGGACGCTGCTCGCGGTGGTGGACGGGGGCACCTTCGACGCGGCCGCGGCGACCCTGCACCTGACACCGTCCGCGGTCAGCCAACGGGTGAAGGCGCTGGAGCAGCGCACCGGGCGGGTCCTGCTGCTGCGCACCAAGCCGGTGCGCCCGACCGAGTCCGGTGAGGTGCTGGTGCGGCTCGCCCGCCAGGTGGCGCGGCTGGAGCGCGACGCGTTCGCCGAGCTCGGGCTGGGCGGCGCCGGGGAGCCGACGCGAGTGTCGGTGGCGGTGAACGCGGACTCGCTGGCGACCTGGTTCCTCGGGGCGCTCGGGCGGGTGCCGCGGGAGCCGGGGCTCTGCTTCGAGCTGCACCGCGAGGACGAGGACCACACGGCGGCGCTGCTGCGCGAGGGGCTGGTGATGGCCGCGGTGACCTCGTCGCCCGACCCGGTGCCGGGCTGCGCCGTGCGGTCCCTGGGGCGGATGCGGTACCTGCCCGTGGCGAGCCCGGACTTCGCCGCGCGGCACCTGGACGGGCCGCTGCCCGACGCGCTCGCCGAGGCGCCCGTGGTGTGCTTCGACCGGCGGGACGACTTCCAGGACGGTTTCGTGCGCGCACTGACGGGCGGGGAGCGCGGGGCGAGCGCGGCGCGGCACTTCGTGCCGACCTCCGAGGGGTTCGTCGAGGCCGTCGCCGCCGGCATGGGCTGGGGCATGGTCCCCGAGGCCCAGGCGGTGCCCCTGCTGCGCACCGGCCGGCTCCTGGAGCCGGCCCCGGGCCAGACGGTGGACCTGCCGCTGTACTGGCAGCAGTGGAAGCTCGACTCGCCCGCCCTGGCGGCGGTGGCCGAGGCGGTGACGGCCACGGCGGCGCAGGCGCTGCGCGGCTAGCCCTTCCGGGTACCCGGGGCGGGGACGCCTTCGGGCCGTGCGCGCTCGTCACTCCGGCCCGCGGGGGTGACGCCGCGCCGCGGCCGCCGGATCCTCACCGAGCGCCTCCAGCCGGGCGGAGGCGCTGTCCAGCAGCATCGCCAGGGCCGTCGGGTAGGCGCTGGTGACCATGCGGGTCGCGAGCAGGGGGGCCGCCTCCGCGATGCGCGGGTGGGTGGCGGCGGGCAGCCGGGCGTAGGTCGAGCGCCACATCTCCTCGTCGGCGCGCAGCGACGCGCGCGGGAGGGCCAGCGAGGCGGCGTCGAGCGCGGCGAACGCCAGCGTGGTGTCGACGAAGGCGTGGTAGACGCGCACCGCCTCCGGCAGCGGGAACCCCGCCGTGCGCAGCACGTCCAGGATCGCCTCGTCGGCCGCCAGTTCGTTCGCCCGGCCGGAGACCCGGCTCGCGGTCAGCACGGCCGCCTGCGGGTGCGCCACGTACGCGGCGTGGATGCGCGCCCCCAGGTCCCGCAGGTCGGCGCGCCACCGGCCCGTCGGCCGCCAGCCGTGCAGGGCCTGCCCGATGAGCGCGTCGCCGATGGCCAGGGTCAGGTCGTCCATGCCCCGGAAGTACCGGTAGAGGGTGCTCGGGTCGCAGTCGAGCGCGAGTCCGAGGCGGCGCGCGGTCAGGCCCGCGCCGCCGTGTTCGCGCAGCAGCCGCAGCGCGGTCGCGACGATCAGTTCCTCGGACAGCACGCGACCGCTCCTGGTGGGCCGCCGCCGGCGCCGCCTGTCCTCGGGCACCACCGGTTTCGCCATCCCGGCCCGCCCCCTTCCGCCTTATGCCAACGCCATTGACCTTACGCGACGGCGGGGCGTTGTATCTGCGCCAGGGGCCCCGCGATGTTCCGGACCTTCGACGCAGAGGGAGTTCTCGTCATGCGTGTACTGCTTGTGGGCGCCGGCGGTGTGGGCACCGCCCTCACCCGGATCGCCGCCCGGCGGCCGTTCCTGGAGCAGATGGTGGTGGCCGACCACGACCCGGCCCGGGCCGAAGCGGCCGTCGCCGCCCTCGGCGAGGCCGGATCCCGGTTCCGGGCCGAACGGGTGGACGCCGGGAACGAGGCGGAGGTGGCGTCGCTGCTGGGGCGGTACGGCTGCGACGTCCTGCTCAACGCCACCGACCCCCGGTTCGTGATGCCGCTGTTCCGGGCGGCGTTCGGCGCCGGCGCCACCTATCTCGACATGGCGATGTCCCTGTCGCGGCCGCACCCCGAGCGCCCGTACGAGGAGTGCGGGGTCAAGCTCGGCGACGCCCAGTTCGCGCGGTCGGCCGACTGGGAGCGGGCGGGCGCCCTCGCCCTGGTCGGGATGGGCGTGGAGCCCGGCCTGTCGGACGTGTTCGCCCGGTACGCCGCCGACGAGCTCTTCGACGAGATCGAGGAGATCGGCGTCCGCGACGGCGCGAACCTCACCGTCGAGGGGCACGACTTCGCGCCGTCCTTCAGCATCTGGACGACGATCGAGGAGTGCCTCAACCCGCCGGTCGTCTACGAGGCGGGCCGCGGCTGGTTCACCACCGCGCCCTTCAGCGAGCCGGAGGTGTTCGACTTCCCCGCCGGCATCGGTCCGGTGGAGTGCGTGAACGTCGAGCACGAGGAGGTGCTGCTGGTGCCGCGCTGGGTCGACGCGCGCCGGGTCACCTTCAAGTACGGCCTGGGCCGGGAGTTCGTCGAGACGCTCAGGACGCTGCACCGGCTGGGCCTGGACCGCACCGGACCCGTGACCGTCCCCGGTCCGGCGGGGCCGGTCGAGGTCTCGCCCCGGGACGTCGTCGCCGCCTGCCTGCCCGATCCGGCGACGCTGGGCGAGCGGATGCACGGCAAGACGTGCGCGGGCACCTGGGTGCGGGGCGTGAAGGACGGGGCGCCGCGCGAGGTGTACCTCTACCACGTGGTCGACAACCAGTGGTCCATGGCGGAGTACGGCTGCCAGGCCGTGGTGTGGCAGACGGCCGTGAACCCGGTGGTCGCCCTGGAACTCCTCGCCACGGGCGCCTGGTCCGGCGCGGGCGTCCTCGGCCCGGAGGCCTTCCCCGCCCGGCCGTTCCTGGACCTGCTGACCGCGTACGGCTCGCCCTGGGGCCTGCGCGAGCAGTGACCGGCGGGCCGGTTCCCGCAACTGCCGCTGTTTTGTCACGCGCTGACAGGTGACCCGAAGAGGAGCAAGACCTTCGAAAGGGACGTCTCTACCGCGATCGCAGGTGACTTCGATGGACAACTGGCGACACCACGCCGTCTGCCGGCACGAGGACCCCGACCTCTTCTTCCCGATCGGCACCTCCGGCCCGGCCCTGCTGCAGACGGAGCAGGCGAAGGCGGTGTGCCGACGCTGCCCGGTACGCGAGCAGTGCCTGCAGTGGGCGCTGGACACGGGACAGTCCATCGGGGTGTGGGGCGGCACGAGCGAGACGGAACGGCGCGCGATCAAGCGGCGCGTGGGCTCCCGCCGCGGCGCGGGCTGACCGGTGGTGGGGCCGCCTCGGCGGCCCCACCACCGCGACGGCCCCCGGGAATCCTCCCGGGGGCCGTTCCGGTCCGCGCCGGCCCGGCGCGCGGGGCCGTCCTCAGCGGCCGCTCCGCCGCAGCGGACCCCAGGGATGCTCCTGGCGGGCCACCTCGGCCTGCGCCTCCTCGATGACCTGGTCGTCGATCCAGCACAGCGGCCGGGCGTCGACGACCAGCGGCTCGTTGTCCGGCCCGCGGGCCGTCTCCTTGCCCGCGAGCACCCAGGGCCGTACGCCGGGGCCCTTCTCGTGCGGCAGGTGGGCGTAGTCGTGCAGACGGCGGGCCACCCACAGCGGTACGGGCCGGTCCTCCCACCACGGCTCCACGTCCAGGGGATTGGCGGACAGGCCCGGCATGCGCACCCCGGTGAGGTCGTCCTTGCTGGACACGCCGGGAAGATCGGTCGCCGGGCCGCGCGACCAGCGGACGTACAGGCCCTGGCGGTGTTCCACCAGGTCGGTGAGTTCGGCGAGTGTACGCACGACCGGCAGGTCGTCCGATGCGCTCATGTCGTGACCTCCCTCGACGCTGTCAGGCGGACGGAGTACCCGCACGGAGCCGGCGGAATCGGCTGATCCGCGCGGCGGGCCGTGCCGTGCGCCGTCCGCGCCCGGCCGCAGTACGCTCGCGGCACGCCCCTCCCCCGCGGAAAGGCCCCACCGTGAGCGTTCGCGTGCGCCGTGTCCAGGAACCGCCCGAGCCGGACGACGGCGTGCGCGTGCTGGTCGACCGGCTGTGGCCGCGCGGTGTGTCCAAGGACACGGCCCGGGTGGACGAGTGGCCCAAGGCCCTCACCCCGTCGGCCGGACTGCGCCGCTGGTACCACGCGGGCGAGGGGTCCTACGAGGAGTTCCGCGCGCGGTACGAGGCGGAGCTCGCCGCCCCCGAGGCGGCCGGGCTCCTGGACCACGTCCGCGCGCTGGCCCGTGAGGGACCCGTGACGCTGCTGACCGCCGTCAGGACACCGGAGCGCAGCCACGCGGCGGTCCTGGCCCGGCTCCTCGAGACCTAGGGGCCTGCCGTCGAACTCCCGTGCGGGCAGCACGCCTAGGCGGTCTGCCGGGCCGCCGCCCGGCCCGCCGCCCGGCCGGAGAAGAGGCAGCCGCCGAGGAAGGTGCCCTCCAGGGCGTTGTAGCCGTGGACCCCGCCGCCCCCGAATCCGGCGACCTCGCCGGCCGCGTACAGGCCCTCGACGGGCCTGCCGTCGGTGCCCAGGGCGCGGGAGTCGAGGTCGGTCTGGATGCCGCCGAGCGTCTTGCGGGTCAGGACGTGCAGCTTGACGCCGATCAGCGGGCCGGCCGCCGGATCCAGGATGCGGTGCGGGGCGGCGACCCGGCCGAGCCGGTCGCCGATGTAGCGGCGGGCGTTGCGGATGCCCTGGACCTGGGCGTCCTTGGCGTACGGGTGGGTGATCTGCAGGTCGCGGGCCTCGATCTGGCGCCGGATCTCCGCCGCGTCCAGGAGCGGCTCGTCGGTGAGCCCGTTCATCTTCTCGACGAGCCGCTCGACCGTGGGGGCGGTGACGAAGTCCGCGCCCTTGCGCAGGAACGCGTCGACCGGGCCGGGAGCGCCCTTGCCGAGGAGGCGTTCGCGCAGGAACCCGGCACGGTCCTTGGCGGTGATGTCGGGGTTCTGCTCGGAGCCCGACAGCGCGAACTCCTTCTCGATGATCTTCTGCGTGAGGATGAACCAGGAGTGGTCGTGGCCCGCGAGGTCCTCGGTGGTGCGCAGGTGCCTCAGCGTGCTCAGGGTGTCGTAGCCGGGCAGGCACGAGCCGGGCAGGCGGCGGCCGAGCGCGTCGAACCACATCGAGGACGGTCCGGGCAGGATGCGGATGCCGTGCCCGGGCCAGATCGGGTCCCAGTTGTGCAGGCCCTCGGTGTAGTGCCACATGCGGTCCCGGTTGACCAGCCGGACGCCCGCCGCGGCGCTGATGTCGAGCATCCGCCCGTCCACGTAGGCCGGCACGCCGGTCACCATCTTCCTGGGCGGGGTGCCGAGCCGCTCGGGCCAGTGGCGGCGGACGACGTCGTGGTCGGCGCCGATGCCGCCGCTGGTGACGATCACCGCCTGGGCGGTGAGTTCGAAGCCGCCGACCGGGTCGCGGTTGGAGGCGACACCGCGGGGTGAGGTGTCCTCGGCCAGGAGCGTGCCGCGCACCCCGCGCGCGGTGCCGCCCTCGACGATCAGTTCGTCGACCCGGTGGCGGTGGTGGAAGGCGAGCAGTCCGTCGCGCGCGGCCTGCCGGGCGTAGCGGACGAACGGCTCGACGACGCCCGTGCCGGTGCCCCAGGCGATGTGGAAGCGGGGCACGGAGTTGCCGTGCCCGTGCGCGGTGAGGTCGCCGCGCTCGGCCCAGCCGACGGTGGGCAGGAACGTGATGCCGTGCCCGCCGAGCCAGGACCGCTTCTCCCCCGCCGCGAACTCGACGTAGGCGCGCGCCCAGCGCACCGCCCAGGAGTCCTCGTCCGCCTGCCGGTCGAACTGCGCGCTGCCGCGCCAGTCGTTCCAGGCGAGGTCGAAGGAGTCCTTGATGCCCAGGCGCCGCTGCTCGGGGGAGCCGACGAGGAAGAGCCCGCCGAAGGACCAGAAGGCCTGCCCGCCGAGGTTGGCGGCGTTCTCCTGGTCGACCAGGGCGACCCTGCGGCCCCGGCTGGTCAGTTCGTGCGCCGCGACCAGACCGGCCAGGCCCGCCCCGACGACGATGACGTCGGCATCCATGGCGACCGTCCCTTCCTCAGTTCCTCATACGGGGGTGCCGCTGCCGTCGGTCAGCAGGGCGGTGAGCAGTTGCCCGAGCCAGGCGCGGGCGCGGGTGACGTCCCGGTCCAGCAGCAGCTGGGCGGTGACGCCGTCGTAGGCGGCGACCACGGCGTGGGCCGCGCCGTCGGCGTCGCCGAGGACGGCGGGCAGCCGGGTGCGGCCGCGCACGAGCCGGCCCGCGATGGCCTGGCGCAGGCGGGCGCGGTGTTCCAGCAGGGTCCGGGCCACGTCGGGGTCACGGGCGGCGTGCACCAGGAAGTCCGTCTTGACCAGCAGCCAGTCCCGGTCCAGGAGCAGCACCTCGGTGACACGGTCCACGGCGGCGGGCACGTCCGGTTCCGGGCCGTCGGCGGCGAGGGCCCGGGACACCTGCTCGGCGATGAGGTCGGCCCGCTCGCGGTACAGGGCGAAGAACAGCTCGTCGAGGCTGCCGAAGTTGGAGTAGAAGGCCCCCCTGCTGTATCCGGCGGCCTCGCAGACCTCCTCGATCGGGACACGCCCGAACCCCTTGGCCGCGAAGACCGAGAACGCGGCCTGCAGGAGCCGCGCGCGCGTGTGTGCCCGGCGCCTGGTCACGCGCCCGGTCGTGCCCTGTCCCCCCATGCCCCCCCGCTCGTTGCGATACACGAACGTATCCGATGCACGGGTGCATCCAGAAGCCCCCGGCGCGAGGACCGCCCGGGCCGGCGGCCCCGGTGCGCCGGGCCCGCATCCGGCGCCCGCTGCGCCCGCGCCGCGTGAACCGGGGCGCGGGCGGTGAACGCCGCCGGGCCGCACGGCCGTCGACCCGGTCCCGCCGCCCGCGGCCCCTGCCCGGTCTGGTTTCCTGATGCCGTCGGACAGGGACCACAGGACGCGAGGCGATCATGCGGGCGGACGTGCACCAAGTCGCGGAGGGCACCTACCTGGTGCACGGCTCCCACACCAACTGGGTGATCCTCGCGGAGGGAGACGCCGTCACCCTGATCGACACCGGCTACCCCGGCGACCGGGAGCGGGTCCTCGCCTCGCTCGCGGCCGTGGGGAGCGCGCCGGAGGCGGTCGCCGCCGTCCTGGTCACCCACGCGCACAACGACCACCTGGGTTCCGCCGAGTACCTGCGCGCCGCCCACGGCACCCCCGTGTACCTCCACGAGGCCGAAGTGCCCCACGCGCGGCGGGACTTCCTGCACCAGGTGACCGTCGGGGAGGTCCTGAGGAACGGCTGGCGCCCCGGTGTGCTGCCCTGGGCGCTGCGCGCGGTCCGCTCCGGCGGCACGGCCCACCTCCCGGTCACCGCGCCGCAGCCGTTCCCGCGGCCGGGCCCGCTCGACCTGCCCGGCCGGCCCGTGCCGGTGCACACGCCCGGCCACACCGACGGGCACTGCGCCTACCACCTGCCGGACGCCGGCGTGCTGGTCTCGGGCGACGCCCTGGTGAGCGGGCACCCGACGTCCCGGACCGAGGGCCCTCAGCTGCTGCCGGACATGTTCCACCACGAGCGCGCCCGGGCCGTGGCCTCGCTGGACGTCCTGGCGGGCCTGGAGGGCGACCTGCTGCTGCCCGGGCACGGGCCCGTGCACCGGGGGCCGGTGCGCGACGCGGCCCTGAAGGCCCGGGAACGCGCCCTCTAAGGTGGTGCCGATCACCGGCGAGGCGAGGACACCCGAGGCATGGCACTGCAGATCAGCGCGACCAATCCGGAGCACCCCGCGCTCCTGCTGGAGCTGCCGTGGCACATTCCGCTTCAGGAGTGGCCCGAGGAGCACCTGGTGCCGCTGCCGCGCGGCATCTCCCGCCACGTCGTGCGCTACGCCCGCGCCGGCGACGAGGTCGTCGCCGTCAAGGAGCTGGCCGAGCGGCCCGCCCTGCGCGAGTACGAGCTGCTGCGCGACCTGGACCGGCTCGGCATCCCGGCGGTGGACCCGCTCGCGGTGGTCACCGGCCGCACCGGCCCGGACGGCGGTCCGCTGGAGAGCGTGCTGATCACCCGGCACCTGCGCGGCTCCATGCCGTACCGGTCGATGTTCGAGACGACGATGCGCCCGGCGACCATGCACCGTCTGATGGACGCGCTCGCCGTGCTCCTGGTGCGGCTGCACCTGGCCGGGTTCGCCTGGGGCGACTGCTCGCTGTCCAACACCCTCTTCCGGCGCGACGCGGGCGCCTACGCCGCCTACCTGGTGGACGCCGAGACCGGCGAGCTGCACCCGCGGCTGAGCGACGGGCAGCGGGAGTACGACCTCGACCTCGCCCGCGTCAACATCAGCGGCGAACTGCTGGACCTGGAGGCGTCCGGGGCGCTGCACCCCTCCGTCGACCCCGTCGAGTTCGGCACGGAGATCTGCGTCCGCTACCGGGGCCTGTGGCAGGAGCTGACCCGCACCTCCGTCTACCCGGCCGGCAAGTACCACTACATCGAGCGCCGGATACGCCGCCTGAACGACCTCGGCTTCGACGTGGCGGAGATGCAGATCGAGCACGCCTCCAACGGCGACACCGTCACCTTCGTCCCCAAGGTCGTCGACGCCGGCCACCACCAGCGGCAGCTGCTGCGCCTGACCGGCCTCGACACCGAGGAGAACCAGGCGCGGCGGCTGCTGAACGACCTGGAGAGCTGGATGGCCGCCCAGGACGACCACGCCCCGGGCGACCCCCACGGCGCCCGCCGGGAGGTGCTGGCCCACCGCTGGGTGCGGGAGGTGTTCCGGCCGACCGTGCGGGCGGTGCCCCCCGAGCTGCGCGGCGACATGGACCCGGCCGAGCTGTACCACCAGCTCCTCGAACACCGCTGGTACCTGTCCGAGCGGGCCCAGCACGACATCGGCCTGGACCAGGCCGTCCGGGACTACGTCCGCACCATCCTCCCCGAGGCGCGCAGGGCGGCGGAGCCGACGGCCGGGTGAGTCAGCCGTGCGGCACCACCGCCACCGGGCAGTCCGCGTGGTGCAGCACCCCGTAGGCGACCGAGCCGATCCGGGCACCGACGGCCGTGCGGTGCGCACGGCGGCCGACGACCATCAGCTGGGCCGTCCCGGCCACCGACAGCAGCACCTGTCCCGCGCTGCCCATCTCCACGTGCTCCACCACCGGCACGTCCGGGAAGCGTTCCCGCCACGGCCCGAGCGCCGCGGCCAGTGCCTTCTTCTCGTACGGCTCCAGGCCGCCGGCGTCGTCCAGGAGCTTGAGCGAGGCCGGGCTGTAGGCGTACACCGGGGGCAGGGTCCAGGCGCGTACCGCGCGGACGGTGGCGCCGCGCGCCGCCGCCGTCTCGAAGGCGAAGCGCAGCGCGGCGGCGCTGTCCTCGGGCGCGCCCTGCTGGCCGACGACGATCTCGTGCCCGGCGACCTCGGCCGAGGCCCGGTCGCCGGCGCGCACCAGCACGACCGGCCGGGCGGCCTCGGCGATGACCTGCTGGCCCACCGAGCCGAGCAGGAAGCCCACGATCCGGCCGTGGCCGCGTGAGCCGAGCACCAGCGTCTCGGCCTCGGCCGCCGCGCCGAGCAGCGTGGCGACGTCGTCGCCCTCCAGGACGTCGGTGCTGACGTCGAGGCCGGGATGGCGTGCGGTGACGTGGCGGACGGCGTCGGCCACCGCGTTGCGCGCCCGCTCCGCCTGGGCCCGGGGGCCGTCCGCCTCCAGCGCCTCGTGCGGCTGGAACCGCCAGGCGTGCACCACCCGCAGCGCCAGCCCGCGGCGGACGGCCTCCCGTGCCGCCCAGGCCAGCGCGGCGAGGCTCTCCTCCGATCCGTCGACCCCTGCCGTGATCGGGCGTGTCATCCGCTTGCCTCCCTGTGTCGTGATCACTGCGTGCCGGGCCAGTCTTCACTACCCTGCCCGCATGGCCTTGGAGTGGGAGCAGGTACTGGTGGACGCGGCCGACCCGGTGGCGCTGGGCCGCTGGTGGGCCGAGGCGCTCGGGTGGGTGGTGGTCCACGACGCCGCCGACGAGTACGAGATCCGGCCCGAGCGGGACCGCCTGCCGGGTCTGATGTTCGTCCCGGTGCCGGAGGGCAAGACGGTCAAGAACCGCCTGCACCTCGATCTCCGGCCCGACGACCAGGAGGCGGAGGTCGCCCGCCTGCTCGCGCTCGGCGCCCGCCACGCCGACGTGGGGCAGGGCGAACAGACCTGGGTGGTCCTCGCCGACCCCGAGGGCAACGAGTTCTGCGTGCTCAGCTCGCGCCGCGGCTGACCGCCGCACCCGGGCGAAGCCGGGCGTTCGAACATACGATGGGCGCAACGCGGTGGCGGGGCGCCGTGTCGTGACACCGGACGCTCGACGTGGGGGACGTATGGCACAGGCCGCCGACGCAGCACGGACCGTCATCATGACGGTGGACGACGACCCGGGCGTCTCGCGCGCCGTCGCCCGGGACCTGAGACGGCGCTACGGGGCGTCGTACCGGATCGTGCGGGCGGAGTCGGGCGAGTCGGCGCTGGAGGCGCTGCGGGAGCTGAAGCTGCGCGGCGACCTCGTGGCCGTGATCCTCGCCGACTACCGGATGCCGCAGATGAACGGCATCGAGTTCCTCGAACAGGCCCTGGACGTGTATCCGGGCGCGCGCCGGGTGCTGCTGACCGCGTACGCGGACACCAGCGCGGCGATCGACGCGATCAACGTCGTCGACCTCGACCACTACCTGCTCAAGCCGTGGGACCCGCCCGAGGAGAAGCTCTACCCGGTCCTGGACGACCTGCTGGAGGCCTGGCGGACCAGCGACTTCCGTCCCGTGCCCGCCACCAAGGTGGTCGGCCACCGCTGGTCGGCGCGCTCCTCGGAGATACGGGAGTTCCTGGCCCGCAACCAGGTGCCGTACCGCTGGTACTCGTCCGACGAGCCCGAGGGGCGGCGGCTGCTGGCCGCGGCGGGCGAGGACGGGATGCGGCTGCCGGTGGTGGTCGCCCCGGACGGCACGCCGCTGGTCGAGCCGGAGGCCGTCGACCTCGCCGCCCGGGTGGGGCTGGCGACGACGCCGACGGCCGACTTCTACGACCTGGTGGTCGTCGGCGGCGGCCCGGCCGGGCTGGGCGCCGCCGTCTACGGGGCCTCCGAGGGCCTGCGGACCGTGCTGGTGGAGCGGTCGGCGACCGGCGGGCAGGCCGGCCAGAGCTCCCGCATCGAGAACTACCTGGGTTTCCCCGACGGCGTGTCCGGAGCGCAGCTCACCGAGCGGGCGCGGCGGCAGGCGGCGAAGTTCGGCGCGGAGATCCTCACCGCGCGCGAGGTGACGGGCCTGGAGACCGGCGGCGCCGCGCGGGTCGTACGGTTCTCGGACGGCTCGGCGGTCGCCGCGCACAGCGTGATCCTGGCGACCGGCGTGTCCTACCGGCAGCTGCGGGCCCCCGGGTGCGAGGAGCTGACCGGGTGCGGGGTGTTCTACGGGTCGGCGCTGACGGAGGCGCCCTCCTGCCGGGGCCAGGACGTGTACGTCGCGGGCGGCGCCAACTCCGCCGGGCAGGCGGCGATGTACCTGTCCCGCACCGCCAAGTCGGTGACGCTGCTGGTGCGCGGGCCCTCCCTGACGGCGTCGATGTCGCACTACCTGATCCAGCAGATCGAGGAGGCGCCCAACATCGTCGTGCGCACGGGCACGACCGTCGGGGCCGCGCACGGCGACGGCCACCTGGAGCAGCTGACGCTGCGCGACGTGACGACCGGGGGCAGCGAACTCGTCGACGCGCAGTGGCTGTTCGTGTTCATCGGCGCGGCCCCGCTGACCGACTGGCTGGACGGCACGGTGCTGCGGGACGGGGACGGGTTCCTCCTGGCCGGGCCCGACCTGACGCCCGACGGGCGGCCGCCGGCGGGCTGGGAGCTGGACCGGCCGCCGTACCACCTGGAGACCAGCGTCCCCGGCGTGTTCGTGGCGGGCGACGCCCGCGCCGAGTCCGCCAAACGCGTCGCGTCCGCCGTCGGAGAGGGTGCCATGGCCGTCATGCTCGTCCACCGTTACCTGGAGCAGTCGTGAGCGGGCGGCCCATGCCGTGCAGCCCGCAGGAGATCGGCTCCCTGTTCCTGTTCGAGAAACTCACGCCCGGGCAGCTCGGCCGGCTGTGCGCCGAGGGCCGGGTGGAGAAGTTCGAGCCGGGACCGGTGTACGCCGAGGGCGACCCCGCGACCTGCTTCTACGTGATGATCGAGGGCACGGTCGTGCTCTCGCGCCGGGTCGGCGACGACGACGTGGAGGTGACCCGGACCTCCCAGCCCGGGGTGTACGCCGGGGCCATGCAGGCCTACCTCGGGGACCGGGTGCGGCAGGTCTACAACAACTCGATGCGGGTGACCGAGCCGACGCGGTTCTTCGTCCTGCCGGCCGGCACCTTCGCCGGTGTCATGCAGGAGTGGTTCCCCATGGCGGTCCACCTCCTGGAGGGGCTGTTCTTCGGCTCCAAGAACACCCAGCGGATGATCGGGCAGCGCGAACGGCTGCTGGCGCTCGGCTCGTTGTCGGCCGGTCTGACCCACGAGCTGAACAACCCCGCGGCGGCGGCCGCCCGGGCCACGGCGACGCTGCGGGAGCGCGTGGCGAAGATGCGGCACAAACTCCGCGTCATCTCCGCGGGCCCCTACTCGCGCGAGGCCCTGGCGAACCTGATCGAGATCCAGGAGCGCACGGCCGAACGCGTCGCCAAGGCGCCCTCCCTGAGCCCGCTGGAGGCCTCCGACCGGGAGGACGCCCTGGCCGACTGGCTCGACGACCACGGCGTCGAGGAGGGCTGGCGGATCGCCCCCGTCTTCGTCCAGGCGGGTCTCGACGTCGACTGGCTGGAACAGGTCGCCGCGGCCGTGGACGAGGACATCCTCCCGGGCGCCGTCGGGTGGCTCAACTACACGGTCGAGACGGAACTGCTGATGGGCGAGATCGAGGACGCCACGGGCCGGATCTCGCACCTGGTCGACGCCGCCAAGCAGTACTCGCAGCTCGACCGCGCTCCCTACCGCGTCGTCGACGTGCACGAACTCCTCGACAGCACGCTGCTGATGCTCTCGGGCAAGATCGGCGAACGCATCGAGGTCGTCAAGGACTACGACCGTACGCTGCCGAGGATCCCGGCGTACCCGGCCGAGCTCAACCAGGTGTGGACCAACCTCGTCGACAACGCGGTCTTCGCGATCGGCGAGGCGGGCGGGGAGGGGACGCTGACCGTGCGGACGGCGCGGGAGCACGACCGGTTGCTGGTGGAGTTCCGCGACACCGGGACCGGGATCCCGCGCGAGGTCCGCGACCGTATCTTCGACCCCTTCTTCACCACCAAGCCGGTCGGTGAGGGGACCGGGCTCGGCCTGGACATCTCCTGGCGGATCGTGGTCGACAAGCACCACGGCAGCCTCCAGGTGGAGTCCGAGCCGGGCGACACCCGGTTCCAGGTGCTGCTGCCGCTCACGGCGGCGGGGACCGGGACCGACACCAGTGAGGAGCCGCAATGACCGACGGGAACGGAATCGACCCCGGTGTGCCGCCGAGCGGTACGGGGTGCGTCGAATGCGAGGCCGAGGGCGGGTGGTGGTTCCATCTGCGGCGGTGCGCGCAGTGCGGGCACGTCGGGTGCTGCGACAGCTCGCCCGCGAAGCACGCGACGGCCCACCACCGGGCCACCGGGCATCCCCTGGTGCGGAGCTTCGAGCCGGGTGAGGAGTGGTTCTGGAACTACGACACGAACGAGCTGTACGAGTCGGGGCCCGAGCTCGCGCCGCCGGCCAGCCACCCCGCGGACCAGCCGGCTCCCGGACCGGCCGGGCGGGTGCCGGCGGACTGGGCGCGGGTGCTGCGCGGCTAGGGTCTCGTCGACTCCCCCACGACGAGATCACCGCCTTCCCGGCCTCGCCGGTCGTCACCCTTGCAGCGGCTGCTCGACAGCCCCTCCACCGGTCCGGGACGGTCCGGACCGTCCCGGACCGGTCGCATGAGGGGTCACTCCGGCAAGGGGCTCAACCGGCCGCTCATGCGCGGATCGTCCACCTCTCCCGGGTGCGTCAGCCGGATGCCGAAAGCGTTCTCGACGAGCGCCAGGACGGCGTGCGGAGGGGACCACTCGCCGGGGACGAGCCCCAACGGCCGCATGTGCTCATCGAGCCGTGTCGGGTCCTGTCCGGTCGGTTCAATCGCCTGGAGCGTGTGGAAGTCGACGATGACGTCGCCGTCGACCGCGTACTTGAACCAGTACATCGGCTTCTCGTTGTGGTGCAGGGCAACGGCCTCGGTGCCGGCGGACACGGCGCTCAAGATCTGCTCCTCGAGCCCGTGCGCACCCCCTTGTTCCCACGCCCAGGTCCATGCTCCGTCGACGCCCGTGGTGACGACGGGTTCCTCATCGTCGAGGAGGTCGTCGCCAAAGTCGTCCGACAGGTCCATCCCGTCGCGAAGTGCGAGGGTTTCCTGGTCGACTCCCATGCGGGTGAGCAACTCGACAGGGCTCACCCCCCGTACGAAGGTCAACGTGTAGAGGGGGAAGTCGCCTATCCGGAACGTCTCCAAGCCGCGTCCTGCGTGTGCACTCGTCATTCGGCGGATGCTGTCACACCCCACTGACACCCCGGCCAACCACCGTCGCTGACGGGTCGACTGCATCGGAGCCTTCTTCGTGGCTCCGCAACGGGGCCTGCGGCCTTCGGGGATCGAGGCCGGCGGCGGCAGCACCTTCCCGGCCGCCGGCCACCTCGCCGCCTGTGCCGGACTCGCCCCGGCGACCTGCAGTTCCGGGTCCTCGATCCGCGGCGAACAACCCTCCCGGAAAGGCGACAAGCGGCTCAGACGAGCCTTCTTCCTCTCCGCGCTCGCGGCCCTGGGCGGCCCGGCCTCCCGGGCTCGCCACGGCAAGAGGACCGCCCGGGGCAGGCACCACACCCAAGTCCTGCCCTGCCTCGCCCGGCGGCGGGCGGACGTCCTCTTCGCGATGCTCCGTGACGGAGCCTTCCACCAACCGCGGCCGGCGCCGATCGTCACATGACGGGCGGCTCAGCCAGGAGGACGACCCGGTCGGAGGCGACGTCGAATCCCAGCACGGGATGTCCGTCATCACCCTGCGGATCCATCAGCACCGGCTTACCCAGCCGTCGTCCGATCGCCCGGAGGAAGCCGCAGAACACGTCAAGTCGCCCCTGGCCCTGCAACTCCCTCAGGTCCACATCAAAGCCGATCTCCTCCGCCGTGCAGAACTCGAAGATCGCCAGGATCCCCTCTACCGGCCAGACCCGAAGATCCGCGCATTCGGCGTCGGGCGGGCGGGACAGCACTGTCTCCGCCCGAGGCACCGGCATCACGGCATCGCCCTCGGAGTACTGGCACTTCCAGCCGCTCTCGCTGATGAGATCGAGGACCGCTTGCCAGTCCGCCACCGAGGCGTCAGGGACACGCACGTCCGGCAGCGGCCCCATCTCATCAGGGTCGAAGAAGTACTTGACGTCGTCCCACAACAGATCGGACACGCCGCCATGCTGCCCCGCAGCAGCCCCCAGCACAGCCCGATTTTCCCGACCGAAGGCATGGGGCCCCCGCGAGCAGGACATCCTGCGGCTGCTCGCGGGGGCCGTAGCAACCGGCGGATCGGCGAGGAGCTGTTCATCAGCGGCAAGGCGCGCATAGTCGCTTTGCCCGCATTTCATCGCCATACCGTGCCGGTCCGCATCGCCCGGTAGTCGGCCCGTGACCAACGCCGTGCGAACCGTGCGGAGGTGACGGGACGTGAGCGGAAGCGGGAGAAGAGCCGGATGGCCCCAGCAGCAACGGTACGCGCGGGTGCGGCCGCGGCGGTCCTCGCCCTGTCCCTCCTGACGGTCCCCGCGCATGCCGCGCCCCGGGACCTCGGCGGTGCGGCGGCCGGCCCGCCGCCCGAGCCCGACCTGACGGGGCTTCGGGCCCTGCTGCGCACGGCCCGGTCGCAGGGCGCGCCGGGTGCGGCGGCGCGGATCGACGACGCGGGGACGGTCCTCACGACGGCCGTCGGCGTCGCCGACCGCGGGACCGGACGGACGCTCGGCACCGCGGACCGGTTCCGCATCGGCAGTGTCACCAAGACCTTCTCCGCGGTGGTGCTCCTGCAACTGGCCGACGAGGGGAGACTGCGACTGGACTCCCCGGTGAACCGTCGTCTTCCCGGGCTGCTGCCCGACGGCCGGATCACGGTGCGGCACGTACTCGGCCACCGCAGCGGCCTGTACGACTACACCGACGAGATGTTCGCCAGGACGGTGCCCGGCTTCGAGGCCGTGCGCAGGCGGGTCTTCACGCTCCGGCAGCTGGTGGACCGGTCGCTGCGCCATCCCCGGACCACCGCCCCCGGCGGCGCCTACTCCTACTCCAACACCAACTTCGCCGTCGCCGGGATGCTCATCAGGAAGCTGACCGGCCATTCCCTGGCGACCGAGTACCGGGAGCGGATCATCGCGCCGCTGAAGCTGCGCGACACCTTCTACGTGCATCCCCGCACCGCGATCCCGGGCCGTCACGCCCGCGGCTACCTCACCCCCGACGCGGCGGGCGCCGCGCTGGTCGACGCCACCGAGCAGACGGCGTCCTGGGCGCAGAGCGCGGGCGCGCTCGTCTCCAGCGCGCGGGACCTCAACACCTTCCTCGCGGCCCTCCTCGGCGGCCGGCTGACCTCCGCCGCCGGGCTGGAGCAGATGCGGCGGTGGGTGCCGGCGGGCACCGGTCAGGCGTACGGGCTCGGTCTGCGGCGGCGCGACCTGCGGTGCGGTGTGCCGGTCTACGGCCACACGGGCGCCGTGCAGGGCTACTACACGTACGCGTTCGCGTCGGGGGACGGCCGGCGCAGCCTGACCGCGTTCGCCACCATCTCCCACAACGGCACGGTGATGGACACGATGCTGCGCACACTGGACTCCGCGTTCTGCGGCAGGCGGGCGACGGCCCGGCGCGGTTCCCCCGGCGGGCGGCAGGACGTCCCCCGGTGGGACGGGGCCGGCGCTCCGGGTGGCGTCCGCAACTGAGCACCGCCGGGCGGGAACCCCCGCGCCCCGGTGGCCGTTGTCCGGACACCATCCCCTCGGTCCGGCGGACGACAGCAGGGCGGCGCGATGAGCGAGTTGGCACCCGGGGGCAACCTGCCCCTTCCGGACGGCGTCGTGACCGTCCGGGTACCCGGTCCCTTCGACGTGTCCGCGCTGCTCACGGACGACGGCGGCAAGGTGCGGGACGACGGCGACTTCGTGTTCTACAACCAGCCCGACGCCCCGGGCGTCCGGCTGCGGGGTGACACGCTCACCGTCGATCCGGCGCGGCTGCGCGCCGGCGTCACCCGGGTCACGGTGGCCGTCAGCCCCGGCGAGCCGGGGACCCCCCTGAGCCGCCTGCCCTCCCCCACGCTGCACGTCGGCGACGCGGGCGGCGGTCCGCTCGCCCGGTTCGCCCCGCCGCGTCCCGGCCAGGAGACCGTCCTGCTGCTCGCCGAGGTCTACCGTCGCGGCGACCGCTGGAAGCTGCGGGCCCTGGGGCAGGGGTACGCCGACGGACTGGCCGGTCTGGCGCGGGACTTCGGCGTGGAGGTGGACGACGCGCCCGCGCCCCCGGCACCCGCGCCGGTCCCGGGCGGCCCGGCCGGGGCTTCCCGTCCCGCCCCGGCCGCCGTGCCCCCGGGGGGCGGCACTGCGCCGTCCGCTCCCTCCCTCGACCCCGACGGCCTGCTCGGTCCGGTCAACCAGGCCCGTACGGCGGCCGGTTCACCGCCCGTCTCCCTCGACGCCCGGTTGATGGCCGCCGCCCGGGCCCACGCCGCGGCGATGGCCGCAGCAGACCTCCTCGGGGTCGAGAGCCGGGACGGCGTCTCCGTCTACCAGCGGGTCACCTCCGCCGGATACGCGTACCTCACGATCGGCGAGCACCTGGTCCGCGGCCCGCGCACACCGGCCGAGTTCCTCGCGTACTGCCGGCGCACCGAGGCGGCCCGGCGCGTCCTGTACGCCCCGGCCTTCACCCACGCCGGCCTGGCGCATGCGGGCGGTGGCCCCTCCGGCGACACGTACTGGACCGCGGTGTGGGCCGGGCCGCTCACCCCGGACGGCCTGGCCCGCACGACCGCCGACGTCGTCGGTCTCACCAACCGGGAGCGCGTGCGGGCCGGACTGCGTCCGCTCGCCCCCGACCCGCGCCTCGCCGCCGCCGCGCAGGCGCACAGCGCGGACATGGCGGCCCGCGGCTTCTACTCCCACACCTGCCCCGACGGCGGCCGTCCCTGGGACCGGGCCGCCGCCGCGGGCGCCGGCCGGCGTTCGATCGGCGAGAACATCGCCTGCGGGCAGCGCTCCCCCGCCGAGGTGGTGGAGGGCTGGATGAACAGCCCGGGCCACCGCGCCAACATCCTGAAACCCGACTTCACGCATCTCGGGATCGGCTTCGCCGGCGGCGGCCGGGCGGGCACGTACTGGACGCAGCTCTTCGGCGGCTGACGGCGGGCGGCACCGGCCGTCACCCGCGCGCGAGCCGGGGTCCTAGGCGAAAGGAGGCCGTCCGGGTGAGGATGCCCGTATGAAGGGTGATCTCTTTTCCAGCGAGCACATGGTGCAGCCGGCCACGGCGCCGGGCATGACCGTCCAGAACGCCAAATGCATCCGGTACGCGGTGAACGGCGAGATGCTCGCCCGGCAGGGCGCGATGGTCGCCTACCGCGGCAGCCTCCAGTTCGAGCGCAAGGGCCAGGGCGTGGGCGGCATGCTCAAACGCGCGGTCACCGGGGAAGGACTGCCGCTGATGGCGGTGCGCGGACAGGGCGAGGCCTGGTTCGCGCACGAGGCGCAGAACGTCTTCGTCGTGGAGGTCGACCCGGGCGACGAGTTCACCGTCAACGGCCGCAACGTCCTGTGCTTCGACGCCTCGCTGTCCTACCGCATCGCGACCGTCAAGGGCGCGGGGATCGCCGGGGGCGGCCTGTTCAACAGCGTCTTCACGGGGCAGGGCCGGCTGGGGCTGGTGTGCGAGGGCACTCCGGTGGTCATCCCGGTCTCGCCGCAGTACCCGGTGTACGTCGACACGGACGCGGTGGTGGGCTGGACGGCGGGCCTGGCCACCTCCCTGCACCGTTCGCAGTCCATCGGGTCGATGCTGCGCGGCGGTTCCGGGGAGGCGGTGCAGCTGATGCTCCAGGGCGAGGGGTACGTCGTCGTCCGGCCGAGCGAGGTGACGCCGCAGAAGGCGCAGCAGCACTGACACCCCGTGGCGTGATCTGCGCCTCACGGGCAACCCCGTCCGCTCCACCGACGTCTTGACCTGCGACAGGTGACGCCCTGGCCCCTGGCCAGGGCTGATTCCGGACGCGCTATACACACTACGTATACACGCCACGTATACACATCACGTATACATCCCGCGTATACACAAAGTGTGCACAGGGTGCGTCCGGACGGTGTGCACACGGACGAAAGGCATCGATGTACGGCAAGGCATTCGCCCCGGAGTACCAGGGCGCTCTCACCACCCTGTCCGTCAACTCCTCGCTGACCGAGGTACTGGCCGCCGGCACCGAGCAGTTGAAGGCGGCCGAGCGGGCCGGCGAGCACGGCGAGGCGGCGCGCTCCGGGCTCGCGGTGGCCGAGGCGCACCGCCGGCTGGGCCGCGTCGAGGAGGCGGACCGGGCGTGGAAGGCCAGCTACCGCGCGGCCCGCGAGGCCGGGGACGTCGCGGCCATGGCGTGGGCGCTGTGGAGCGGCGGCACCCTCGCCCGGCAGCGCGGCGCGCTCCCCCTCGCCCGGCGGCTGCTCCAGCTCGCGGCCGACCTCGGCGAACGCGGCGGGGACGTCGTCGTGCGCGGCTACTCCCTGGCGGGCCTGGCCGAGACCGGACGCATCCAGGGCGACTACGAGGCCGTGGGCCGGCTCCACGAGCAGCTGCTGGCCGAGGCCCGGCGGCGCGGCGAGGCCCGGCACACGGTGTGGGCACTGGAGGGCATCGCGCAGATGCACCGCAACACCGGTGCCTACGACACCGCGTACGCCCTGTTCGAGGAGGCGGCCGGGATCGCCGCGCGCGCCGACGACCGGCGCGGCCACGCCTGGGCGCTGCGCGGACTGGCCGACGTCGTCTCGGTGCGCGACGGCGACACCGAGCGGGCGCTGGCCCTGCTGTCCGAGGCGGAGGCGACCTGCCGGGCGATGAAGCTGTCCAGCGCGCTGGCCTACAACCACAAGATGCGCGGCAACGTCCTGTACCGGGCCGGGCGCTACGCCGAGGCCCGCGAGCTGTACGAGCTGGCGCTGACGGAGTTCCGCGCCATGCGCGAGCCGCGCGGTGAGGCGCTGGCGCGGCTCGGACTGGCCAAGTCACTGGCCAGGCTGGGCCGGGACCGGGCGGAGACCGCCGCCGAACTGGCCGACCTGGCGCGGACACTGGAGCGGATCGGGCTCCGGCACGCCCGGGAGATGGTGGCGCGGGCCCAGGAGGAGTTCTGCACCGCGGTGGACGCGGGCACGACGGAGGCCGCCCGGTGACCGCGCTCCCTTCCACCGCGCCCGTCCACGCCCCGCAGGTCCTCGACCGCTGCCGCGCGCTGGTACGGCCCGCGCTCGCCGAGGCCGTCGGACGGCTGCATCCCTGGGTCGGGGAGATGGCCGCCTACTCCTTCGGCTGGTGCGAGGTGGGCGGCGCTCCGGCCGCCGCCTCCGGCGGCAAGGGCGTGCGGCAGGCGCTGGCCGTGCTGGGGGCCGAGGCGGCCGGTGCGCCCGGGCGGGCCGGGGTGGCGGCGGCCGTCGCGGTGGAGCTGGTGCACGCCTTCTCGCTGCTGCACGACGACATCATGGACGGCGACGCGGCCCGGCGACGCCGCCCGGCCGTGTGGAAGGCGTACGGCACCGGACCCGCGGTCCTCGCGGGCGACGCGCTGTTCGCGCTGGCCGTCGGGACGCTCGCCGCCGAGCCGGGCGGCCCCGGGGCCGTGCGGACGCTGTCCGCGGCCCTGGGCGACCTGGTCAGCGGGCAGGCCGACGACCTGCTGTTCGCGACGCGTCCCTGGACCGGGCCGGGGCGGGTGAGCCTGGCGGAGTACCGGAGCATGGCCGAGCACAAGACGGGCGCGCTGCTGGGCTGCGCCGCCGCGCTGGGTGCCGTGCTCGGCGGCGCGGCGCCCGGGACGGCCACCGCCCTGGACCGGGCGGGACGGCACCTGGGCATCGCCTTCCAGATCGTCGACGACGTGCTGGGCATCTGGGGCGACCCCGCGGTCACCGGCAAGCCCGTCCACGGCGACCTGCGGGAGGGCAAGAAGACGTTCCCCGTGCTGGCCGCGCTCGACTCCCCCGCGGCCGACCGCCTTGCCGCCCTCCTGCGGACCGGCGCCGACCCCGGGGAGACGGCCGCGCTGGTCGAGGAGGCGGGCGGCCGGTGCGCCGCGCTGGCCGAGGCGCGGCGCCACCTCACCGCCGCGGAGACGGCGCTCGCCGGCCTGCCCCTGCGGGCCCGCGCGGCCGACGAGCTGAGGTCGCTGCTCGACTTCCTCGTGCGCCGGAACCTGTGAGGCGGCCGCTCCGTGTTGACCTTGGCCGCCTCGGCGGGCCAGGGTTCGTACGGCGCGCCGTGACCCCGTGCCGGAGAGGTGACTGCTGTGATCGGCATCCCGGAGATCGAGACCGCGGCGGAGCGGATCGCCGGACACGTCGTACGCACCCCGACCGTGCCGAGTCCGGGGCTGTCGGCGCTGCTCGGCGTCCCGGTCACCGCGAAACTGGAACTGCTGCAGCGCACCGGCTCGTTCAAAGTGCGCGGGGCGGCGGCGAAGCTGCTGTCCCTGAGCGAGGCCGAGCGGGCCGCCGGGGTCGTCGCGGTCAGCGGCGGCAACCACGGGATCGCGCTCGCGGTCATGGCCGCCGACCTCGACGTGAAGGCCACGGTGGTCATGCCGCGCTCGGCGCCCGCCCGGGCCGTCGAGATCGCGCGGACCGCGGGCGCGTCCGTGCGGCTGGCCGACGACATGGACGGCGCGTTCGCGCTCATGACGCGGCTCCAGCAGGAGGGGCTGACCCTGGTCCACCCCTTCGACGACCCGGTGGTGATCGCCGGGCAGGGCACCGTCGGGCTCGAGTTCGCCGACGACGCCGGCGAGCTGACGGACGTGCTCGTCAGCGTCGGGGGCGGCGGGCTGATCGCCGGTGTCGCGGCGGCCCTGCGGGCCCGTCGCCCCGGCGTGCGCGTCTGGGGCGTGGAGACCGAGGGCGCCCAGGCCATGTCCGAGGCACTGGCGGCGGGCGGCCCGGTGCCGGTCGCGCTGTCGTCGATCGTGTCCACGCTCAGCGCGCCCGCCGTGTCGCGGCTGACGTACGACCATGTCTCGGCCCTGGTCACCGAGGTGCTCGTGGTGCCCGACCGGGAGGCCGTACGGGGCTCGCTGGACCTCGCCGACCACGCCAAGGTGTGGGCCGAGCCGGCCGCCGGGTGCCTGCTGCCCGCCGCCCGGCACGTCGTGGAGCGGGTCGGTGACGGCGCGCGGCTCGGGCTGGTGGTGTGCGGGGGCAACGCGACCACCGGCGACCTGATCGCCTGGGCGGACCGCTTCGGGCTGCGCTGAGGGGAGCCGGGCGGGGCGTTCGGGAAGGGCGGGGATCCCGGCGTCGCATTCCGGCCGGACGACGGCGAGTTCCCTGCATTCACCACCTTTCCTTTACCGGCGGTTACCACCAGGTCGGTCCGGTGCCCTTGGTTTCCGCCGGGGCCGGAGCGGAATTTCGGTCCACCCGGTCCGGGCACGTCGTCCGAGGTGAGGGACAGCGCCGCCCGGAGGGGCGCTTTTCCTCTCGCACGCACGTCCGCTTGTCCTGATCTGAAGACAGTAAGTCCCCCGGGCCGGAATTCCGTTGAACGCGCCCCGCCCCGCCCGCCGTACCCCAGGGAAAGGTGAGGACCACGGGTTCAGCGAGGGATGGCCATGGGCAGGGCGCACGTCTCCACACACCAGTTGGTCGCCGGCCGGTACCGGCTGCTCGAGATCGTCCACCGCGAACCCCGGCGCATCTGCTGGTACGGGCGGGACGTCCGGACGTCCCGCCCGTGCCTCGTCACGCGGACCGGGCTCCCGGACGAACCGGGCTCGGGCGGGCGCCGGGCCGCCGCGCGCGTCCTACGCACGTACGAGACCATGGCCCGGCTGTGTCCCGGCCGGACCGCCACGGTGACCGACGCCGTCGAGGAGGCCGGTGCGCTGTGGACCGTCACCGAGTGGATCGACGGCACACCGCTGGCCGTGCTCCTCGCCGAGCGGGGCACGTTCGACCACGTGCGGGCGGCGCGCCTCGGCCTGGAGCTGCTCGACGTGCTGGACGCGGCCCACGCCGAGGGCATCACCCACGGTGAGCTCAGCCCCGGGCAGGTGTTCGTGCGCGCGGAGGGTTCCGTCGTCGTCACCGGTTACGGGCTCGCCGGCGCGACCCTCGCCCCCCGGCTGACGGCACCGTCCTACGCCTCCCCGGAGCAGGCCCGCGACGAGCGGGTCGGGCCGGCGGCGGACCTGTGGGCACTGGGCGCGATCCTCTACACGATGGTCGAGGGGCGCCCGCCCTTCCGGGAACGGGAGCGCCCCGAGGCCACCCTGAAGGCGGTGGACCGGCTGCCGCTGCGCACGCCGGTGCGCGCCGGGCCGCTCACCAAGACGGTCCAGGGGCTGCTGCGCAAGGACTCCCGCGAGCGGCTGAGCCGTCCGGCGGCCCGTGAGGCCCTGACGCGCGTCCTGGCCGAGGACCCCGGGGCGGCCGCGGGGACGGTGCCCGGTCCCCGCCTGCGCGGCAGGTACGCCGCCGCCCGCGCGGTGGGCCGGCGGTGGAGCGGACGGGCGGCGGCCGCCGGAACCCTCCTGGCCGTCGTCACCGCCGCGGTCGCCGCGGTCGCCGTGCTCGCCGCGACCCACGGACCGCCCGGCACGGGCGGCTCCGCCGCCGACGTGCCGTCCCGTCCCCCGGCCTCCGCGGCGCCCGCCCCGTCCCCGTCGGCCGCCGTGCCCTCCGGCTTCCGCCCGTACCGGGCGCCGGAGGGGTTCTCCCTCGCGCTGCCCGCCGACTGGCAGCGGCAGCGCACCTCGCGCGTGTCCGGCCTGGCCTACCGGGTCGTCTTCGGCGCGGACGGCGATCCGCGCACGCTCGCGGTCACCTACAGCGAACGCGTGGGCCCGGACCCCGTCGCCGTCTGGCGCGACGACGTCGAGCCGGGCCTGGAGCGGTCCGGGGAGTACCGGCGGATCGGCGAGATCCGGGCGACGACGTACCAGGGGCGCGAGGCGGCCGACATGGAGTGGTACGCGCAGGCCGGCGGCACGCGTGTGCGCACCCTGGGCCGGGGCTTCCTGCTGGGCGGCGGGCGCGGTTTCTCCCTGCGGTGGACCACCCCGGCCGCCGACTGGGCGGACCCGGCGAACCGGGAGGCGCTCGCCGCCTTCCTGCGGACGTTCCGCCCGGCCTCAGCCTGAGCCGCGCGGCGCCCGCAGGGAGCGGAGCGGACCCGCGTGCAGCGGCCGGGTGCGCCATCGCGCCGTGAACGTGCGGTCCGGCAGGGAGCACGTGACCGCGAGCCGGTGCGGTGTCTCGAGGAACACCACCTCCACGGCGAGGGTGCCGTCCGCGCGCCAGCCGCCGCTCACCGCCGTCGGCACGGGCTCCTCGGCGACGGTCCAGCCGCCCCGGCCCAGCCGCAGGTCCAGTCTCCGGCCGTCCTCCGTGAGGGTCAGCGTCCAGCCGTCCGCGCCCGGCAGGACCGCGGCCCCGGTCAGGCCCGGCTGCTCCGCGCAGACGCCGCCGGACGGGGTGAACCCGGCACCGGACCAGGCCCGTGCCCCGCCCGGCGGCCCGGGCGCGCCCGCGGCCGGCGGCAGCGCCAGTCCCCGCAGCCGCTCGAGCAGGGCCGCGTCGGCGGCCTCGCGGCCGGGCAGCGGCGCGGGGCGGAAGGCGGGCAGCAGATGCCGCCAGACGAGGTTCAGGTACTCCTGCATCCGCTCGGTCGCCGACGTCGCCGCGATCACCGCGTCCTGCCCGGGCAGCACCAGGCAGAACTGGCCGTACGCCCCGTCGCCGCGGTAGCCGTGCCGGGACATCCAGAACTGGAAGCCGTAGCCCCGGTCCCAGTCCTGCCGGTCCCGCTCGCCCGTGGCCCCGGCGGTCGGGACGTGCGCGCGCGCCGCCCGGGCCGTCCAGCCCTCCGGCAGCAGCCGCCGGCCCTCCCACACCCCGTCGCACAGGTACAGCCGGCCGAGCCGCGCGACGGCGTCGGTGGTGGCGTGCAGCCCGCTGAAGCCGATCTCGCGGCCGGAGCGGTCGCGCAGCCAGGCGGCCTCGCCGATGCCCAGCGGGTCCAGCAGCCGGGGCCGCAGGTAGGCGGTGAGCGGCCGGCCGGTGACGCGCTGCACGATCGCGGCGAGCGTGTAGGCGGCGGGCTGGTTGTAGGCGAAGACGGTGCCCGGGTCCCGGTCCGGCGGCAGCAGCAGGAATCCCCGGACGGGCTCCGCGGGGTCGAGCGCGTACGCCTCCTGCACGGTGTCGCGCACGTGGCCGCTGGCCATGCAGGCCACGTGCCGTACGCGCATCGCCCGGCTGCGCGGGTCGGTGACGTCCGCCGCAAACTCCGGGAAGTACGACACGACCGGGGCGTCGAAGTCGAGCAGCCCCTCCGCCTCGGCGAGGGCGGCGGCGGTCCCGGTGAAGCTCTTGCTGAGCGAGTACAGCAGATGGGGGCGTTCGGCGGTGTACGGCGCCCACCAGCCGGCGGCCACGAGACGGCCGTGGCGCACGATCATCAGGCTGTGCGGCTCGATGCCGGGTGCGGCGTCGAGGGCGTCGAGGAAGGCGTGGACGCCGAGGGCGTCGACTCCCTGGGCGGCGGGGGCGGCGACGGGCAGCGGGCGGGCGCTCATGACGGCATCCTGCCCCGGCCGGCGGGGGCCGACCGCACCGTTTTCGGTCCCCCGGGCCGGGGACTCGGCGGTCATGGTGCAGATCGGATACACGATGATGACCGAGCAGGCCGGCCCCCGAGAGCTCGTCGACCACGTGGTGCGGGCCGAGGCGGCCGGCTTCGACTTCTCGGTGACCTCGGACCACTACTTCCCGTGGCTGCGCTCCCAGGGTCACTCGCCGTACGCCTGGAGCGTGCTGGGCGCGGCCGCCCAGGCCACCTCGCGCATTCCGCTGATGACGTACGTGACGTGTCCGACGTTCCGCTACCACCCCGCGGTGGTGGCGCAGAAGGCGGCGACGATGCAGCTGCTGTCCGAGGGCCGCTTCCGGCTGGGCCTCGGCTCGGGCGAGAACCTCAACGAGCACGTGGTGGGCGGCGGCTGGCCGTCCGTCGACGTGCGGCACGAGATGCTCGAGGAGGCGGTGGGGATCATCCGCGCCCTGTTCGAGGGCGGGCACGTGAACCGCCGCGGCACGCACTTCGACGTGGAGTCCGCACGGCTGTGGGACCTGCCGGACCAGCCGCCGCCCATCGGCATCGCCGTCTCCGGGGAGCGGTCCTGCGCGCTCGCGGGCCGGCTCGGCGACCTGGTGATCGCCACGGAACCCAAGGCGGGGCTGCTGGAGGCGTTCGACCGGCACGGCGGTGAGGGCAAGCCGCGCGTGGGGCAGCTTCCGGTGTGCTACGACCCCGACCGGGACGCCGCGGTCAAGCGCGCGCACTCCCAGTTCCGCTGGTTCGGCAGCGGCTGGAAGGTCAACTCGGAGCTGCCGCACCCGGACGCCTTCGAGGCGGCGACCCAGTTCGTCACGCCCGACGACGTCGCCGGGTCGATCCCGTGCGGCGACGACCCGGAGGACTTCGTGGAAGCCGTACGGCCGTACGCCGAGGCGGGGTTCACGGAGATCGCCCTGGTCCAGATCGGCGGCGAGTCGCAGCCGGCGTACCTGGACTGGTCGGAGAAGACCCTGCTGCCCGCGCTGCGCGACGCCTTCGGCTGACGGTGACCGCAGGGCCGGCCCGCCCCGCGCTCACCGCGGGGCGGGCCCGTTGCGGAGCATGTCCTCGACGGCTCGCTCGGCGAGGTGGACGCGGCGCGCCGCCGGGGCCCGCTTGACCAGGGCGCTCATCCGCTGTGCCTCCTCGGTGCCCGGCAGGAGGCCCGCCAGCAGGGCGGGCAGCAGCAGGCGCCGCACGAGGAGTTCGTCGCCGGAGGTGACGTGGGGCCGGCGCACGACCGAGACGTTGACCCGGACCGCGTGTTCGTTGCCCGGCGGGACCCCCGGCCGGTCCGTCTCGATCGCGGCGTAGCGGAAGCCGTGGGCGAGGTCGCAGGCGGCACAGCCGACGGGACCGCGGCCGAGCCGGCCGCCGCAGCCGGAGCAGACCAGCCGGTCGAGCGCCGTGTCCACGACCCGCCAGTCGTGGCGGTCGGGTTCGGCCGCCACCATCTCGGCGAGGGCGCGCTCCTGCCCGGCGTCGCCGACGCCCCAGGGGCGCAGGAAGCGGGCCCAGGCCTCCTCCACGATGGAGTCCACCAGGGCGCGGCAGGCGGCACAGCCGGGGGCGCCGCCGTACTCGTACCCGCCGCACTGCGCGCAGCGGCGCGGCGCCGTCCCGACGTCCGGTCGTGTCATGGTTCCCTCTCCCGCGTTCCCTCTTCCGTCACCGCCGTGGCGAGTCTTCCGCGTCGCGGCCGGCGGCGGAAGCGGTGTGCGCCCCGTGCCCGCGCGCTGCCGGCGCCCCGACGGATCCGCCGGTCCCGGGCCGCGCCTGCGGGAGCGGCGCACGGGGTTGCGCGGCGGCCGGCGGAAGGCGGCCGGGGAACCGGCCGCCGACGGCGCCGGCGCGTTGCACGGGGAGGCCGTGGTCCGGCGCCCGGAGGAGCTGCGGCGGGCCGTCGCCCGCTGTGCCGGGCCGCTGCGCGGGGCCCGCGGGAATCACCTGGAGAGCCGAGCATCTTGCGCGGATCGGGGGTAGTAGAGGGCTCTACGTCGGTTCTTCCCGGAGGCCCTCTCGTGAACTCGTTCGTGCACAAGTCGCTGGTGGTGCAGCTCCAGGCGGGCGACACGGACCGCTTTCCCGTCCTCGCCCACCTGAGCTACGACGCCGCGGACCCGTTCGCCGTCACCGTGGTCTTCAGCCACGACGGCCGCGTGCTCGCCCGCTGGCAGCTGGACCGCGAGATGGTCGCCGAGGGCCTGACGCGTCCGGTCGGCGTCGGGGACGTGCGGATGCGCCCCGAGTCGCGCGGCACCTGGCAGGAGCTGCGCATGGAGTTCTACGGCGACGCCCGGGCCGACGGCGGGCGGCACCACGCCGTGGTGTTCGCGTGGGCCGCGACGGTCTCCGCCTTCCTGCGCGAGACCTACGAGCTGGTCGCCGCGGGGCAGGAGGAGGTCCGTATCGACGACTTCCTGGCCGGCGTCCTCGCCGAGGGCGGACGCGCGACCAGCTGAGTAGCCGTACTCATGTGGCCGGCGGACCCGCGCCGCCACGATGGGCTCCCGTCGAGAGGAGCCCGCCCATGTCCGCCGCGCCCACCGCTTCACCCGCGCCAGGACGTCCGCTGCCCGTGGTCCTCGCCTGGGCCGTGGTCGCGGTGCTGGCCCTGTCGGCCTGGGGGCCGCACGACCGCCTGACCTGGTTCCTGGAGACGGTCTGGGTGATCACCGGGCTGCCGCTCGTCGTACTGCTGTGGCGGCGCTTCCCCCTGACGAACCTGCTGTGCTGCCTGCTGGCCGCCCACGCGGTGGTGCTGACGGCGGGCGGCCACTACACCTACGCCGAGGTGCCGCTCGGCGACTGGGTCAGGGACACCTTCGGGCTGGAGCGCAACCCCTACGACCGGTTCGGCCACCTCGTACAGGGCTTCGTCCCCGCCGTGCTGGTGCGGGAGGTGCTGGTGCGCACCTCGCCGCTGCGCGGCAGCCGCTGGCTGGCACCGCTGACGGTGTGCGCCTGCCTGGCCTTCAGCGCCGTCTTCGAGATGCTGGAGTGGGCGGCCGCGGTGGCCGGCGGCCACGCGGCGGACGCCTTCCTCGCCACCCAGGGCGACGTGTGGGACACCCAGTGGGACATGTTCTGCGCGCTGATCGGCGCGACCGCCGCCCTGCTGCTGCTTGCCCGCGCGCACGACCGGCAGCTGACCGCGCCGGTCGTCACCGCGCCGTCCGTCAGCGCGTCGTCCGCGGCGACTGCGTCGTGTACCGGTGCCGCGTCCACAGCGGTATCCCGAACCAGCACAGCAGATACCACAGCACCACGCCGCTGACCAGCCAGGGCACGAAGTCGTCGTGGGTCGCCACCCGCAGGATCAGCAGCAGCGAGGCCGTCGTCGTGGCGAGCAGCAGCACCAGGCCGAGGAACGTCATCCGGGAGGCCCACCGCACCGCCTGCGGCTTCACGCGCCGGCCGGAGACCAGGCGGTGCAGGGACACCGGGCCGATCAGGGCGCCGGTCGCGCAGGCGCCCAGGACGACCGTGACGATGTAGATGACCCGGTCGGTGTCGGCCAGGTCGTCGTACTTCGGAGTGAACACCACGGTGAGCAGGAAGCCGAAGAGGATCTGCACGCCCATCTGGGCCACGCGGATCTCCTGGATGAGCTCCTGCCACATGCGGTCGGCTCTCTCGTCCTCCGTCTCGTTTCGCCCCCTGCGCCTGGCCACGTCCTCCGCCTCGTCGCGCCCCTTGCTCCTGGCCACGTCCTGCGCCTCGTCGCGCCCCTTGCTCCTGGCCACGTCCTGCGCCTCGTCGCGCCCCTTGCGCCTGGCCACGTCCTGCGTCTCGTCGCGCCCCTCGCGCCTGGCCGCGTCCTGCGCCGAGTCCGTCACTGCGCCCTCCCTGTTCGAACGACCTGCGTACTTCTCCTCCTGCGTGTTCCCCGCGGAAGGCCGTCGTCCCGGGTGCGCCCGGCCGGTTTCAGGGATCGGCGGACGGTTACACGGACCCCGTCACGCTCAGGTTCTAGGAGGTCGTGGACGCATGTCCGGTACACAGCTCACCGTGACGCTCAGCGGCGGAGGCGTGGACGACGCGCGAGCGGTCGTCCGGGCCCTGGAGGAGGTGTTCGGCGCGCCCGAGGAGCTTCCCTCCGGCGAGAACGCGACGGTCCGCACGGCGACCTTCGGCAACGTCACGGCCACGGGGCCGGACGGGGGCGCGCAGGGCGGCGGGGGCGGGGCAGCGGGCACCGCTCGCCTGTCGGAGCCCGTGACCGTCACCGTCCAGGGCACCCCGGAGGCCGTGCAGCGGGCGTCCGACGCGCTCGGCCACGCCTTCACCGCACGCGACCAGGGCGCCGCCTCCGGCGACCAGGAGCAGGAGAGGCAGCTGCTCCTGGAGCCGTAGCGCAGAGCTCTACCAGCGGGACTCCACCTGGTCCTTGACGCGCCGGTCGTACAGGTCGCGGATGGCGGCCAGCGTCCGGTCGGACAGCTCCGGCAGCCGGGCGGCCGCCGCGTTGGCGCGGGCCTGCTCGGGTGAGCGGGCGCCGGGGATCACGGTGGTCACGCCGGGCTGCTGGATGATCCAGCGCAGCGCCAGCTGGGCCGGGGTGTAGCCCTCGGGGGCGAGCGCGGCGAACTCGGCGGCGGCCTCGACGCCCGTGTCGTAGTCGACGCCGGAGAAGGTCTCGCCCACGTCGAAGGACTCGCCGTGCCGGTTGTAGGTGCGGTGGTCGTCCGCGGCGAAGACCGTGTCCTTGGTGTACTTGCCGGACAGCAGGCCGGAGGCCAGCGGGACCCGGGCGATGATGCCCACGCCCGCCTCCCGGGCGGCCGGGAGCACTTCGCGCAGCGGCTTCATCCGGAACGGGTTGAGGATGATCTGCACGCTCGCCACGTTCGGCCGGGCGATCGCGGTCAGCGCCTCGGCACAGGTCTCGACGCTGACCCCGTACGCGGCGATGCGCTCCTCCTCCACCAGGGTGTCCAGCGCGTCGAACACCTCGTCCGTGGAGTACACGGGTGTGGGCGGGCAGTGCAGCTGCACCAGGTCGATGCGGTCGACGCCGAGATTGCGGCGCGAACGGTCGTTCCAGGCGCGGAAGTTGTCCAGGACGTAGTTCTCGGGGATCTGCTCGACCCGGCGGCCCATCTTCGTCGCGACGAGCACGTGCAGGTCGGGCCTGCCGCTCAGGAACGCGGCGATGGTCTGCTCGCTGCGTCCGTCGCCGTAGACGTCGGCGGTGTCGAAGAAGGTGACCCCCGCCTCGGCCGCCGCCTCCAGCACCGCGAGGGCCTCCTTGTCGTCGACCTCCCCCCAGTCGGCCCCCAGCTGCCACGTCCCCAGCCCGACGACGGATGCGTGCTGGCCCGACCTGTCGAATGTTCGCTCGTCCATGACGTCAGTCTGTCATCCGCCGTCACCCGGCGCGGGACGGATCGCCTCGGCCGGACGGCCGTACGGGGACCACCCGCACGGGTGAACCGGTTCCGCGGGCGGGGCCCGCCGGCGGTGTCAGGGCCGGTCCCGGGCGGCCAGGGCCCGTGCCTGCGCGGTCCGGGACAGCCTCGGGCCCAGCCAGCGCTTGAACCGGCGCAGTGTCTCCAGCCGTCCGGCCGCCCGGTCGAGCCGGTGGTACAGCCGGGGCGGGACGTGGGGCAGCAGGGGCGAGTGGCGCTGGCCGAGCAGGGCGAACATGCGGTCCGGGGGCAGGTCCAGGTAGCGCGGCAGGTTCTCGTACCACTGGGCGCTGTAGCGGGCCGCGCTCTGCGCGGGCAGGAGGGCCGCCCGGCGTTCCCGCTCGTAGCGGGCGAGGGCCTGCGGGAGCGCGGTGTGCTCGCGCAGGGCGCCGGCCAGGGCGACGGCGTCCTCCAGGGCCAGGGTGGTGCCCGCGCCGATCGAGTAGTGCGTGGTGTGGGCGGCGTCGCCGATCAGGACGAGGTTGCCGTGGTACCAGGTGCGGTTGGTCAGCGTGCGGAAGGCCGGCCACCGCATGCCGGCGGGACCGGCGAACAAGGGGTGGCCGTCCAGCACGTGGGCGAAGAGCTTCTCCAGCAGGGCGAGTCCGCCGGCCTCGCCCGCCCGGTCGAGGCCGAGGCCGGTCCAGGTCTGCGGGGCGCACTCCACCACGCAGGTGCTGCGTCCGGCGCCGTAGCCGTAGCCGTAGCACCAGATCCAGCCGTGGCCGGTCTCCACGAAGGCGTGGGTGAAGGCGTCGAAGACCTTGCTGGTGCCGAGCCAGACGTAGCGGTTGCGGCCGGTCGAGAGGCGGGTGCCGAAGTGGTCGGCGTGGCGGGTGCGCAGCGCGCTGTGGACGCCGTCGGCCGCCACGATCAGGTCGGCGTCGGCGGGCAGGTCGCCGGCGGTGACGGGGTGCGCGTACTCCAGCCGCACGCCGAGCGAACGGGCCCGGGCGGCGAGGATCTCCAGCAGGCGGTGACGGCCGATGCCGTGGCCCCGGTCGCCGGAGTGCCGGGTCGTCAGGTCCCGTACGTGGGCGACGCCCTCGTCCCACCGCACGGAGTTCTCGTCGAGGGCGCGCGCCGTCTCCGGGTCGTGCGCGTGGAGCGTGTCGAGCAGGCCCCGCCAGTACGTCACGCCCCAGCCGTAGGTCGAGCCCTCGGGGTCGCGTTCGTGGACGGTGACGTCGTGGGAGGGGTCCTGCCGCTTCAGCAGGATCGAGAGGTAGAGGCCGGCGGGCCCGCCACCGACGCAGGCGACCTTCACGCGCACTCCCGGGCGTCACTGAAAGCAGTCATGGAATGACGCAGGGTAGCAGGGGTGTGTGTCGCGGACCGGCCCACCGGATCGGCGCCGCAGGAGGTGGGCGCGTCGGTGGCGCCGCCGTACCGGGACGGGAGCACCGGCCGTTCGCCGCGTTCCGGGCCGTGGCCACCGGGGTCTCCCCCGACGACCCGACGACCCGGTGTTCCGGCCGCACCGCGCCTGCTTCGACCAGCTGGGGGCCGGGTGGCGGCGCCGGCGTCCCGGGGCCGACTGCCCGCCGGCGGCCGGGACGCCGGACGTGGCCGGTCCGAACGACACGATGCAGCCGTGGAACGACGTGACTGCGGTGGAACGACGTGACTGCGGCGGACCTGCCGGAGTCACGTCGTTCCACGCCTTCGACGCCTGGTCCTGCGGGGGGCCGGTCAGGCGCTCTCGGCCGCCGTGCGGCACTCCGGGTGGCCCCAGCCCTGGGCGTTCTTGGCGATGGGCTCGCCGGCCGCGTAGGAGCGGCCGCACTGGCAGCGGCCGGGGAACTTCGCCTTGATGGTGCGCGAGGAGGCCCTGGCGCCGCCCGAGGAGGCCTTGGCGTTCCGTGCCGGGCCGCCCCGCGGCCGGGAGCGCGGCGCCTTCGCGGGCGTGGCCGGCGCGGGCGGCGGTTCCGGCGAGCCCAGGGCGCTGCCCGCCGCCTCCTGGGCGGTGGCCGCCTGGCTGGCGGCGCGGTCGGCGAAGTCGTTGAGCGGGTCGCCGTCGACCTGGTGGGCGGGCACGTAGCGGAACTCGACCGTGCGGCCGTCGAGCAGCTCGTCGATGCGCACCACCAGGTCCTGGTTGGCGACCGGCTTGCCGGCGGCCGTCTTCCAGCCGTTGCGCTTCCAGCCGGGCAGCCAGGTGGTGACGGCCTTCATGGCGTACTGCGAGTCCATCCGGACCTCGAGCGGCACGTCCGGGTCGGTCGCCGTGAGCAGGCGCTCCAGCGCGGTGAGTTCGGCGACGTTGTTGGTGGCCTTCCCCAGGGGCCCCGCCTCCCAGCGGGCCGGGGTCTCGGTGGCGTCCGCGACGACCCAGGCCCAGCCCGCCGGTCCCGGGTTTCCCTTCGAAGCCCCGTCGCACGCGGCCACAACACGTTCACGCATGGACACGATCATGCCACGGCCGGGTGGGGCGCCGGAGCGCGGGCACGGCTCGTCGGCGGAACGCGCGCGGGTCCGCGCGCGACGGGGCAGCCGAAGCCGTGACCGGTCCGCTCCCCCGGCACCCTGCGCATCGCCCCGCGCCGGTCACACGGGTGTCGGCGCGGGTGCGGTGTGCCGGCCCGGGTGGGCGGCGCACGGGCGCGGTGCGCGCCGGCCGTCCGGACGCCCGTGCGGTGGAATTCGCTGGACGGCGCGCGCCGCCGGCCGCTGGGATGGGCGGCATGTGTGCCGTGCGGATGCATCCGGACGAGGTGGACGTCGACGCCTCGCTCGCCGGCCGGCTGATCGCCGGGCAGTTCCCCCGGTGGGCGGATCTGCCGGTGCGGCGGCTGCGGTCCGCGGGGACCGAGAACGCCATGTTCCGCCTCGGTGCGGACAAGGTGGTGCGGCTCCCCCGGCATCCCGGTGCCGTGCGCAGCGTGGCGCACGAGCAGCACTGGCTGCCCCGGCTCGGCCCCCGGCTGCCCTTCGCCGCGCCCGAGCCCCTCGGACGGGGCGAGCCGGGCGAGGGCTTCCCGTGGCCCTGGTCGGTCTACCGCTGGCTGGAGGGCGCCACCCCGGTGGCCGGCGCGCTCCAGGAGCCCGGGCCGCTGGCGAGGGACCTGGCGGAGTACGTCACCGCCCTGCGCCGGATCGATCCGGCGGGCGGGCCCGCCGGTCACCGGGGCGTGCCGCTGGCGACCCGGGACGCGCCGACGCGCGAGGCGATCGCGCGGCTGGCGGGCAGGGCCGGCACCGGCGCGCTGACGGCCCTGTGGGAGCAGGCCCTGCGGGTGCCGGAGCACATCGGCCGGCCCGTCTGGGCCCACGGCGACCTGTCGCCCGGGAACGTGCTGGTCGACGGGGGACGGCTGGCCGCGGTCATCGACTTCGGCAGCGTGGGCGTGGGCGATCCCGCCGTCGACCTGATCGTCGCCTGGAACCTGCTGCCCGCCGAGGCGCGCGGTCCCTTCCGCGAGGCGGTGGGCGCCGACGAGGCGCAGTGGGCGCGGGGCCGCGGCTGGGCCCTGTCCATCTCGCTGATCCAGTTGCCGTACTACTGGAACACCGATCCGCCGCTCGCGGAGAACTCGCGGCTGGTGATCCGGGGGATTCCGGCCGAGGCCGAGGCCGGATAGGGGCGGGCGGGGTCTCGTCGTCCCGCCCGTCCGGCGCGGTCGTCACTCGCCCGCGTAGGCCTTCTCCAGAGCCGCGATGTCGAGCCTGTGCATCGACAGCATGGCCTTCATGGCGCGGCCGGCCTTCTCCTGGTCCGTGTCGCCGATCATCTCGGCCAGCCGCTTCGGGACGACCTGCCAGGACACGCCGTACTTGTCCTTGAGCCAGCCGCAGGGGCCCGGCTCGCCGCCGTCCTCGGTGAGCTTGTTCCAGTAGTGGTCGACCTCCTCCTGGTCGTCGCACTCGATCTGGAAGGAGACCGCCTCGTTGAACCTGAACTGCGGGCCGCCGTTCAGCGCGACGAACCTCTGGCCGTTGGCCACGAAGTCGACGGTGAGCACCGAACCGGCGGGGCCCGGGCCGGCCTCGGTGTAGCGGACGGTCCGTCCGACGCCGGAGTCCTTGAAGACCGAGACGTAGTAGTGCGCGGCCTCCTCGGCCCGGCCGTCGAACCAGAGACAGGTGGTGAATCCGTCGGTGGTCATGAGTACCTCCTGGGGCGGTGAACGCGGTCATCCGTATCGACCGGTGCTCGCCGCGAAACTCATCGGTCGCGCGGCCGGTCCGCCTGCGCGGCCGCCGGAATCCGCATGACCGCCGCCACGGGCCGCGCCTGGCGACCTGAGCCGGGGATGCGCCGGCGGCAGGCGGCGACTGCGAGACCTCCGACGCCCGTGCGGGGCCGGTGCCGGCCGTGCCGGCCCGGTCCGCCGGGAGCGCTTCCCGTCGCGTCGTCCGGTGTCCGAGGCCCAGGACCGCCGGTGGGCCCCTCCCCGGGCACCGTCCGCCCGGGGACAGCGGCCGCTCCCCACCCGCGAGCCGCCCCTCCTCCAGCCTGTTCCACGGAAGCCGCGGACGACGAACCCGGCGGCGTCAGCCGCACAGGCAGGGATCGGTCTCGTGGCCCAGGCTGCCGGCGTCGAGGTCACGCAGAGCGCCCGCGAACGCCTGGATCTCGTCGACGTCGCCCTTCAGGTACTCGCCCCAGCCGTCGGCCGTGCGGGCACGTCCCACCTGGAGCGGGCCGGTGCTCGTCCAGCCGTTGCGGAGACGGGCGGTGGCCTCGGTGCTCGTGTGTCCGTCGGCGTACAGCTTGACCGTGTCGGTCGCATCGTCGTAGACGATGGCCAACCGCGTGCCATGGCCGCTGCTGCCGTCCGACCGCGTGACCTGCGAGACGACCTTCTCGGGCGCGCCCGCCTCGTCCTGCTCCGGCATGATCAGCTGCCAGGCGTACTCCGACGGGTCGTAGCGCAGCCTGAACGCGTCGGTGTGCTCACCGGCCTGCGAGAGGACCGTCATCGGCCGGGTGGCGTCGGCTTCCCCGATCCTGGCGACGACTCCGAGGGTGAAGCTGTCACCGGTGTCCACCACGGGGGCGTCGAGGACCGCGTGGCCGCTCTCGCCGTCCAGCACCAGGTTGCCCTCGCCGACCAGTGGGTACGGCTGCCACGGGCAGTCGGGGTCGATGTCGGGGATGCAGCCGTCCGGACCCCGGTGGATCGACGCGCCCGCCCCGAGCCGCAGCGGCGAACCGCCCTTGTTCTCGGGCGTGGTGCCGTCGGCGGCCGTGCTGAACGACCAGTGGCCGAGCAGCTTCGGCTTGCGCTGGGCGAGCTCGGTCACCTCCTGCGGGACGACAAGGCGGTCGTACGCGCGGACGTCGCCGATGTCACCGTGCCAGCGCTGCCGGTAGCCGTTGTTGCCGCGGATCCGGCCGATCTGGAACGCGCCGTCCGCCGCGACCGGCGCGGCCTCGGCCTTGGTGCCGACCTCGTGGCCGTTGACGAAGAGCTGGGCGTACCCCGTCTCGGTGTCGTGGACGCCGAGCAGGTAGGCCCACTCACCGGCCTCCGGAGCACCGCCGGCGACCTTCGCGTCGCCGAGGGTGAAGGTCCAGGCGGCGGTCCCGTTCCCCGGGGCCTCCAGACCGAGGGCATAGGCCGTGCCGAACGCGGTGTCCTGGCTCAGCACGGTCATGGCGCGGCCGGTCTCCGCCGGGCGCACCCAGGCGCCGACGGCGAAGGTGCTGCCGCTGTCGACGGCCGGGGCGTCCGTGGTGAGGAAGCCGTGACCGCTGCCGTCGAGAGCGGCCGTGGAGGTGAGCGGGGTGCCCGAGGGCGCGGGGCCGCCGAAGGTCACGCCGCGCCCCGCCCGGGCCGCCTGGCCGGCCTCGGCGGCCGCCGTGGTGGAGCCGGCCGCGTCGGCGAGCTTCCAGCGGGAGACCGGCGCGCTCGCCGCCTTCGGGTGGAACCGGTAGTCGGTGCGTCCGCTCATCCGGCCGGCGCGGTCGAGGGCCTGGACGCTGAGGGTCTCCGGGGCCCTGCTCAGCGGGACGAAGCGGATGGTGGCCGGTCCGCCGGGCTCGGCGGGGCGGACGGTGCCGTGCGGGCCGCCGATGAAGCTGTACCGGTACTCGACGACGTCCGGCGAGGGGGAGTCCATGGTGAAGCTGCCGTAGACCCCGACCCCGCCGACCCACCACGTCTCCGCGGGGTACTCCGGCGAGCTCACGACGGGAGCGTCCGGGCTCCGGTCGTCGTGGACGAACCGGCATGCGGCACCGGGCTCCTCGGAACTCCAGGCGGAGTTCGTCCTGCCGTCGTTGGCGCGGACGTGCCAGGAGATGACGGTGTCGGCCGGGATGTCGGACGGGACGGTGACCCGGTGGATCCAGTCCGGGTAGGCCGGGGAGGTGGTGAGGGAGCGGCGCTGCTCGGCGCCGTCCGCGTCCGACCACCAGATCTCGAACTCGGCGTTGACCTGCTCCGGGTATCCGATGCGGTCGTCCTCGGCCGGATCGGTCAGCCGGGCCGTGAGGACCGGAGGACTTCCGACGTAGGCCAGCGTGTCACCTGTCGCGCAGTCCTCGAACTCGGTCTGCAGGTTCTGGACCACGGGCGGCAGGTTCTCCTTCTCCGCCGCGTACGCGGTGCCGGGGGCGGCCGCCCCCACGACCACCGCGAGGCAACTGCCCCACAGCAGGCCTCGTTTGCTGAGTCTCCCTGACACGGATGGATCCCCCTCCTCGGAACGGACGCTCGATCATCGAACATCCGAGCTGGAGGAGGTTAGCAGTGCTCACCGGCGTTGCCGATCGGGTTTCCTGACGGGCCACCGGAACACGGCCCTTCAAGGGAGGCGTCGCGGCAGAAGGCGGCACCGGGGTTCGGAGCCCGTACGGCCGGGGACCGTCAAGGCGCCCCGAGCAACGTCGCGACGGCTGCGCGTGCGTGACGGGCCGGGGCCGGGTCCCCGGTGATGCCGGCGGTCACGATGGCTCCTTCGGCGAGCAGGAAGACGGGGTCGGCCGCCGACGCCCCGGCCGCGTGCACCCACTCGGCGATCTGGTCGCGGAACGCCTGCTTGTGCGATCGGACTTCGGCGAGTACCGCCTCGGACGACGGGCCGAGTTCACCGTGGGCATTGACCCAGACGCAACCGCGGAAACCGGGCTCCGCGAACCATTCGGCGAGCCAGTCGAAGACCGCAAGGACGCGCTCGCGAGGATCCGGGAGTTGTTCCACGTGGGCGGCAAGGCTGTCCCTCCATCGCCGGTCGCGGCGTTTGAGCACCGCAACGACGAGGTCTTCCTTGGTGGCGAAGAGCCGGTAGATCCGCTTGAGGGGCAGACCGGATGCCGCGCGGATCCCGTCCATGCCGACCGCCTGGATTCCCCGCTCGTAGAACAGCCTCTCCGCCGCGTCGAGCAGGACGTCGCGGTCCAGGCGGGTCTGTTCCTCGGTGATCGGGGCCGGCATCCGGAAACTCCTTGACGTTGAGAACGGTCGTTCTCTATCTTAGCCCCACTGATAGAGAACGACCGTTCTCAACATGAGGGGGCCGCAGTGCCGGAAGATCGTCCGCCCTACCCGCCGTTCACGCGGGAGACAGCCCTGCAGAAGGTCCAGGCGGCTGAGGACGCATGGAACACCCGCGATCCCCAGCGCGTGGCACTGGCCTACACACCGGGCTCGCGGTGGCGGAACCGGGACACGTTCGTCAGCGGCCGCGAAGAGATCATCGCTTTCCTGGCGCAGAAGTGGGAGCGCGAACTCGACTACGCGCTGCGCAAGAGCCTGTGGGGGTTCCACGAGAACCGGATCGCCGTCCGATTCCAGTACGAGTGGCACGACGCGGCAGGCCGGTGGTGGCGCAGCTACGGCAACGAGTTGTGGGAGTTCGACGAGCGCGGCCTCATGCGACGCCGCGAGGCGAGCATCAACGACATCGCCATCACCGAAGCCGACAGGCGCATCCACGGCCCCCGCCCCGAGGACGAGCACGGGATCGACATCCCGCTCCGGTAGTTCTCCCCACCCGAGGCCGCCATGTCGTGTCAAGCCGCTTGAGGAAGCTCCTCTGCGTCCGGTCGGCCCCTTCGTTCGACGAAGCTCCGACTCAGGTCACCAGTAGTGCTGTGTCCGGGGACGACGTTGCCCTCTTCGGCCCTGCGGGGCCGGGCCAGGGGCCGTACCGTCCGGGCCACGTGACGTCGAGGACGCCGGGGCTCTTCCACTCGATGCCGGTCCGGCCGAGCTGACGCATGCGCGTGACAAGGTCCGATTCCCGTGTGCGCCGGCTGCCGTCGGCGTGCCGACGCCGAGAGCAAGCGGGGCGGGCAGCCGTTGCGAGGCGCCCGCCCCGGGGCGGGTCAGCCGCTGTAGGGGGCCGTGACGTCGAGGACCCAGGTCACGCCGAAACGGTCGGTGAGCATGCCGTACAGCGGAGCCCACGCCGCGGGCCCCAGCGGGCGCAGCACGTTCGAGCCGTCGGCCAGACGCCGCCACAGAGCGCTGATCTCCTCGGCGTCCTCGCCGCGCACGGACACGAAGAACGGGTTGGCGCCCTGCTCGTACGGCATCGCCGAGGGCACGTCGTAAGCCATGACGTGGAAGCCGTTGTCGGCGACGACCTGGCCCCACATCACCCAGTCCGCCTCGCTCTCGTCCTGGACGTTGCCGGCGTCCTTGTAGGTCACCGTGACGGCGTGCCCGCCGAAGACGGACCGGTAGAAGGCCAGCGCCTCGCGGGCCGAGCCGCGGAAGTTCAGATGCGTGGTGGTGGTGACGGACATGGTCTGCTCCTGCTTGGAAATGCACCGGATGAAGCGCATGCGAGTGACGGGCGGAATGCCCTGATCTGGAATCCGTGATGCAGCATGGCATCCATACAGGACAGGATCTGTCCTGTACTTTCCGCATGATGGAGGCGTGCAGAAAACGTCCTCGCGGCTCCTGACCCTGCTCTCTCTGCTCCAGGCACGACCGGAGTGGAGCGGGGACGACCTGGCCGAGCGGCTGGAGGTCACCGTGCGCACCGTGCGCCGTGACATCGGCCGCCTTCGCGCGCTGGGCTACCCCGTTGCCACGGACAAGGGCCCCGGCGGCGGATACCGTCTGCGTCCCGGATCGCAGATGCCACCGCTGCTCTTCGACGACGAGCAGGTCGTCGCTCTGGCCGTCGCGCTGCAGAGCACCGCCCAGCCCGCGATCGCGGAGGACGCCGACCGGGCGCTCGCGACGATCAGGAACGTCCTCCCTGCGCGCCTGCGGCAGCGCATCGAGGCACTCCGCATCGCCACCGTCCGCCCACCCGGTCCCGGCGTCCCGCCGGCCCACGCCCCGGATCTGCTCACCACCGTGAGCACCGCGATCCGGCGCCGCGAAGAACTGCGCCTGGACCACACCCCGCGCCAAGGGGCCGCACCACAGCGACGCCGGGTGGAACCCCATCACCTCGTGGCCTGGCGTACCCACTGGTACCTGCTGGCCTGGGACCTCGAACGCGACGACTGGCGCACCTTCCGCACCGACCGCATGACCCCGCGCACGCCGACCGGTCCGCGCTTCACCGTACGCCAGGTGCCGGGCGGGGACGTCTCCGCGTTCGTCACCAGCCGCTTCCGGGGCTCCGACGGCACTGATGCGGCCTGGCCCTGCCAGGGCGAGGCCATCCTGGATCTTCCCGCCTCGGAAGTCGTGCCCCACACCGCCGACGGCATCGTGGAACCGCTCGGTCCCACGCGATGCCGCGTCATCACGGGATCCTGGTCCTGGACCGCCCTTGCAGCCGACCTTGGCCGCTTCGACGCGAACCTGCACGTCGTCGGCCCGCCGGCCCTTCGCGAAGCCTGCGCCACACTCGCCCGCCGCTACGCCGCCGCCGCAACCACCGAGCCCGACCGGCGGCTGGACACACCCGGCGAGTGACGGACCGAAACCTCACGCGTTCAGGAACATCCCATGGCGCCTTCCGGCCTCACCTCGGCGACAGCTCTTCATCGGGTTGCTGCCGGCCGGGGTATCGAGGCCGGTCCTCTTCCTGGTCGTCCTCGACGACGTCGGGGTCCGGGAACGGACGCAGGTCCTGGCCGCCCGGACCTCACGCAGCGCGACCTCAACGATCTCAACGACCGCATCGGCCGCGCCCGCCGCCCTCGCCCTCTTCCCCGCCGGACTCCAACTGCCCCTGCGCACAAGGCGGAACGCACGGAGAACCTCGTGCGCCGGACGGAGTTCGACCGGGGCGGTCACTTCACCGCGATGGAGGAGCCGGGCCTGCCGGTCGAGGACGTACGGGCGTTCTTCCGGCACCTGCGCGAGAGGTGAGCGCTCTGCCCGTGGCGAATCTGCCGCAAGCCTAGAAACGCCCCGCGGCCCCGTCGTCCGGCCGAGAGTGGAGACCGCGGCGTCACCCGCCGGGTGACGAGCGAACCACGGCCAACGACGATTGGGAGCACCGATGTCTCCACTCACCGCCGGCTCCGGGCCGGCCCTGCTGCCGCGTGCGGAGGAGGGCGACACCCCTCCGACGCGGTTCGACGACCACCTGGCCGCCCAACTGCTCGCCCAGCGGATCGTGCTGCTGGGCACGCAGGTGGACGAGGTCTCCGCCAACCGGGTCTGCGCCCAGTTGCTGATCCTGTCCGCGGAGGACCCGCGCACCGACATCAGCCTGGTCGTCAACAGCCCCGGCGGCTCGGTGCACGCGGGCCTGGCCATCTACGACACGATGCAGCTGATCCCCAACGACGTCTCCACGCTGGCCATGGGATTCGCCGCGAGCATGGGGCAGTTCCTGCTCAGCGTCGGCGCGCCCGGCAAGCGTTACGCCCTGCCGAACGCGCGCATCATGATGCACCAGCCGTCGGCCGGCATCGGCGGCACCACCGCCGACATCGAGATCCAGGCGGAGAACCTGGAGTTCACCAAGCGGACCATCGAGCGGATCACCGCCGAGCACACCGGCCAGAGCCCGGAGACCATCTCCCGGGACGGTGACCGGGACCGCTGGTTCACGGCCGAGGAGGCCCGGGAGTACGGGATGGTCGACCGGGTCGTGGAGTCGCTCGCCGACATCCGCCCGGCCGCGACCCGGCGACGGATGGGACTGCAGTGATGGGCACGTACACGATTCCGCACGTCATCGAGCGCACCGCCCAGGGCGAGCGGTCCTTCGACGTGTTCAGCCGGCTGCTGAACGAACGGATCATCTTCCTGGGCACCGAGATCGACGACGGCGTCGCCAACGTCGTCATCGCGCAACTCCTCCATCTGGAGTCGGCGGCCCCGGAGAACGAGATCTCGATCTACCTCAACTCCCCCGGCGGATCGTTCACTTCGCTGATGGCGATCTACGACACCATGACGTTCGTACAGGCGCCGATCTCGACGTTCTGCGTCGGCCAGGCGGCCTCCACGGCGGCCGTGCTGCTGGCGGGCGGGGATCCCGGACGGCGCTTCGTGCTGGAGCACGCCCGGGTGCTGCTCGGCCAGCCGGCCACCGGCGGAGCGCGCGGCACGGTCTCCGACCTGGCGCTCCAGGCCAAGGAGATGGTGCGGATCCGCTCCCAGGTGGAGGAGGTGCTCGCGCGGCACACGCACCACGACGTGGCGACGCTGCGCGCGGACATGGACCGCGACAAGGTGTTCACCGCGCAGGAGGCGGTGGCCTACGGGCTGGCGGACGAGGTGCTCAGCCGGCGCCTCGTGCGGGTGTGAGGCACCGGCCGGCGACGGGCCGCCGTCAGGCGGCCAGGCACAGCCCGTCGTGCGAGGACGGTGACGCGCCCCGACTCCCGCCCGTGTAGCGCGAGGTGACGCGGACGAGCTCGCCCTGGGCCCGCGACAGCAGGTCGCCGAGGCCCAGGCCGAGGGCGCGGGCGGCGGCCGCGAGGACCTCCGAGGAAGCCTCCTTGCGGCCGCGTTCCACCTCCGACAGGTAGGGCATGGAGATCCGGGCCTGCTCCGCCACGTCCTTCAAGGTGCGCTCCTGCGCGAGGCGTTCGCGCCGCAGGACGTCACCGACCAGGTCGCGCCACAGGGGTTCCCGGGGGGCGGGCGCGGCGGACCCCTGACGTGGCACGGTGCCCGCCGGGCGGGCGGCCGGCGGGCGCAGCGGGAGGACACGGGCTTCGTTCGGCACTTGGTTGCTCACCTCTTCAGCCTAGGAGCCGTGGACGCCGGGGCAAGGGAGCGGTGTTCCGCCCTGGGGGAAATCCGCGGGCGGCACAGGACGGGTTCAGGTGGCGCGCGGCGGGTTGAGGTGGCGCGCAAGGCGGGTTCGGGTGGCGCGCAGGGGCGTCGGGCGAGGCCGCGGGGCCCTGCGCCCGGGTCCGGCCCGCTCGGTCGCGCGCACCGGTACCTCACGCAGCGCGATCGGCTCGTCGCCGTTCCCGCCGGCCGGGCCGGGCCCGGCGCCCCGGCGGTGAAACGGTCGGCGAACTCGGCCCCGGCGTCCGGCCCGGCACACCGCGTCCGCCGCCTCGGCCGCCGACCGCGCGCGGGGATCCGGCGGGTGCGCCGCGCTCCCCGCGAAACCGCCCGCACCGCGCGGACCGCCCCCGGGGGCCGGTGAGCGTGCCGCGCCGGCCGGGGCTTCGCCCGGGCCGGGCCGGCTCCGGTTGGCCGATACCGGTCATACGGGTGATGATGGGCCGTGCGCCACCGGGCCGCCACCGAGTTTCCCGGCCGCGACCAGCGGTTTTCCACCTGTCCGAAAATCCGGGGGCATGCGCTGCCATGACCTGGGTACCCGCAACTCGGAAGGACCTGAGCAGATGTCGAGCCGTGACTTTCGTGGGAGAGGTAGAGGGTGATGGACACCGCCGTGATCCGGTCGCAGGCGCGGACCGTCGAGGAGAACGCCGAGGCCAGGACGGGTGACGCACCGCTGCCGGGAGTCGTGGACCCGAAGACGGTGGCCCCCCGGGACGCCCGGGAGCTGTCGCGCCAGTTCTTCCAGCGCCTGACGGAGCTCGAAGAGGGCACGCACGAGTACCAGTACGCGCGCAACACTCTTATTGAGATGAACATGTCACTCGTGCGGTTCGCGGCCGGCCGGTTCCGGGGCCGCGGCGACGACATGGAGGACATCGTCCAGACCGGCATGATCGGCCTGATCAAGGCGATCGACCGGTTCGAGCTGTCGCGCGAGGTGGAGTTCACCTCCTTCGCCCTGCCGTACATCGTCGGAGAGATCAAGCGCTTCTTCCGTGACACCACCTGGGCGGTGCACGTGCCGCGGCGGCTGCAGGAGCTGCGGGTGGAGCTGGCCAAGGCGCGCGAGGAGCTCGCCAGCCGGCTCGACCGCGAGCCGACGGTCGCCGAACTCGCCACGCTGATGAACATCAGCGAGAACGAGGTGATCGAGGGCCAGATCGCCGCCAACGGGTACAACTCCTCCTCGCTGGACGCCGCGCTCACCGGCGACGGGCCGGAGAACGGCGAGGCCGTCCTCGCCGACTTCATCGGCGTCGAGGAGCACGGGCTGCGGCTCGTGGAGGACTTCCACTCCCTCGCCCCGCTCATGGCCGAACTCAGCGAGCGCGACCGGCAGATCCTGCACATGCGGTTCGTGGAGGAGGCCACGCAGGCGGAGATCGGCGAACGGCTCGGCTGCTCCCAGATGCACGTGTCCCGGCTGATCAAGCGGATCATCACGCGTCTGCGCGAGGGCATGCTGGGCGAGCTCGGCTGCGCCTGACCGGCCCGGACCCCGAAACGCGGGTGCCGGGGCCACCACCGGGGTGGCGGGGGCAGCGCCGG
>NZ_JBFATO010000036.1:49495-79849 GCF_040678355.1 Streptomyces sp. NPDC052701
GGTGCCGCCCCACCGAGGAGTGGGGCGGCACCCGCGTTTCGGGGGCCGGGAGCACCTCCGGGGTCCGGGGCGCACCGCCGGCGGGCCCCTCACCCGCCGTTCAGCTTCAGCACGGCGCGCACCCGCTTGCCGACCGGCACCCGTTCGACGGTGACCCGGTCCGCCAGCGCGTGGACGATCTCCAGTCCGTGCCGGCCGACCCGCTCGGGGTCCCGGGGGAATATGCGCGGCAGGGCGACGCTGCTGTCGTACACGGACACCGTCACCGTGGTGTCCGTGCCCTCCAGCTCCAGGATGTACGGCCCGTGGCTGTGCCGGTCGGCGTTGGTGACCAGCTCGCTCACCACGAGCAGGACCGCGCCGTCGGCCCGGTCGTCGGCCTCGGCGCACCACTCGGTCCTGAGCTGCCCCATGAAGTGCGCGGCGAAGGACCGTGCCTCGGCGATGCATCCCTGTTCGCCGGTGTAGTGTGCCGCCCGCCGCAGCGGTTCCACGGGCACGTCGAAACCAGTCGGTATCACTGCCCCGTCCAGGTGCTCGGTCATGCGTTTCTCTCTCGGAAGCCGGACTGGCCGGACGCTCTGCACCTGTCCTCGTACCCCGAGCCGGGCCCCGCAGTCCCCATGACAGGTGTTCGCCTCGTCCCGAACTCCCGGCTCCCCCGTCCCGGCCCCGGCGAGCGCGACCCGGCGGGAGGAGCAGCACCATCATGCCCGCCGCATCGTCCCGGCGGGGCGGGGCACCCGGGAAGGCACGGAGCGGCCCGGCGGGAAGGGCGTGTGATGAGCGAGCTGATGGACGCGCGGACCCTGACGACCCGGCCGGTGGTCACGCTGGGCGGCGACGCGGTCGCCCACGTCAAGGACACCGTCTTCGACGCCGCGGCCGGGCACATCACCGGGTTCACCCTCAGCGGCCGGGGCCTGCTGTCGGGCCCGCCGAAGCAGAGCCTGCCCTGGCCCGGGGTGTTCGCGCTGGGTCACGACGCGGTCATGATCCCCGGCCCCGGTGTCCTGGTGGACACGCCGGCCGCGGTGGCGCGCCGGGAGGCCCTGCGGGGCCGGGTGCTCGGCGCGAGGGTCCTGACGGACGCGGGCACGGAGGTCGGCACGGTGCTCGACCTCGTCGTCGAGGGCGGCACCAGCGGCCGTGTCGTCGGCTTCCGGATCGCCGCGCACCGGGCGCTCGTCCCGGGCGCGCGGCGCCACCGCCACCAGGTCTACGTGCCCCGGGGCGAGACGTGCGCCGTCTCCGGCCGGACGCTGGTCATCCCCGTGGACGCCACGCGCTACGTCGCCGGCGACCTGCCCGGCTTCGCCGCCCGGGCCGGCGCCTTCTTCCACCACTCCCAAAAGGGCACACCGCCGTGATGCTGTTCTCGCAGGCGCACGGCCTGCCGGTGCTGACACCGAGCGGGACGGACGAGATCGGTGTCGTGAGGGCGCTGACCGTCGACGCCGCGGCGGGCAGGGTCACCCATCTCCGGGTGCGCACCGGGCGCCGCGCGGAGACCGTGCTGCCCTGGGAGGCCGTGCACGCCGTCGGCCCCGGCGCCGTGGTCGTCGGCCCGGCCGGCGCCCCGGACGAGGTGGCGCCGCACCACGACCTGCTCGGCCGCAGGGTCCTCACCGAGACGGGCGACCGGCACGGCACCGTGCGGGACGTGGCGTTCGACCCGGCCACCGGCCGTATCGAGGCGGTCCGTACGACGCTCGGCACCCTGCCGGCCGACCGGCTGGTGGGGCTCGGCGACTACGCCCTGGTCGTCCGGGCGGACTGAGCCGGACCGGGTCAGCGCGCCGGGGAGAGGGCCAGCGGCCCCTGCGGGCTGGGAGTGTCCTCCCCGGCCGGCGACGACCCGGGAGCCGGCTGCTCGCTCGTCCCCGGCCCGGACGGCGGCTCGGACGGCGGTCTGGACGAGGGCTCGGACGTGGGCTCGTCCGAGGGCTCGGACGGCGGCTGGGACGGCGACTCGGACGAAGGCTCGGACGGCGGCTCGGACAAGGGCTCGGACGGCGGCTCGGAACCCGGTGAGGACGGGGCCGTCGACGACGGCGCGTCGGCCGGCGGCGACGCGGGCGTGGACACCTCCGCCGACGGAGTGGTCTCGTCCGGACGTCCGGTCCTGCGGTCCTTCTCCCCCGTGTCGCCCGGCTGCCGCCGGAACCACTCGCCGCTGTCGGGGTCGTAGACGACGAAGGCCTCGACCGCCCGCGGCGCGGGCACGACCACGACGGTGTTCGAGGGGCGGTACCACGGCCACGAGTCACCGGTGCGCCGGAGTGCGGTCTGCTGGGCGACCGGCGGGGTGAGCGGGTTTCCGCAGGCGCAGCGCACGCGCGGCACTCCGCGGGCGTCGACGAGGACGGCCGTGCCCGCCTGGAGGACGGCCTGGTAGCCGGTGGCGGCGCCGTCGCGGTAGCCGTGGTTGGTCACGCGGGTGTCCAGGCGCAGCTGTACGGGGGTGAGGGAGCGCAGGTAGGCGGGCACGTCGGACGGGCCGACCCCGGCCACCGAGGCGAACGCCCTGTTCTTCTCGGGTGCCTGCCCGAGGTACGTGATCTGCTTCTCCACGTCGCAGGAGGCGGCCTTGCGCGTGCCGCCGTACAGGCCGGGCGAGCCGCCGTCCACGCCGCGCACCGCGTTCGGCGGGACCGACTCGGTGGCCGGGGACGGGGTGGCCGGCGGAGCGGAGCTGTCCTTCGCCGTCGACTCGGTGAACGGGTCGGGGCCGGTCTCGCCCGCGGCCTGCAGGAAGAGCTCGCCGCCGCCCGCTCCCGCGCCGGTGCCCGGGCCGCCGCCGGAGCGGCTGAACACGACGGCGAGGACGACGGCGGCCACCACGACCGTGGCGAGCACCGCGAGGCGGGGCACCGACCGCCACCAGGGCCCGCGGGGCGCCGGCGACTGCCCGCTCCCGCCCGGTGGCGGGGGCGGGGGCGGCCCACCCGACGGCGGGGAAGGCCCACCAGGCGGTGGAGGCGGCCCACCGGACGGCGAGGGCGGCCCTCCGGACGGCGGGGAGGGGCCCGACAGGGGGCCGGAGGGCGGGCCTGCGGGGCGGCCGGACGACGGCGGTTCGACGCTCACGAGCTCTTCTTCCCGCGTGGGATTTCCACGGTGCCCGCACGTATGCGCTCCGTTTCGCCTGGCGTGCACCGCTTTTTCCACTACGAGTTCATTGTGCGCTTCCGTCCCGTACCCCCCGCAAGCCGGCGCGGACGGACCTCCCGGCGAGCGCCGCGCGCGGACGCTGCTTAGCGTGGCAGCGTGACCTCGCGAGCCCCCTCCGCGCGGCCCGCCGTCCGGCACGGCTGGGTGCAGGCCCTGGTCGTGGTGTCGGCGGGGCTGGTCGCCATGGGGGCGGTCGCGGCGCTGGGCCTGTGGGCCGCCGGGGCGGCGGACCTCCCGGGCGGTGCCTTCCCGCACGTCGTCGCGGCGACGGTCGTCCTCGCCGTCGGCGGCTCGGTCGAGCCGGCCGGGAGCGCCGGCGGACTGGCCGAGGCGGACGCCGGGCTGACCGTCGTCCCGCTGTCGGTCACCCTCACCGGGGCGCTGGTGATCGCCGCGGGTTTCCTGCGGCCGCTGCGGCACCGGGCGGTGGCCGGCGTCGCGGAGCTGGGGGGCTGGGCCGCCCGGGTCGCCGTGCTGTGGCTGCTCGCGCTGCTCGGTCTGTCCCTCGCCGCCCGCCGGACGTTCGTGATCGACCTCGGTGAGGACACGCTCGGCGACATCGGCGACTTCCTGGGCGTCCGGCCCGAGGCCGGATTCACCACGGACGTGCCGCCGACGCTCTTCTTCGGCCTGCTGTGGCTGGCCGGTGTGCTGGTCCTGGCACTGGTGGTCGCGCGCGGGGCCCCGCTGCCCGCCGGGCTGCTGCGCTTCCAGACGTCGGTGCGGCCGGCCGCGTACGCGATGGTCCTGCTGCTGCTGGCCTACGTCGCGATCGGTGCCGTCATCGGCCTGGTCGTGACGGCGGCGCGCGGCCGTGCGGCGGAGACCTTCGCCGTGCTGCTGCTCGGCCTGCCCAACCTGGCGTGGCCGGCGCTCACGATCGGGTTCGGCGCGACGTGGGACGGCCGGGTGGAGGGCCCGCCCGAGCTGCCCGTGCCGCACGTGCTCGACCAGGTGCTGCGCGCCCCGGGCGTCTCCACCCTCGACCTGCCCGCGCTCGCCGGGTACGACGGCCGGGTGTGGTGGCTGCCCGTGGTCGACGCGGTGCTGCTGCCGGCCGCCGCGTTCGTGATGGCGGTCCGGTCCCCGGCCGGCGTCCGGGCCTGGCGGCACGCGGTGCGCATGGCGGTCGCGCTGGCCCTGACGGTGCTCATGATCTGCCTGGCCGGCCGCGTCCACGCGCACTACGGCCTGTCCGTGCTCGGCATCGCCGACCTCGGCGGCGGGCTCGCCGGAGAGCTGCTCCTGAGACCGCGCCCGTGGTCCGCGCTGGGCCTGGCGGTGCTGTGGGGCCTGGTCGCCGGCTTCGCCGGGGCGCTGCTGGCACGGCCGGTGCGCCGGCGGGGCGAGACCGGCGCGGCCTGACCGCGTGCCCGGGGGCCTGTCCGGCGCGCCCAGGCCCTGTCGTCGGACTCCCGTCGTCCGCCCGGAGGGCGGGCCCCGCGGCGTCGGGTGCGTGCTCCCGGCGTGCCGGGCGCCGCCCCGCGTACCGGATGCACCCGGGTCCACGCCCGGTACGGCGGGAGCGCGTACAAGGTGTCGCGGGGCGGGCGGGAGTCCGAGGACAGGACTTAGATGTGGGGACAGGACTTAGATGTGCCGTCCGAACACCGGCCCGGCCCAGCGCGGCGGCGGCTCCGGCCGCTCGTCCTGCGGGGCCGGCCCGCGCGGGTCCACCCGGGTGGGGACGTACCCGGCCGCGGCCCCGCCGGTCGTGGCGGTGCGCAGGGCGGTGACGAAGGCCAGGCAGGACGGGTACCGGTCGTCGGGGTTCTTGGCCAGGGCCCTGGCGAAGACGGCGTCGACCTGTCCGGGGAGGTCGGGCCGGGCCCGGGTCAGCGGCGGCGGGTCGTCGTACTGGTGGGCCCAGAGCAGGGCCATGTCGTCGTCCCGGCGGAAGGGCGGGTGGCCGGCGAGGGTCTCGTGGACGACGCAGGCGAAGCCGTAGACGTCGCAGCGGGCGTCGACGGGGCGGCCGGAGATCTGCTCGGGGGCCACGTAGTCGAGGGTGCCGACGAACTGGCCGACCGTGGTGAAGCCGGTCAGGGACAGCGACTTCTTCGTCAGGCCGAAGTCGGTGAGGTAGACGTGCTCGGGGTGGTCGCTGTCGGTGCCGCGGGAGACCAGGACGTTGCCCGGTTTGACGTCCCGGTGGACCAGACCGTGCTCGTGGGCCGCGTCGAGCGCGGAGGCCAGCTGGGCGGCGATGCGCAGGGCGGTGGCGGGCGGCAGCGGGCCCTCGCGGTCCAGGAGGTGGCGCAGGTCGCTGCCGTCGACGTAGCGCATGGCGATGTAGAGGACGCCGTCCGTCTCGCCGGCCTCGAAGACGGGCACGATGTGCGGATGGTCGATCGCGGCGGCGACCCGGGACTCGTGGGTGAAGCGGCGGCGGAAGGTGTCGTTGCGGGCGAGCTCCGGGGCCAGCAGCTTCAGGGCGACGGTGCGTTCCAGGCGCAGGTCGCGGGCCCGGTAGACGACGGCCATGCCGCCCCGGCCGATCTCCTGCTCGATGCGGTAGCCCGCGACCCGCCGTCCGACCGGGCCGGAGGCACTGCCGGGGAAGTGGCCGGTGCCGCGGCTCATCCCGGGCCGCCCTCGGGAGTGACGACCCGGGTCGGGGGGTGGCCGGGGCCGGCGGCGGCGCGGGGCGGTTCGTCGGGTGCGTAGGTGCTCAGCCGGGTGCCGTCGGTGTAGACCCATCGTCCGCGGTCGGCGTCGTAGAGCCACACGGATTCCCCGTCGACGACGAGGCCGATGCGCAGGCCTCTGGTGCGGGTGCGGAAGGACTCGCCGTCGAGGCCGCCGCCCGCCAGCTCCTCGACGGCGGCGCGGTAGCGGGCCAGGGCCTGCTCGGCGCGGGCCAGCAGGGGGCGCGGGTCGGCGGTGCGGGCGAGCGGGCCGTCGGAGCCGGGCGGGTCCTGGGGAACGGCGACCAGGAGGCGGCCGTCGACCCAGGCCGACCAGCCGTTGGAGCACACCACCTGTCCCCAGTCGCCGCGCCGCTCCACGAGCCGGACCGGGAGCAGCGGGTCGAGGGCGACGGTGGGCCGGTCCGGGCCGGGGGTCTCCCAGGCGGGCATGCCGTGCGGCGGGACGACGTGGGTGGGACGGAAGCCGGGAGCGGACGCGTACGTCATGGCGCCGCCTACTTCCGCATCACCGCGGGTTCGTGCCGGCGCAGCAGCCGGGACACCAGGAACCCGAAGAGCACCGACAGCGCGAGCAGCATCCCGACGTCCAGCAGCCACACCCCCGTCTCGTGCCGGAACAGCGGGTCCCGGGCCAGGTCGCCGGGCACGATCCGGGCCAGTCCGACGGTGCCGGCCATCGCGCCGAACGCCCAGCGCGAGGGCACCAGCCAGGACAGCTGCTCCAGACCGGGCACGCCGTCCAGTTTCAGCAGGGCGCCGCAGAAGACGACCTGGACGAGGGCGAGGAGCACCAGCAGCGGCATCGTCACCTCCTCCTTGCGCACCAGCGCGGAGACGACCAGGCCGAGCATCGTCGCCGTGAACGCCAGCAGGGCGACGGCGATCGCGATCTCGGCGAGCGGTGGCATCAGCACGCCCTTCCCGCCGGGCGCGCCGAGGTCGACCCCCAGCAGGGCGACGACGGTCAGCACCACCGCCTGCAGCACGGTGAGGGTGCCCAGGACGACGACCTTGGACATCAGGTACGCCGATCTGGACAGGCCCACCGCCCGTTCCCGCCGGTAGATCACGCGTTCCTTGACGAGCTCGCGCACGGCGTTGGCGGCGCCGCCGAGCACCGCGCCGACGCACAGGATCAGCAGCGCGTTCATCGCGGTCTTGTGGGTCAGTTCGCCGCCGGCCAGGGCCCGGCCCATCGCGCCCATCACGAACGGCAGCGCGACCATGACGGCGAGGAAGGTGCGGTCGGCGCTCAGCGCCGCCGTGTACCGGCGGACCAGGGTGCCGAGCTGGGCCGTGCGGCTGCGCGGCCGGGGCGGCGCGGTGACGGGGACCGGGCCCTCGCGCGGCCGGCGGGGCTGCGCCGTGGCGTCGGTGACGTACCTGCGCCGCAGCGGCGAGGCGTGGAACTCGCCCGCCCAGTCCCGGTCCCGGTCGCGTTCGAAGGCCTCGAAGGCCTCCGGCCACTGCGCGAAGCCGAAGAAGGGCAGGGCCTCCTCGGGCGGCCCGTAGTAGGCGACCTTCCCGCCGGGCGCAAGGACGAGGAGCCGGTCGCACACGTCCAGGCTCAGCACGCTGTGGGTGACCACGATGACGGTGCGGCCGTCGTCGGCGAGGCCGCGCAGCATGTGCATCACCGAGCGGTCCATGCCCGGGTCCAGTCCCGAGGTCGGCTCGTCCAGGAACAGCAGCGACGGCTTGGTGAGCAGTTCCAGGGCGACGCTGACGCGTTTGCGCTGTCCGCCGGAGAGGCTGTGCACGGGCTGGCCGGCGTTCTGCTCCAGGCCGAGTTCGCGGACCACCTCGTCGACCCGGGCCCGCCGCTCGGCCTTCGCGGTGTCCTGCGGGAAGCGCAGCTCGGCGGCGTAGGACAGGGCGCCGTGGACGGTCAGCTGGGTGTGCAGGATGTCGTCCTGCGGCACGAGCCCGATGCGCTGGCGCAGCTCGGCGTAGTCGCGGTACAGGTCGCGGCCGTCGTACAGGACGGTGCCGTGGTCGGCGGGCCGCTGCCCGGTGAGGGCGTTCAGCAGGGTGGACTTGCCGGCGCCGCTCGGCCCGACGACCGCGAGCAGGCACTTCTCCCCCACCGGGAAGGACACCTGGTCGAGCAGGGTCCTGCGGCCGCGGTCGACGGTGACCGTGAGGTCCTGCACGTCCAGGGAGATCTCGCCGGTGTCGACGTACTCCTGCAGTTCGTCGCCGACCAGGCAGAACTCCGAGTGGCCGATGCCGATGATGTCCCCGGGACCGACGGGGGCGCGCTCCACGGGGCTGCCGTTGAGGTAGGTGCCGTTGTGGCTGCCGAGGTCGACGATCTCGTACGTGCCGTCGGGCAGGGCGCTCAGTTCGGCGTGCCGGCGGGAGACGACGAGGTCGTCGACGACCAGGTCGTTGTCGGCCGCGCGGCCGATGCGGACGGTGCGGGCGGGCAGCGGGCGTACGGTCGTGGGCTGCCGGTAGGTGCCGGTCAGGCCGGGCATGGAGACCGCCGAGGGGCGTTCGGCGGCGGGTTCGGTGCGGCCGACCAGGACGGCGCGCGGGCCGTCGGCCGGGTGGCCGAAACGGATGACGCTGCCGGGACCGACGTCCTGGACGCGGACGCGCCGGCCGTCGGCGTAGGTGCCGTTGGTGCTGTCCTCGTCCTGGAGGGTCCAGCGCCCGTCCTCGGCGCGCAGCACCGCGTGGTGCCAGGAGACCCGGGCGTCGTCGAGGACGACGTCGCTCAGCGGATCGCGGCCGACGCGGTAGTCGCGGCCCGGACTCATCACCGTGGAGCCCGTCTCGGTCTCCAGAACGAGTTCGGGCGCTGTCGGCGAGACCGGCCGGTCAGCCATGCCAGAATTCTACCGATTCGCCCGGACGCACGCCTGGGTGGGAGGCTCCGCCGCGGGTCAGGCGACCGGGACGCCGAGCAGGTGGGCCATCCGCTGCATGCGCAGGGCGTCCACGGACTCGGCCAGCAGTTCGTACTCGGTGGTGTCGTCGCTGGTGGCGATGCGCACCAGCCGTCCGGCGGCCAGTTCCTCGGCGACGCGTTCCTGCCCGGCCGCGTCGGCGCACCAGGCGCGCAGGACGGCGGGCACGTCGGGCACGGTGTCGGCGACCGGGACGAGCGCGCCGGAGGGTAAGTGCTCGGCGTCGGGGTGCGGGTCGAGGCGCTCGGCGATCCAGGACGCGCGGTCCCGCAGCCACCACAGGGCGAGGGCGAGGGTGGGCGCCCGGTAGGTGCCGAGCGGGACACCGATGCGCCGGCCGCCGCAGAAACCGTACGCGGTGACGTGGCACAGGAACTCGTCGTGCACGTTGTCCCTCCCCCCGTTGCCCTGCCCGCCTGCCGGCCCGGAATCACCTTCCGCGGCTCGCGTGCTGTGCGTGAGGGCGCCGTCGCCCGATGTGAAGTGCCCCTGCAGTCGAGTATGTTCACCACTGAAACACTGTCACCATGGCTTTCCGGCCACTCTCCTGGCATATTCACGGCTTCCGGTGGCCGAAATCCGGCGGGTTTCGCACGGCCCCTGAGGTGACCGGCGGTGACGCGGGGCGCGGGCGGAGTGGCCCCACCGGGTCACCGGCCCGGACGCGCCCACACCCGACGCGCGGGCCGGACCGTGTCCGTGCCCCGCTTCCCGGACCGGCCGGGCCCCACGGGAGGACCCGGCCCCGCGGGACGGCCGGGCCCCGCAGGACGGCCGGCGGGCGCCGTGGCGAGAGCCCGTCCACGGCGCCCGGCGACGGCGTCCGCAGGCTTCCCCGCCGGGGCCGGGGTGCGCCGGGCGGCCGGGAAGCGGGAGGGCGACCGGGTGACCGTCCGCCCGGCGGAGCGGCTCAGCCGTTGACCACCGCGTCGATGCGGGCCAGTTCCTCGTCGTCGAAGTCGAGGGCGCGGATCGCGGCGACGCTGTCCTCCAGTTGTCGCGGGCTGCTCGCCCCGACCAGGGCGGAGGTGACCCGGCCGCCGCGCAGCACCCAGGCCAGCGCCATCTGCGCGAGGGTCTGGCCGCGGGACTCGGCGATGCCGTTCAGCTCGCGCAGCCGCGCCACCAGGTCCTCGGTGAGCGCGTCGGAGTTCAGGAAGGGGCTGTCGCTCGCGGCCCGGGAGTCCTCCGGGATGCCGTCGAGGTAGCGGCCGGTCAGCAGCCCCTGCTCCAGCGGGGAGTAGGCGATGGAGCCGACCTGGAGCTCGTCGAGGACGTCCAGCAGGCCCTCCTCCGGACGGCGGTCCAGCATCGAGTAGCGCGGCTGGTGGATCAGCAGCGGGGTGCCGAGGCCGGCCAGGATGCGGGCGGCCTCGCGGGTCTGCTCCGGCGAGTAGTTGGAGACGCCGACGTACAGCGCCTTGCCCTGCTGCACCGCCGAGTGCAGGGCTCCCATCGTCTCCTCCAGCGGAGTCTGCGGGTCGGGGCGGTGCGAGTAGAAGATGTCGACGTAGTCCAGGCCCATCCGCTGCAGGCTCCGGTCGAGCGAGGACAGCAGGTACTTGCGCGAACCCCACTCGCCGTACGGGCCGGGCCACATCAGGTAGCCGGCCTTGGTGGAGATCACCATCTCGTCGCGGTACGGCGCGAAGTCCGCCTTGAGGGCCTCGCCGAACGCGGACTCGGCGGCGCCGGGCGGCGGGCCGTAGTTGTTGGCCAGGTCGAAGTGGGTGACGCCGAGGTCGAAGGCACGGCGCAGGATGGCGCGCTGGGTCCCGACCGGCCGGTCGGGACCGAAGTTGTGCCACAGGCCGAGCGAGAGCGCGGGGAGCTTGAGCCCGCTGCGGCCGGTGCGCCGGTAGGGCATGTCCGCGTAGCGGTCGGGGTGTGCGGTGTACAACGCGACTCCTGAGGGGTTGGCACACGGGTGACGGTTCCGCGGAAGCGACGGCCCGCGGAACCCCGTCCCACTCTGGCGTGACCTGCGGGCAGTGGTCCAACAGAAGAATCCGATGGAATTCAGCGACTACGCTTCTCAATCATGGAACTGCGCCACCTCCAGCACTTCGTCGCGGTCGCCGAGGACCGGCACTTCACCCGGGCGGCGGAACGCCTGATGGTGTCCCAGTCGGGTCTGTCGGCCTCGGTCCGGGCGCTGGAGCGGGAGCTGCAGACCCCGCTGTTCGTGCGCACGACCCGCCGGGTGACGCTCACTCCGGCCGGGCGGGCGCTGCTGGGCGAGGCGGAGCGGATCCTGGCCCAGGTGCGGGCGGCGCACGAGGCGGTGGCCGCGGTGCAGGGGGTGCTGCGCGGCATGCTCGCGGTCGGCACCGAGCAGTGCATCGCCGGGGTGGACACGGCGCGGCTGCTGGCCGCGTTCCGGCGGCGGTACCCGGACGTGGAGATCTGCCTGCGGCAGGCGGGCTCGGGCGCGCTGGCGGAGGAGGTCGCGGCCGGGCGCCTGGACCTGGCGTTCGCGGTGCGCACGGCGCAGGCGGACACCGAGCAGCTGCGCGCCGTCCCGCTGACCGCCGAGCCGATGACGGTGCTGTGCCACCCCAGTCACCGGCTCGCGTCGGCCGGTGCGGCCGTCACGCCGCAGGACCTGGGCGGCGAGGTGTTCGTCGACTTCCACCCGGACTGGGGGCCGCGCCGCATCACCGACGCCGCCTTCGCCGCCGCGGGCGTGCGGCGCACGGTCGCGCTGGAGGTCAACGACGTGCACACCCTGCTGGACCTCGTGGACGAGAACCTCGGCATCGCGGTCGTGCCGCGGCACTTCCGGCACAAGCGGGCCTCGCTGGCCGCCCTGCCCCTGAAGGACACCGACGAGACGGCGTACGAGACCGTCGCCCTGCTGCCGCCCCCGCAGGCCACCAGTCCCGCGGCCCGGGCGCTGACGGCCCTGCTCGGCGACGGGATCCGGGACGACGGGGACGCGTGAGGGGCCGCGGTGCGCGAAGGTGGAGCCATGCATGCCAAGGACATCCTCATCGACGGGTACGGCCGCGTCCGGGAAGAGGTCCACGCCGCCGTCGAGGGCCTCGGCCCCGACGAGCTCAACGCCCGCCCCTCGGCCGGCGCCAACTCCATCGCCTGGCTGGTCTGGCACCTCACCCGGGTCCAGGACGACCACGTCGCCGACGCCTTCGGACTCGACCAGGTGTGGCTGTCACAGGACTGGCACGAGCGCTTCGCGCTGGGCCTGCCCCGCCGCGACACCGGCTACGGCCACGGCCCGGCGAAGGTCGCCAGGGTCCGGGTCGGCTCCGCCGGCCTGCTGACCGGCTACCACGACGCCGTGCACGAACAGACCCTCACCGCCCTGCGCGCCCTGTCCGCCAAGGAGCTGGAGCGCATCGTCGACGAGAACTGGGATCCGCCGGTCAGCCTGGGCGTACGGCTGGTCAGCGTCCTGTCCGACGACCTGCAGCACGTCGGACAGGCCGCCTACGTCCGCGGGCTGCTTCAGAGCGCGGCCTCGTAGCCGGGCAGGACGACCTCCCGGATGAGCCTGTTGCGCTCGTCGAACGGGAGGAAGGCGCTCTTGAGCGCGTTCACGGTGACCGTGCGCAGGTCCTCGACCGTCCACCCGGCCTGCTCGACCAGCAGGGACATCTCGCGGGTCATCGTCGTGCCGGACACCAGCCGGTTGTCGGTGTTGAGCGTCACGCGGAAGCCGAGGTCCTTCAGCGCGGTGATGGGGTGCTCGGCGATCGAGGTCGCCGCGCCCGTCTGCAGGTTGGACGTCGGGCACATCTCCAGCGCGATGCGGCGGTCGCGCACCCAGCCGGCCAGGCGGCCGAGCTTGCCGGCCGCGAGGTCGGGGATGTCGTCGATGATGCGCACGCCGTGCCCGATGCGCTGGGCGCCGCACACCTGCAGGGCCTGGTGGATGCTGGGCAGGCCGTGGGCCTCGCCGGCGTGGATGGTGAAGGGCACGTTCTCGCGGCGCAGGTGCTCGAAGGCGGCCAGGTGGTCGACGGGCGGGAAGCCGTCCTCGGCGCCGGCGATGTCGAAGCCGACGACACCGGCGTCCCGGAACGCCACCACCAGGTCGGCGATCTCCCGGCTCCGGTCGAACATCCGCATCCCGCACAGCAGGGTGCCGACGCGCACCGGCGTGCCCGCGGCGGCCGCCTTCGCCATGCCCGCCGCCAGGCCCTCCTGGACGGTCTCGACGACCTCGGGCAGGGTCAGCCCGCCCTTGAGCATCAGCTCCGGGGCGTAGCGCACCTCGCCGTAGACCACCCCGTCGGCGGCCAGGTCGAGGACGTACTCCTCGGCGGTGCGCAGCAGGCCCTCGCGGGTCTGCATGACGGCGAGGGTGTGCTCGAAGGTGGCTATGTAGCGCACCAGGTCGCCGGAGTTGGCGGCGTCGTAGTACCAGGCGGCGAGCGCGTCGGGGTCGGCGGCGGGCAGGGTGTGGCCGGCCGCGTCCGCGAGCTCGATCACGGTGGCGGGGCGCAGGCCGCCGTCGAGGTGGTCGTGCAGGACGGCCTTGGGCAGGCGGCGGAGGGTGTCGGCGTCGATGCGGGGCGCGGTCATGAGCGGGCTGCTCCTCGGCGGGTGGTTCTGGCGTGCGGGTCGAAGGCGGCTGCGGACGTGCGGGTCATCCGGCGGGCTGGAGCAGGTCCCAGCGGTTGCCGTACAGGTCCTGGAAGACGGCGACCGTGCCGTACGGCTCGTGGCGCGGCTCCTCCAGGAAGGTCACGCCCGCGGCGGCCATGCGGGCGTGGTCGCGGGCGAAGTCGCCGGTGTGCAGGAAGAAGCCGACACGCCCGCCGGTCTGGTCGCCGATCCGGGCGCGCTGCGCCTCCCCCTCGGCGCGGGCGAGCAGCAGGGCGGTGCCCTGCCCCTCGCCGTCCGGCTCGACGACGACCCAGCGGGAACCGCCGGGCCGGGGGGTGTCCTCGGCGAGCCGGAATCCGAGGGCCTCGGTGTAGAAGCGGATCGCCTCGTCGTAGTCGTCGACGACGAGGGTGACCAGGGCGACGCGTCTCATCGGTACCTCTCGGGCGGGGGCGATCGACGGGAGAGGTTATACGTAAAACTTCTTAGATGCCAATCACTCCCGCGAACCCGGGTCCTGTCGCCGGACTTCCGTCGTCCGCCCGGCGGGCGGGCCCCGCGGCTCGGAAGCGCGTGCGGGGCGCCACGGGCGGGGGGAGTCCGACGACAGACCTGGGGCCAAAGCCTGAGGCGCGGCGGGGCTCCGGCCCGAGGCGGGGCGTGCCGCGGGCCGCTACCGTCCCGGACATGAAGATCACCGGGGTTCCTCGCGACCCGGCCCGGCGCAGGCGCGACGTCCTGGCCCGGCTGGAGCGGGAGAGCGACGTCTGGGTGGCCTCGGCCGGCGCCGACGGTCTGCCGTGCCTGGTCGCGCTGTGGTTCGTCTGGGACGGCGAGGCCCTGTGGCTGTCCACCCGGCCGGCCAGTCCGACGGGCCGCAACCTGCGGGAGGGCCGGCGGACCCGGCTGGCCCTCGGGGACACCCGGGACGTGGTGCTGATCGACGGGGACGTGGAGACGTACACCGCGCGGGAGGTGCCGCCGGAGGCGGCCGGGGCGTTCCGGGCGAAGACCGGCTGGGATCCCCGGGAGGACCCCGCCCCCTACGCGTTCTTCCGGGTCCGGCCGCGTGCGGTGCAGGCCTGGTGCGGGGAGCACGAACTGCCGGGGCGGCACCTGATGCGGGAGGGGGTCTGGGTGGTGTGACCCCCATGGATGGCGGGTGGTGTGACCCCCGTGGACGGCGGGTGGTGTGACCCCCGTGGATAGCCTGGGCGACCGTGAACAGACGACGGCGGAAGAAACTGGCGCGGCAGCTCGTCGGGGCCGCGATGCTCGGTGACACGGGCGCCGTACGGGCTCTCCTGCGCGCCGGCGCGCAGCCGGACACGCCCGACGCGGACGGCACGACGCCCCTGTACGCGGCGGCCGTGCACGGGGCGGCCGGGACCGTCCGGGCCCTGCTGGCGGCCGGCGCCTCGCCCGACGCCGAGAGCGGGCACGGCACGGAGGGCACTCCCCTGTGCGGAGCCGCGTGCTGGGGCCACACCGAGGCGGTCGGCGCCCTGTTGGAGCACGGCGCCGATCCCGGCCTGCGCGAGGACCACGGCACGGGCCGCTCCCCGCTGGAGTGGGCGCTGGCGGGCCCCCACCCGGACACCGTCGCGGCACTGCTGGCCGCCGGGGCCGCCCCGTCCGCCAACCGGGAGGAGTCCGCCGCCGCGCACCGGGCCGCGCCGGAGTGATCCCGGGCCGATGCGCGGCACCGCCCTCCTCCTGGCCGCCCGGTGACCGGTCACGCGGGCCGGGCGGGCGGCCCCGGCGGCTCAGCCGGCGGCGCGGCGGCGCCGGTCGAGCCGGTTCAGCTCGTCGCCGGTGAGGCGCAGCGCGCCCGCGGCCACGTTCTGCGCGAGGTGCCCGGGATCGCCGGTGCCCGGGATGACGAGCACGTGCGGGCCCTGGTGCAAGGTCCAGGCGATCCGGATCTGGGCGGGGGTCGCGCCGTGCGCCCGGGCGACGGCGAGCACCTCCTCGTCGTGGGCGCCGGTCGCGCCGTGCTGGGCGCCCTCACCGGCGACGGCGTAGAACGGCACGAAGGCGATGCCCTGTTCGCCGCACCGGCGCAGGAGTCCGTCGCCGGCGGGGTCGGGGCGGTCGAGCGCGTACCGGTTCTGCACGCACACCACGGGCGCGATGGCCTGCGCCTCGGCGAGGTGCCTCGCCTCGACGTTCGAGAGGCCGAGGTGCCGGATCAGTCCGGCCTCGCGCAGTTCGGCGAGGGCGCCGAAGTGCTCGGCTATGGAGTCCTGGCTCATGCGGCGCAGGTTGACGACGTCCAGGTGGTCGCGGCCGAGCTGGCGCAGGTTCTCCTCGACGTGGCCGCGCAGTTCGTCGGGGCGGGCCGAGGTGCCCCACTCCCCCGACCAGGTCCGGTACGGACCGACCTTGGTGACGATGACCAGGTCGTCGGGGTAGGGCGCCAGGGCGCTGTTGATCAGCTCGTTGGCGGAACGCAGGGAGGAGAAGTAGAAGGCGGCCGTGTCGATGTGGTTCACACCGAGGTCGACGGCCCCGCGCAGCACGGCGATCGACCGGTCGCGGTCGCTCGGCGTGCCGAGGTGGAAGGCGGCGCTGCCCGTCAGCCGCATCGCGCCCAGGCCCACGCGGTGGACGGACAGGTCGCCGAGTTCCCAGGTGCCCGCGGCGTCCGCGGTGATCGTTCCGGAGCTCATCGGCCGAGTCTCGCACGCCGGTGCGCGGGCCGGGGCCCGCGCACCGGCGGAACGCGCCGTGCGCCGAACGGCCCGCTCCGAGGGGCCGTTGGGGCGGCCGGGGCGTCACCGCCGCGGCCGCCGGCGGTCCGCGGCGGTGCCCGCGGAAGGCCGGGTGGAGCCGCCCCGGCCCGATGCCGGTCCTACGGGTACGTGTACGAGTTCAGGGCGGCGACGGCGGCGGCCGGGTCGCCGAGGTCGTAGCGGTCCACGGCGAGGAAGGTGGGCTTCTTGCGGGCGGCGGGCTGGCAGAACCGCCGGGCGCGGTCGGCGAGTTTGGCGTTGTCCGCGGCCGCCGTGGAGGCGACGGCGGCGTCCCGGAAGTGGTTCATGACGAACAGCGGGCGGAAGGCGCCCTCGGTGCGGGTCAGCGGGAGGGTGGTGTTCGCGTCGTACCAGCGGCTGTAGCACGACCAGTCGGAGGCGCCGATGCCCGGGCCCATCGACCAGTGGTTCTCCACGGTCCACTCGCGCTGGTACAGCACGCCGAAGCTGTCCCGGGTCAGGCCCGCGGCCTCGTCGGCGGAGCGGCTGTGGTCGGTGAGGATCAGCAGGCGCCGGCCGGCGGCGAGCAGGTCCGCCATCCTCGGCCAGCCGTTCTCGCGCACGCCGGTGCGGTCGGGACGGTACAGCAGGTCCGCCAGCCCGTCGACGCGGGCGAGTTCGGCGCGCAGCACGCCGGGGTCGACGTAGTCCTCCAGGAAGACGGTGACGAACTGGTCGGGGTGGGCCCGCAGGAAGTCCGCGATCCGCTGGAGGTCCACCCACAGGGCGACCGGTCTGCCGACCAGCGTGCAGCTGTTGTGGCAGAGGATCGCGCCGTCCCGGGTCTGGTGGATGTCCAGCATGAACCCCCGTACGCCGTCGGCGAGTTGCCGGTCGATCCCGCGTGTCTGGTTGGGCACGAGGTCGATGAAGGGCGGGGCGAAGCCGCCGTCGACGCCGTTGGCGTAGGCGTTGTGGGCCGTGAGGAAGGTGACCTGGTCCAGGGTGCGCCGGTCCTGCGGCGGCATGGGGCGGGTGGCGGGGGCGACCGGGGTGAGGTACCAGGCCGCGCGGTCGCCGGAGAGCTCGCCGACGGCCAGCTGGGCGGGATGGGTGGCGCCGGAGGGCTTGGGGGCCACCGTGAGGTAGCGCTCGGCGCCGGGCGTCTTCAGGGTGAACCGGTCGGCGCCGGCGGGGGTGATCTCCCAGGCCGCGTCGGCGCTCGCGCAGGCCACGGTGCGGGCCTGGTCGCCGCCGCGGCCCAGGCAGCGGCCGGCGGTGTCCGTGTTCTCCAGGACGTGGGAGGAGCCGTTCGGCCTCAGCCGCCACTGCTGGTGGTCCTCGTCGCCCCGGGGGCGGTGCTGTTCGACCGCTCCGGCGTTGTCGGCCGCGTTGAGCCCGGTCGTGGCGCTCTGTACGTAGTACGCGCCCGGAGCCGGGACCGTGTCGGCGGCGGCAGCGGGCGGGGGCGCCACGACCGCGGCGGCCAGCGCGGCGGTCGTGGCGAGCAGGGCGTGGGGGGTGCGCATGACGGTGCCCTTCGTCCGGGTGGAACTCAGGTGATGGTCAGGTGCATGACACCACGCCCCGCCGTCCGTCGTCAGCAGTACAGGTTGCCGCCCGGCGACGTCCCGAGGATCTGCGTGAACCGCTCATAGGTGCTCACCCGGCTCTGCACCTGCGCCGGGTTCCTGCCGTCGCACTCCAGGGAGCCGTTGATGCTGCGGATCGTCTGGCCGAAGCCCGCGCCGTTGACCATGGCGTTGTGCGGGGTCATCGTGCCGGGACCGCTCTGGGTGTTCCAGTACCACAGGGCCGTCTTCCAGGCCACGGCGGCGTCGTTCTGCACCAGCCAGGGGTTGTTGAGGAGGTCGATGCCCAGCGCGTCGCCCGCCGCCTTGTAGTTGAAGTTCCAGCTCAGCTGGATCGGGCCGCGCCCGTAGTAGGCGGCCTGGCCGGCCGGGCAGCCGTAGGGCTGGCTCCAGTCGCAGTAGTGCGAGTAGTTGGCGGTGTTCTGCTCGACGACGTGCACCAGACCGCCGGTCTCGTGGCTGACGTTGGCGAGGAAGGCGGCGGCCTCCTGCTTCTTCACCGTGTCGCTGCCGGTGTTGGCGAAGCCGGGGTAGGCGCTGAGGGCCGCCGTGAGCCCGCTGTAGGTGTAGAAGGGATTGCGGTTCGGGAACATCTGGTTGAACTGCGCCTCGCTCACCACGAAGCTGCCGACGGGCGTCCCCGGACCGTTGTCGCAGGCGTACGGCTCCCAGTACCAGGTGCTGATGACCGGGTCGTAGCCCGGGTTGGCGTGCTCGGCGATGTAGGCCTTGCCGTCGGTGTAGCGGACGATGTCGCCGGCGGCGTACGACTTCCCGGCCACCCAGTTCGGGTAGCTGGAGCACGCGGCGGCGGACGCCGGCGCGGCCGGGAGGAGCACCGGCGTGGCGCCCGCGAGGGCGATGGTGGCCAGAACGGCGGAGATGCGGCGTCTTGACATGGAATCAACTCCTTTGCGCAGCACGGCCGCACCTGGACAAGGGCAGGGCGAAGCAGGCCTTAAGCGCACGCGCCGGTCGGACCGGCCACGGCACGGGCGCGGCCGTGGTGGGGGGTGTGGACGCACACTCAACCGTATTGGTCTGTACCAGTCAAGGGCGCAGATCGGCCAAAGGTGTAGACCGGTCAACCGCGCGCTGGGCACGCGCGGCGGGGCGGGTGCGGCCGGGGCGCCGCGGCCGCACCCGCCCGCCGTGCGTGCTCAGCGGGTGAGCTCCCGCAGGCGCCGTTCCAGGTACCGGCGCTCCGCAGGGTTTTCGGCCAGCGCGATCGCGGCCTCGTAGGCCCGGACGGCCTGCGGGGTGCGGCCCAGGCGGCGCAGCAGGTCGGCGCGGACCGCGTGCAGGACGTGGTAGCGGTCCAGGCCGAGTGCGTCCACGAGCTCCAGGGCCGCCCGCGGGCCCTCGGTCTCGGCGACGGCCACCGCCCGGTTCAGGGCCACCACGGGACTCGGGGCGAGTGCCATGAGCTGGTCGTACAGCCGGCGGATCTGGCCCCAGTCGGTGGCCTCCGCGGTCGGCGCGTCGCTGTGGACGGCCTGGACGGCGGCCTGGATCTGGTACGGCCCGGGCCGGCCGCGGCGCAGGCAGCGGCGGACGAGCGCCTGTCCCTCGGCGATCAGGCCGTGGTCCCAGCGCGAGCGGTCCTGCTGGGGCAGCGGCACCAGCACACCGTCCTCGTCCTGCCGGGCCGGACGGCGCGACTCGCTCAGGAGCATCAGCGCCAGCAGGCCGGTGACCTCGGGTTCGTCCGGCATCAGCTCGGCCAGGAGCCGTCCGAGGCGCACGGCCTCACGGCACAGGTCCGGGGAGCCCTCGTAGCCCTGGTTGAAGATCAGGTAGACCACGGCGAGGACACCGCCCAGCCGGCCGGGGAGGTCGGCGTCGCGGGGCACCCGGTAGGGGATCCCGGCGTCGCGGATCTTCGCCTTCGCCCGCACCAGCCGCTGGGCCATGGTGGCCCCCGGCACGAGGAAGGCGCGGGCGATCTGAGCCGTGCTCAGCCCGCCGAGCAGGCGCAGGGTCAGGGCGACGCGGGCCTGCGGGGCGAGCGCGGGATGACAGCAGGTGAAGATCAGGCGGAGCCGGTCGTCGCGCACGGGGCCCTCCTCGGGCGGTGCGTCGGGGGCGTGCAGCAGGGCGGCCTCGGCGTGCCGCGCCTCCCGGGTGGATTCGCGGCGGAGCCGGTCGATCGCCCGGTTCCTCGCGGTGGTGATGATCCAGCCGGCCGGACTCGGCGGCATCCCGGTCTCCGGCCAGCGCCGCACGGCGGTGGCGAAGGCGTCCTGGACGGCTTCCTCGGCGAGGTCGATGTCGCCGAGGAAGCGGACCAGGGCGGCGACCGCGCGGCCGTACTCCGCGCGGAAGACCCCCTCGACGTCCACGGTGTCCACGGTCCTCAGTCCGCCTCCCCCGTGAAGGGCCGCACCTCGATCGGCAGGGTCGTCGCCAGGGCAGCCCTGCGGCCCCACTCCAGGGCGGCGTCCAGGTCGGGCGCCTTGATCAGGCAGATCCCGCCGAGCATCTCCTTGCCCTCGGCGTACGGGCCGTCGGTGACCAGGACGTCGCCGTCGCGGGGCCGCAGCACGGTGGACGACTCCGGGCCGTGCAGTCCCCCGGCGAACACCCAGGCGCCGGCCTCGCGCAGCTCCCGGTGGAAGACGTCCAGGTTCGCGTCGATCTCCTCCAGGACCTCGGGGCCGGGTGTCCCCCCGACCGGCTGCATGACGCTGAGCAGGTAGTACTTCATGACGGCCTCCTGTGCCTCGTGGGGTTTTCCCCTCTCCTACACGAACGGCACACCCCCGGATCGACACCTCGCCCCACCGCACCGCGAGAATTCCTCCATGACCGCCGCGTCCCACCCCCTCGTCGTCCGCGCCCGGCAGCTCGCCGACGCTCTCCTCGCCCCGCAGGCCGAGCGGGTCGACCAGGAGGGCGTGCCGGCGGACCACATCGCGGCGGTCAAGAGATCGGGGCTGCTCGGGGTGGGTGCGCCGGCGGAGTACGGCGGGGCGGGCGCGCCCGCCGCGGTGGCCAGGGAGACGGCGGAGATCCTGGCCGGGGCCTGCTGCTCCACCTGGTTCGTGCAGACGCAGCACCACACGCCGGTGAAGATGCTCGCCGCCCACGACTCGCCGGCCCGGGAGCGGCTGCTGCGGCCGCTGGCGACGGGCGAGCTGCTGTCCGGGATCGCGTACGCCCATGTCCGGGCCTTCCCCCGCGTCCCCGTACGGGCCGTGCCGGAGCGCGGCGGCTGGCGGTTCGAGGGCACCGTGCCCTGGTACACGGGCTGGGGCCTCAACGACGTGATGCTGCTGGCCGGGGTGACGCAGACGGCCGAGGTGGTGTTCGCCTTCACCGAGGCGCGCGAGCAGCCGGGGCTGCGTCCGTCGGCGCCGATGCGGCTGGCCGCGCTCACGGCCGCCCGTACGGTGTCCCTGGAACTGGACGGCCTGCGGGTGCCGGAGGAGGCCGTGGTGCTGCGCACCGCGCAGGAGGACTTCGCCCTGGTCGACCGGCCGAGGAACACCAACGCCGGCCCGGCCGTCTTCGGCGTCGCGTATGCGGCGCTGGAGCTGGTGGGGGCCGCCGCGGACGGCCGGGAGACCGCGCGGTCGCTGCGGGCCCGGCTCGACGAGGTCCGGCGGAGGGCGTACGCGCTGGCCGACCATCCGGTGCCGCACGAGCGGATCGCGGAGCGGCTCGCGGTGAAGACGCGCGCGTACGACCTGATGCGCGCGGCCACGACCGCGGCGGTCGTGGCCGGGGGCGGCCGGTCCATGGCGTTGGACAGCCGGGCGCAGCGGCTGGCGCGCGAGGGGATGTTCCTGCTGGTGCAGGGGCAGACGGCGGAGGTGCGCCGGGCGCATCTGGCCGCACTGGCCCAGGAGTAGCCCTCCGCCGCCCCGGTGCGGTCCCCTGTCCGTCCAGCGGGTCGGCGGCGGCCCGTCGCCGGTGGCGGCTGCGTCGGGCTGTCGTCCGGTGGCGTCCGGTGTCGTCCTCGCGGGCCGGACGTCGCCCGCGGGCAGGGTCCGCGCCGTGGCCTGTGGCCGCCGCACGGCCATCGGGAGTCCCCGCGATCCCCCACGGCCCAGCAGTGGCCGTCCCGCTCACGACCGGGCCGCTGGGTGCTCGCGCTCCTGCGCCGGTCCGGGCACGGCACGGCGGATCGCCGTGTTCTACGGGGTGCCTCCGCCGTGTTCTACGGGGTGCCGTCGCCGTCGCCCTCGTCGAGGAAGCGAAGCAGCACAGCGGCCTCCGCGCGGAGCCGCGCGGCCCGGCCGGCGTGCGCGGGCGCGGTCAACTGCGCTGCGGCGTCGAGCCGTTCGGCGGCCTCGGCCCGCACGATGTCCACCACACCGCGCTCGCTCAGCGCACGTCGTGCCGCCTCGGTGGCGCCGGCGCCGACCGGTGACTGTTCGAGGGCCGCGCCGCGCGCCCCGGCTTCGTCCACGGGCACCGCCTCCGCGTTGTCCAGTGCGGCGAGCGTCGCGCGCAGGGCGCTCACCGCGGCCTTGTCGCGGGCGCGCATCGCTTCCGGGAGGGCTTGACGCATACGAACGCGCAGGGACATGCCGTGACTCTATGGCCGTGCTCCCGGCCCCACAACGGGATATCCCCCGGCCGATCGCCCGCTCGACGGTGCCGCGCGCGCTGCACCGCGCACGGCCGAAGCCGGGGCGGGGCCGTCCGCGGCGAGGAACCGCTGCGGACGGCGGGCCGTCGACCGGCCCGCCCGGCGCACTCGTACGAGGTTCCCCGCGTCCCGCCGGGCGCCGGCCGGCATCGGTCGGCGGGACCCGGCCTAGCTCGCGAACGGCACCTGCGCCGCGGGGGCGTCCTCCCCGCCGGCGGGGTGCCGCCACAGCCCCTGCGCGGCCAGGCGCGGCAGCACGCCCTCGCCGAACCAGTACGCCTCCTCCAGGTGCGGGTAGCCGGAGAGGACGAACTCCTCGATGCCCAGGGCGTGGTACTCCCTGATCCGCTCGGCGACCTCGTCGTGGCTGCCGACCAGGGCGGTGCCCGCGCCGCCGCGCACCAGGCCGATGCCCGCCCAGAGGTTGGGATGGATCTCCAGGGCGTCCCGGTTGCCGCCGCCGTGCAGGGCGAGCATGCGCCGCTGTCCCTCGGACTCGCTGCGGGCCAGCCCGGCCTGGATGGCCCTGACGCTCTCCGGGTCGAAGCCGTCGAGCAGCCGGTTCGCCTCCGCCCAGGCCTGCGCGGAGGTGTCGCGGGTGATGACGTGCAGCCGGATGCCGAAGCGCGGCGTGCGGCCCTCCCTCGCCGCCAGCGACCGGATCCAGGCGATCTTCTCGGCGACCTGCGCGGGCGGCTCGCCCCAGGTGAGGTAGACGTCGGCGTGGCGGGCGGCGACCTCGCCCGCGACGGGCGAGGAGCCGCCGAAGTACACCTCGGGGACCGGGTCGGGCACCCGGGCCAGCGCCGCGTCCTCCACCCGCAGGTGCTCGCCGTGCAGGTCGACGGTCTTGCCCGCCCACAGCTCCCGTACGATCCGCAGGAATTCGCCGGTGCGGCGGTAGCGCGCGTCCTTGTCGAGGAAGTCGCCGTAGGCGCGCTGCTCGTGGCTCTCGCCGCCGGTGACGACGTTGAGCAGGAGCCGCCCGCCGGTGTGCCGCTGGAAGGTGGAGGCCATCTGCGCGGCGAGGGTGGGCGAGACGAATCCGGGCCGGAAGGCGACCAGGAACTTCAGGCGTTCGGTGTGCTGGCTGACCATGGCGGTGGTCAGCCACGCGTCCTCGCACCACGCGCCGGTGGGCGTGAGCGCGCCGGTGAAGCCGAGGTGCTCGGCGGCGCGGGCGATCTGGCTCAGGTAGGCGACCGTCGGCGGCCGGTCCCGCCCGGAGGCGGTGGCCGGGGTGCCGTGGCCGCCGCCGACGACATCGCGGCTGTCGCCGTTGGTGGGCAGGAACCAGTGGAAGGTGAGGGACACGCGGGTCTCCGATCAGGTGTTCGTCAGAGCAGGCCGTGCCGGGGCGGCCTGGTGCCGTTGAGCACGTACCGGCCGATGTGCTGGATCTTCCAGCGGACCGGGTCGTGCAGGGTGTGGGTGCGGGCGTCCCGCCAGTGCCGGTGCAGGTTGAGGGAGTGCAGGGCCGAGCGGGTGCCGGACACCTCGAACAGGGCGTCCGCCACCTCGACGGCCGCCCGGGCCGCCTGCACCTTGGCCGTGGCGACCGCGACGGACGCCTCGGCGGCCGAGTCGTCGGTGAGGTCGGCCCGCGCCGCGTCCACCGTGCGGGCGGCCTCGCGCAGCAGGGCCTCCGACGCCCTTACCAGCAGGGCGAGTTCGCCGAACCGCTGGATCAGCAGCGGGTCCTCGGCGGCGGTCTCGGCGCCGCTCTCGAACCAGGGCCGGCTCCTGGTCCGCACGAACGCGACGGCCTCCGCCAGCGCGCCCCCGGCGATGCCGGTGTCGATGGCCGCGTGCAGCAGCTGCGCGACCGCACCGTGCAGTTGAGGGCCCTGGAAGGTGAGGTGGTGGGGCAGTACCCGGTCGGCGGGGACCGGGACGCCGTCCAGCCGGACGGTGCCGCTGGCGGTCGTCCGCTGCCCCATGCCGTCCCAGTCGTCGGTCACCGTCAGGCCGGGCGCGTCCCGGGGCACGTACGCCACATGCAGGGCGTCGTCCTCGGCGCGGGCCAGGACGGGGATCCAGTCGGCGAACAGGGCTCCGGTGGCGTAGTGCTTGACGCCGGTCAGGACGTACGAGCCGTCCGGCCGCGGCTCCAGCCGGGTGCGGATGTCCTGGACGTGCCGGGTGCCGGCCTCCGACTGGGCGTTGCCGAGACGGCGTCCGGCGAGCAGCTCGCCGAAGAAGAACGTGCGCTGCTGCTCGGTGCCCTGGCCGCGGATGACGTTGGCGTAGACGAAGTGGCTCTGCGGGATCTGCGCGATGCTGGCGTCGGCCGAGGCCAGCAGCCGGAAGATCTCCGCGAGGGTCTCCTGGCGGACGTCGGCGCCGCCGTGCTCGGCGGGCACGGTGACGGCGAGCAGCCCGGAGGCGGACAGCAGGTCCAGCTCCTCGCGCGGCAGCCGGCGCTCGGCGTCCCGGGCGGAGGCGTCCGCGCGGAACTTCTCGGCGAGGGCGGCCGCGACGGCCAGGGCCTGCGCGTCGTCGGCGATCACGTGCGCGGACACGGCGTTCAGCTCGCCGCGGCCAGGACGGGCGTGCGGCCCAGCGCCGCCGAGAACTGGTCGACGACCTGGGTGAGGGCCTGTGAGGCGGCGGGCGCGACGGTGAGGGAGCCGTCCTCGTGGACGGTGATGTCCTGGTCGAGGGTGAACCAGCCCTGCACGATGTGCGCGGCGCCCATGGAGTTCAGGACCGGGCGGAGCGCGTAGTCGATGGCCAGGACGTGCGCGGTGGTGCCGCCGGTGGCGAGCGGCAGCACGGTCTTGCCGGTCAGGGCGTACTGCGGGAGCAGGTCCAGGAGCGCCTTGAGGACACCGGAGTAGGCCGCCTTGTAGACGGGGGTGCCGACGACGACGCCGTCGGCGCGGGCGAACAGCTCGGTGGCCGCGACGATCGCCGGGTGCCGGAAGTCGGCGCCGAGCAGGGCTTCGGCGGGGACGGTGCGGACGTCGAGCGGGACCACCCGGTGGCCCTGCGCGATCAGGCGCTGGTCCAGGTGGCGCAGCAGGCGGTTGGTGCGGGAGGAGGCGGACGGGCTGCCGGAGACGGACAGGACGGTGGCCATGGGTCCTCTTTCGGGGAGGGCCGGGGCGCCCGCGCGGCGGCGGGCGCCCCGGGGAAGCGGTCAGGAGTACCAGGTGGGCTGGGGAAGTTCGCCCTCCAGGACCCAGCGGCCGACCTCGCGGCGCTTGTAGGCGACCGGATCGTGCAGGGTGTGGGTGCGGATGTTGCGCCAGAAACGGTCCAGGCCCTCCGCGGTGCTGGTGGCGCGGGCGCCGGTCACCTCGAAGACGCGGTTGGCGACCTCCAGCGCCACGTCGGTGGCGCGGGCCTTGACGGCGGCCACCCGCACCTCGAACTCGCCGCGGGCCCGCTCGGTGACCGCGCCGGGGTCGTCGTGCAGCTTCTGCCCCTCGGCGGCGACGGCGTCGGCGAGCGCCTCGACCGCCCACAGCTTCGCCGTGAGGTCGCCGTAGGTGTCGATCACGTACGGTTCGTCGACCGCCCGCTCGTACCCGCCGTGCAGCCAGGACCGGGACTTGGTGCGGGTGTAGGCCGCCGCCGTCTCCAGGGCGCCGCCCGCGATGCCGAGGTAGAAGGCGACGAAGACGAGCTGGATGGTGGGCACGTTGAGGGTGGCGTACGTGCGCGGCTGGAATTCCTTGCCGACGTAGCCGAGCGCCGAGGACCAGGGGGTGCGCACGCCGTCGAGGGTGACGCTGCCGCTCTCGGTGAGCCGCTGGCCGATGTTGTCCCAGTCGTCGTGGAAGGTCAGCCCGGCGGTGTCCGAGGGCACGATCGCGAAGACGTGGTTCTCCGTGCCCTCCAGGACGCCTTCCAGGACGGTGACGTCGGAGACCCGGCTGCCGGTGGAGAACGACTTGCGGCCGGAGAAGACGAGGTCGTCGCCGTCCTCGGTGACGACCACGTCCTTGTCGCGCGGGTTGACGGCGCCGCCGAAGAACCAGCGCTCGCGGGCGGCCTCGGCCTCGGTGCGCTCCCACTGCTCGCGGGTGCCGACCAGGCGGGCGGCCCAGTTCCACAGGTAGTGGTAGCCGAGCAGCTGGCCGATGGAGCCGTCGGCCTTGGCGACCTCGCGCACGACGCGGTAGGCGGTGGTCCAGTCCTGGCCGGCGCCGCCGTGCTCGACGGGACCCAGCAGGGTGACGAGTCCGGCGTCCTTCAGCAGCCGGACCTCGGCGTACGGGGTGGCGCCGGCGCGGTCGCGGGCCACGGCGTCGGTGGCGAGGACGGCCGCGGCCTCGGCGGCGCGGGCGATCCACTCCTCGGCGGTGCGCGGGGCGGGGCGGGTGTGCCAGTCGGAGGGCGTGACGGTGCTCATGGGTGTGGCCTCTCTCGCGGTGCGGGTGCGGTCAGGCGTGGGCGGGGACGGACGCGGGCCGGGTCCCGGCGTCGGGCCCGGCCTCGTCGTCGGGGAGGCCGGCCTCCAGTTCGCGCACCAGGGGCAGCACGCGGCGGCCGAAGTACTCGACTTCCTCGTGGTAGTGCAGGAAGCCGAGCAGGAAGAGGTCGACGCCGAGCTTCTTGTAGGCGACGATCCGCTCGGCGATCTGCTCCGGGGTGCCGATGAGCCCCGTACGGAAGCCGTCGTTGTACTGGACCAGGTCCTCGAAGGTGGAGTCCTGCCACATGCCCTTGCCGTCGGCGGTGGACTGCCCGGCCTGCTTCACCGCGGCGCCGAAGCCCTCGACGGCCTCGGTGTCGGCCTTGGCGACGATCTCCCGGAGGGTCCCGCGGGCCTCGGCCTCGCTGTCGCGGGCGATGAGGAAGCCGTTAAGGCCGAACCGGGGCGGCCTGCGGCCCGCCCGGGCGGCGGAGGCGTGCACGTCCCGGATCTGCTCGACGACCCCGTCGAAGTCCTTGCCGTTGGAGAAGTACCAGTCGGAGACCCGGCCGGCCATGGCGCGGGCGGCGGTGGAGTTGCCGCCCTGGAAGATCTCCGGGTGCGGGCGCCCGGGGATGTCCAGCGGCTTGGGCTTGAGGGAGAAGTCGCGCAACCGGTAGAAGTCGCCGGCGAGTTCGGCGTGGTCCTCGGTCCAGACGGCGCGCAGGGCGCGGATGAACTCCTCGGCGCGGCGGTAGCGCTCGTCGTGCTCCAGCCAGGGTTCGCCGAGGGCGGTGAACTCGCCCTTGAACCAGCCGCTGACGACGTTGACCGCGAAGCGGCCGCCCGACAGGTGGTCCGCGGTGACGCCCAGTTTGGCGAGGACGCCCGGGTGCCACAGGCCGGGGTGCACGGCGGCGATGACCTTCAGGCGCTGTGTGGCGAGCAGCAGGGCGAGGCTGAAGCTGGTCGACTCGTGCTGGTACTCGGCGCCGTAGCTGGCCATGTAGCGGACCTGGCTGAGCGCGTACTCGAATCCGTTGTCCTCGGCGAGGACGGCGAGTTCGCGGTTGTAGTCGTAACCCCAGTCGGTGCGCTGCTCGATGGTGCTGGTGACGAGTCCGCCACTGACGTTCGGGACCCAGTAGGCGAATTTCACGGGTGCTGCGGGCATGCGGAACTCCTGTTGCGGAAAGCGCGGGAACGCCGAATTCGAAAGGCACGGCGAAACGGCCTGAAATTCAGGCGGTGAAGGGGAAGCGCGGCACACGGGCGTCCGGGAGGGAGGCGTGCGGCGTGGCGTCGGGGATGCGGCGGATCCGCGGGATCAGGCCGCGGCGCAACAGGAGGCGCTGGAGACGCGCGCGAGGTCGACGTGGCGTCGCCGCGTGAGGTCCAGTCGCGTTGTCATGCCGTCGATCGTGACAGTCGCGGGTGAGGGCCGTCAAGGAAAACCCGACCGGTCTCGTATCGCGGACCACCGAATTTCACGAAGGTGTGACAGGGAAACCCTTGAACCGCATGCGCGGGCACCCGCATTCTGCGGCGGTGCGGATAGATGCTCCAGCCGCAGATCGTGATCTTCATGTCTGGTTCGCAGTTTGTCGGCGGTAATGGCCGGCCCGGGCTCGGGCCTGATGGCGACGTCGCCAGGCGGACCAGCGGAGCCGGTGGGCCGCATCATGCACCGGCCCGACGACGAGCATCGTGAACAGTCGCTGGATCTCGTTGCAGGTGAGCGGGATCAGCCCGTCCGGGGCGGGATGGCGGGCGTGCTCGTCGGCGCGGACAACGGCGAGGAAGGCGTGGGTGAGCATGGCCAGGGGGTGACCCAGCGCGACCACGAGGTGAAGCGGCGGACCTGGTGCTCGCCCAGTCCGGCCAGGCCCTTTCCGGCCTGAAAGGTCACCTCCGCCCGCCGTCTCGAACCGGCTGTGCGCACCAGCGTGGCCAGGGCCACCAGGGCCGACGACCAGCAGCGGTGGCAGGCGAGTTCGCCGGTGGTGTGATTGCGGCGGATCAACAGTTGATGGCTGCCGGACGGGGGTTCGGCCAGGTCGATGACGGCCCAGTCGTAAAAGCGGTGCCCCTTGGCGCCGGCCCCGGCCGACAGTTTCTGCCAGGCCGACTTGCGCACCTTTGCGGCCAGGGCATCCGCGCGGAGTTTCCCCGCATCGGTGGTCCCTTCAGCCGAGCAGGCGACGGCCAGCACGTAGCCGGCCCCGCGCTCTTCCAGCGCGGACCGCAACTTCGGGTTGCCGCTGTAGATCTCGTCCCCCGTGACCCAGCCCACGCGGTGCCCGGCGTCCAGGAACCGGCCGGTCATGCGGGCGGCCGGCTCCGGCTCGGTCGCGAAGACGGTGTCCTCGCCCAGGCCCGCGGCCCGGCAGCGGTCCGGGTCGCCCGCCCAGGAGCGCGGGATGTGCAACTCCCGGTCCGCCGCCGCGTGCCCGCGGCGGCCCGCGTGGACCAGGTGGACGGCGACCTGCGCGTTCTCGATCCTGCCGGCGGTGCCGGTGTACTGACGCTGGACACCGACGGTGTGCGTGCCCTTCTTCACGTCCCCGGTCTCGTCGACCACCAGCACCGCATCCTCGTCGCGCAGGTGCTCCAGCACGTACTCGCGCACGTCGTCGCACACGGCGTCGGCATCCCACCCGGCCCGGCCGAGCAGGTGCTGCATGCCGTCCGGGGTGGCCTCCCCGGCCCACTCTGCGATGCTCCAACAGTTCTTGCGCGGTGGGTCCGACAGCAACCCCCGCACCAGGTCCCGCACCCGGCGCCGGGGTTCGACCCGCGCGAACCGGCCCGCTGTCCGACCCATCAGGACCTCGAACGCCTCCTGCCGGCGGGCAGGGTCTACGCAGTCCCTCTCGGCCACCCCGGGCTCTTCTGTCTTCACACACCGATGGTCACAAACGGCCGCAGTTGACAGTCGTGGGTGCACCCCTGGATAGGCTCCCGTGCCCATGAGCGCCATACAACTCTGGAGACGAGCACGCCGGGCGGACAAGCCGGTCGCTGTCATCGTTGGCGTGGGGAACATGCTGCTCTGCGGCGTGCTCTTCGTGATGGTGATCGGCGGGCTACTGGGCTTCGGGGCAACTACCCGGGAGCAGGAGACCGCCGCTCGGATCCTCGCGGGCCAGATCTTTGGGGGCTGGCTCGCGGGCGGGCTGATGCTGCTCTTCATGCTGGGTATGACGCGGGCCTTGTTCAGCCACCTGGCCACGATGCTGTTTACGCCCGCCGCGCTGATCCTGATCCTGGTGCTCTTGTAGTGACGTGCAGCATGCGGTCCAGCAGGCGCTGAGGGCCCGAGCTATGCCGGCGCCCGGCGTCAGGCAGGCAACTCTGAGTACCGGAGCGGCCAACTGAGCCACTCAACGGCCGACTGGGGCGCCCGGTCACATCACCAGCAAGATCACGATCTACGGCTGGCGTATAGATCAACGGAATACATCGCCGCGGTCACCGCTGATCGGGATGCGCACCGGCTATGTGATGCACCGGTACGTCCACCGGTTGCTGGACGGCCGCGGCCCTTCCTTCGCGTACTTCACCGACGGGGCGGAGATGGGCAAGCTGACGGTCGCGGAAGGGCTGGGGGCGACCGTCCTGCCCGACTCCAGCGTGATCGGGGACCCGCTGGAGCGACGCGGCGCCATCACCCACCGGCCGATCGCCGGGGACACGACACGGGTGCTGCTGATGCTGCGGCGCCGGCGGGCGGAGTCGGTGCCGCGCGCGGCACGGGAACTGCGCGCGGCCTTCCTGCGCCCTGCGCAGGAAGG
>NZ_JBFATO010000037.1:0-77097 GCF_040678355.1 Streptomyces sp. NPDC052701
CGTCCACAAGGCCGCCGACCTGCGGGAATGGGCGGCAGCCCAGGACTGGCTGACCATCTACTACCTGCCGCCCTACGCACCCGACCTCAACCCCGAGACAGGACTGACCATCAACCCCTGATCACCGAAGACGACATCACAAGTTCAACCTCAGTAGTCGGGGGAGGTGTCGAGCCACCGCGTCGGCGGTGGCCGCGTGGGCGGCTGCGGCCAGCGCGTGGCACCGGTAGGTTCCCAGGGCGAGGCGATGTCGGTGCTTGCGGCCGATTCTTTCCACGCTTCTGGTGTACACCGCACGTCCGGCCCGCGCCCTGGCGGGGCGCGGGCTTTGCCCAGGGTTTAGGGTCTGTCGTGTTCCGTGCGGTCAAGCTTCCCGATCGTTATGCGGGGATGCTCGGGTGGCGTGTGGTTGGGGTCCCTTACTGTCAGCGTCGTTGGCCAAGATGTACCCGGGTACAGGCCAACGACTTCAGTTGATGCGGCTGCCGTTGCATCGAATCCGTTGGGCCCGGTGACGTGGATGGTGAAGCGGTAGTAGGCACGTGCGCTGCCACTGTTAGTGACCTTGATCGGCACTGCCAGCGCGTCTCCGTGGACTGTCGGTGTATACACGGTCAGATCGTCCTTGCGCGTTACAGGGCTCCCGAAGTTCTCTTCTCCTTCGGGTATTCCTGTGACGGACGAAGAGGTGATCACCTTCCCCGGAGGTGCTGCCTCCCTTCGTTCACGTTCGGCCTTGTCCGCAGCTGACTTTGAGGGGAGAGGATCGAGAACTGCCGCAGACGGGCTCCTGTCCCCGGTCGATTGGTCCTGTCCCTGATTAGCCCCCTGCTGTCGCGCGCCGGTGTAGTCGGATCCACACCCCGTCAACAGGATCGCACTCGACAATGTGAAGGCCATGGCAGATGGCACGGTGGTACGCAGAAGCGCAGACATGGTCAGTCGCACGGCGCAACAGACCTGACTCGGTCGATGATCGGGACGCCATCTGACCACATAACCGCGGTCACCATGGAGCAGTTGTTCCAACCGGCATCGCGGTTTCCCTCACCCTTGACCGGTCCTGCGTACTGCGAGAAGGTGCCTTCGTCCACCTTGCATGACACACCGGTCTTGTTCGGGCACAGTTTGAGCTTCATATGCTTCGCCGTGCCGAGGTTGTTGTCGAACACTGCACAAGCCCCCGACACGCTGGTCGAGTTCTTCGTGTACGTGAACAGGGTGCCGAATCGGCGCTCGTCCGGGAGTCGCTCGGCGATCTCTAAAACGTACCCGGATCCGCACAGTGATGCGGTGGCGCGGACAGCGGCAGGGTCCTCCGCCGCGACAGCGCGCGTCTGGGCGTCACGGGCTCCGTTCTCGGAAAACTTCACGCTGGTTCCGGGGACGAGCATATTGCCACTTGAGGGGGCGTGGTCTTCGGCCAGGGCTTGCGGAGTAACGGCGAGGATGGAGACAAGTGCCGCAACCGGGGCTGCGGCGCGCGTCAATGTGCGCATGAAATCAGGTCCCTTCTTCGAGGATGTGCTGGTTAGAGGTAGGCTGCGGCCTTTTTGCGGCGGCTCGGAATGAACGGGTCGATGGATCCGGCGCCGGAGCCGGGGTCGGCATCCTCGCCACGGATTCGGCGAGCAAGACTGCCAAGCCTGCGATCACCAGGGCGAACGTTGATCTGAAAGTGGGACTCCTTGACCGGCTCCGCGTGTCCGCCCCAGCCGACAACGCCCTGGCATTCGGCGAGGATGTCCGCGATGACGACCTTCTCAAGGTCGGTCAGCCCGGTGCCCTTCTGTGCTCTCAGAGGGTAAAAGAGCGGGCGGATCGTGATGGCGGTACCGGACAGGTGATTCGACTCGAAGCCAGCACTCACGTTGCGGTTGGCGGTGTGCCCATGAACATCGCCGGGGCGGAGCATGTCGATCTCGTACGCGAATCGGCGGGCCACATACAACAACACGGTGGCCACGTCGCCCTTCAGCAGAGACACGTCCACGCCGGTGCCCTCGATGCGGAAGGTGCCGGTGTGGGTGTTGTCGACGACGGGCCAGCGGTTCTGTGTTCGTCTTCCCTGCCAGGTGCTCGGCTCAGGGGAGGCTGTGGCGTTGGTAATGCTGGTGAGGAGAACTCCCGCCGTGAGACCGGCGGTAAGGCCAAGAGTCTGTCGGCGCGTGAGTATGTGAGGGGTGTCGCTCAACTTGTGTGGTCCTTCCGGTAGTGGCGGTAGGCGTAGATCGCGAACGTCACCAGACAGCCTGTCAGCACGGCCATGCAGGTGAACAGAAGTGGATTGACCCAGCCGCTCACAAGTTCCTTTTGTTCACCGTTGTCCCAGTGGCAGGTAGCCTGCAGCGGAAAGGCGCGGTCCTCGAAGCGGTCGAAGCGGACGATGGGGTGCCTGTCAAAAAAGTCCGGACACGCCTGCGACGGGAAAGCAAAATGAACCTGAAACCAGCCGAGCAGGTAGCACAGGGTCCCGGTGGCAGTGGATGCTTTGAGCAGGCCGAGGAGCCGTCGCCCCTTCCGGAGACGTACAAAAGCCAGGCCGAAGCCGACAAAAAGCACCGCCAAGACCCAGGAACCCATCAGGCGGAACCGCCCGTGAACAGCCTGGCATGATTGGACTGCATTTTTGCCTGGCTCCGGGCCTCCAGCCCGGCCCGGGCGATCAGCTCATCCGCAAAACCAAGGCAGTATCTTTTCAGCTTGTCTTCCGGCAGAAGGTGGGAGAAGATCATTGTGACGCCTCCCGTCTGCTGTTCGAGGAAAATGCGTCCGACGTTGATAAGCGGATCATCGATCGACGTGAGAATGTGGAAAGCCGCGTCCGCCGCTGTGTTCCGCGAGCTGCTGAACCGCTTGGACAGGTAGTCCCTGAGCCGGGTTATTCCGCCGGTCTTTTCGTAGTGTTCACGCAGGGCCGTGGTGATTGCGACGCCTGACCGCATCTTCTCGGCCAGAAGGAACCCGTCGGCGTCTTCGACGAGGTCATTGAAGCCGAAGGACGATACCACGCCGATCTTGCCGAGGCGCTCGGTGCAGTAGGTGTACCCGTCGGCGTAGGAGTCAATGTCGCGGCGCCATTCGCCGTAGAACGTCATGGCGTCGCCGGCCCAACCGGCCACGTCACCCCGGTTGGCCTTGTACTTGTCGGACAAAGGTGGCTTGATCATGGCTCCGGCCGCGGTGGCCAGCAGGTGCTGTGGGCCCAGGGTCTGACCTGTGAAGGGGTCGGTGAAGTCGGACATCAGCTCGGCACCCCGGCTGTTGGCATAGTCGATGAATGCCCAGTCGACTTCGCTGATCAAGTCAGTCCACTCGCGCCCTGCATACCGCTTGTGGCGGTAGTAGTCCGTGACCAGCCGGTTCGGGTCGCCCTTTCCGTAGCTCTTGGCGAGGCTGTACAGCTGATCGATGTTCGCGAGGAAGTCGGCGGCGGGAGACACGGCACGGTTGACGTCCTTTTGCGCGGCATCGGAGCCAGAGCGATGGGCGTCGCGGTCCAGCGCGAACGTGTCAGTGCCGTTAGTGACCTTGTATTCCTTGATCTGGTTGAACGACCAGTTCGCTGGCAGCGGGAATCCGAGGTTCCCTGAGAAAGCCCAAGACATGCCTGAGACGAACGAATATGCCGCGTAGGTCTCTTTCGTCACCTGTGCGCACACGTTCCGGGAACCGTATACGCCGTGGACGTACCGCTTGCCCCTGGAGGCGAGGCCGGATGTCACCCCACGGAAGTAATCCAGGATGTGCGGCATGTCTGCCTGGGTGGCGTCGTAGTCGACAGCGAAGTAGATCACGGTGCCCCGATTAAAGCCGAATTGCACAGCTTGATCATGAGCGAACTGCGCGTGTCTGTATCCAGTTGCCCACTCGTACTCGGCCAGGCTTCTGCCGTTGTCCTGGAAGATGGGGAAGACACGCATCCCCGCCTTGAAGATGTTGTCGAGTTCACCCGGTTCCAGCATCTTGGATCCGCCGCCAGCCGAGGCCTCGTTAATGTACCGGCCGACATACCGATAGCCATCGGCGTACATCCGGGCAGCCCGGGACGGGGTGATCGTATATGCAGTGTCGGAAGCATTGACCGGCCGGTCAGGATCTCCCATGGATACAAGGAGCTGCGCCCACGTGGCGTAGTCGCCCTTCCCCGTGACGGAGAGTTGGGAGAACGTCTGGAAGGCCTTCACCCAGCCTTCGATGTCAGCGTCCCATGAATCAGTGAAGTGGGTCTGGGCGTCGGGCTCGCCGTACCCGGGGACAGGCTCGTTGAACACGCAGGCCGCAGAGAACAGTTGAACGAAAATACCGGACGATCCTGGCCCGACCGAGTGCGATTTGAGCCCGGCTTGCGTGCCGGGACCGAAGTTGCCGTTAGCGTCCGCTTCGGCGACGCCGAGCGCGAGCTGGATTGCCTTCATCAGCGACTGCTGCACGTCCCGGGAGTAGATCCCGTCGGCAGGGCTGATAGAGAAGGTCTTCTTCGTCCAGTAGTTCCTGTTCAGCCACTGCTGGATGGACCGTATCTTGTCCGTGCCGCCGGCGACGGTTGCGTATGCGTCCATGTTGAGGATGGCTTTGAGTACCTTGGCCTGTACTACGCCGCCGTCGTCAGGGAGGCCCATGTTGGCCTTCATCTTGCCGACCGCCGAGGCGGCGGTCGAGTCGAACTCAGCTAACGCTGTGTCACCGCCCCAGTATCCCTTGCAGAACAGGCCGTGACGGATGATCTTTACGATGTTGGCATTCTTCTTCCACCCGATGCCTATGGTTCCTAGCGCGGTGACCTTGGTCAGGGTGCCGTCACCGAAGTTGGCAACCACCGGGCTGATGCCAAGCTCATGCTGCAACCCCATCATGAGGGAGTACATGGTGGCCCAACCGGTATTTCCGTTCTCGGGACATTCCGCGTAACCCGGCACCTTGCCATATGTAGTGTTGACCCATTTCTGGGCAGCGAGGACCTTTTCATCGGCCATGTGACGGACTCTCCTAACGGTCCTAGAAGAAGACAAGCAGTTTGTGGGCGACATGCGTCAGCGCAAGTAGTGCGTGGCGAGTTGGGGGAAGAGTCGCGTCACAAGAATGATGAGGGCACGCCAGGCCGGATTCGACGTGCGCGATGGCCCGGCAAGTACGGCATGGCGATGCGTCCCCCTACTAGCGACTCCGGATCGCTGGATTACCGCCTGATCTGGCAACTTGGTCGGGCTGCCCGTGCGGAGATCACCATAAGCACAGACCAAGCCCTGGGCTCAAGGGGGGCAAGCTGTTCAGCTGAAAGAACGGCTTGAAAGGTTCGCGGCAACAGATCATTCATGACGCACGCGTCTCCAGTGCCTGACACGGCAGTTACTGAACGCTTCTCATCCTGTGTTCGCGAGTGATGGCGGCTGGTGGTCGGGGTGCGTGAAGCGGCAGGGCTCCTGGTCGTTGCGCTGGTGATCTCACTCGCCAACGTCTTGACACAGGAGCCCTGTTGGTCCCGTATCGAGCCATGCTCGACGTCCCGCACGAGGTCGTGGGGCACGTTTCCTGGCTGTTTTATGCCCGAAGGTGTGAGCTGGGCTCCCGCTGGCGCAGGCTGGGCTGCTTCCGGCAGGCCCTGCTGGTCCTGGTCCACCTACGCAAGAACGAGACCCTGGCCCGGGTCGCCGCGGGGTTCGGCGTCTCCACCGCGACCGCCGGCCGGTATGTGACCGAGACGGTCGACATCCTCGCCGAGCGCGCTCCGAGCCTGCACGAGGCTTTGCGCGAGCTGCCGCCGGAGGGATTCGTCATCCTCGACGGCACCCTGATCGCCTCCGACCGCATCGCGGCAGATGAACCGTACTATTCGATGAAGCACCGCCGTCACGGGATGAACGTGCGGGTCGTGGCCGCCCCGGACGGAACACCTCTGTAGTTCTCACGGGCACTGCCCGCCCGCACGCACGACCTGACCGCGGCCCGCGCACACGGGGTGATCCAAGCCTGCCTGTCCCGTCAGCTCCTCGTCCTGGCCGACCGGGCCTACCGCGGAGCCGGAGCCACCGTCCGCACCCCCTACTACGGCCGCGACCTTCCGGAGAAGTACGCCGAATTCAACCGCGACCATGCCCGACTGCGGGCGCCGGGGGAACGTGCCTTCGCCCGCCTCAAGCAGTGGCGGATCCCCCGCAAAGCCCGCTGCAGCACCACCCGGATCGGCCACACGGTCGCCGCCGTTCACGCCATCGAGGTCACCTGGTGCTCGGGATGAGAAGCGTTCAGTGGCTCGCGATGAAGGCCGAAGACCTGGAGCCGACCACGATCTACAACTACCAGGTGACCCTGGAGCGTGTGCGCGACGTGAAAGCCGGAATGGGTCTCGGGGATACGTCGGTGGACATGAGCCTGGCCAGGCTGAAGTATGCCCTGAACCGCGCTGTCACGCGCGGACTGGTGACCGTGAATGTGGCCAGCGAAGTGCACATCCCGCTGAAGACCCGCAAGGCGGAGCGGAAGACGAAGGCTGTCGTCCAGCCATGGAACGCCTCGGAGGTGGGCGCCTTCGTCGCTGCGGTGAAGGGGGACCGTCTGTACGCGCCGCTGCTGCTGTCCCTGATGGGGCTCCGTCCGGCGGAGGTCTGCGGCCTGAGGTGGTCGGACATCGACCTGAACGCCGGCACGCTAAACATCGCTAACACGCGGACCATGATGGGGAACCGCACGGTGGTGGAGGAGGACACGAAGAGCATGGCGGGGGAGCGCGTTTTGTCGCTCCCGAGCCTGGTGAGGGAGGCGCTGAAGACGTTCCGCGCCACGCAGGCAGTGGAACGCCTGGCGGCGGGTGAAGGCTATGAAGGCACCGGCTACGTACTCGTGAATGAACTTGGCGCCGCGCTGAACGGTCGGCAGTTGCGGGTGCGAGCATACAAGATCATGGACGAAAACGGCCTTCGCAGGGTCCGTCTGTACGATGCTCGGGCGTCTTGCCTCACGTACCTCGCCGCCAACGGCGTGCCGGATCACCTGCTTGTCATGTGGGCCGGGCACACGAACGTGAAGACGACGAAGAAGCGGTACGTGAAGCCGGACGTGGCGGACCTGCTTCCAGCGGCGGAGGCATGGGGGGTCTCGCAGGGGGCGTGTGACAGATCGTGACAGATGAAGGTGTGAACCCGTGAGCGAAGCCAAGATCGAAACGCTGCAATACCGCTTTGACGGGCCAGAAGACGCACCTGTCCTGATCTTGGGACCGTCCCTCGGTACCACCTGGCACATGTGGGACCGGCAGGTCCCCGAACTGGCCCAGCAGTGGCGGGTCTTCCGGTTCGACCTGCCGGGGCACGGCGGCGCCCCGGCGTACCCGGCCGGTTCGGTCGCCGATCTCACGGCGCGCCTGCTCGCCACGCTGGACGGGCTCGGCGTGCAGCGCTTCGGCTACGCGGGCTGCGCGCTCGGCGGGGCGGTCGGCATCGAGCTGGCCCTGCGGTATCCCGAGCGGCTCGCCTCGCTCGCGCTGATCGCCGCCTCGCCCCGCTTCGGCACGGCCGACGAGTTCCGGCAGCGCGGGGTGGTCGTCCGCACGAACGGCCTCGCCCCCATCGCCCGCACGGCGCCCGACCGCTGGTTCACCGGCGGGTTCGCGGCGGCACAGCCCGCGATCACCGAGTGGGCCGTGCAGATGGTGCGCACCACCGACCCCGGCTGCTACATCGCCGCCTGCGAGGCGCTCGCCTCCTTCGACGTACGGCCCGAACTCGCCCGGGTCGGCGTGCCCACGCTGGTCCTGGTCGGCTCCGACGACCAGGTCACCGGGCCCGCCGAGGCCCGTACCCTGGTCGCCGGCATCCCGGACGCCCGCCTGGCCGTCGTCCCCGGCGCCTCCCACCTGGTGCCGGTGGAGCAGCCGGCGGCCGTCACCGACCTGCTGGTCCGGCACTTCTCCACCGCCTGGCAGCCCGCCCACGACTCCTCCACCGGCCAGACGGTCCTGCCCGCGGCGGCCGTCGGACAGGTCCTGGCCGCGGTACCGCCGCAGACCGGGCCCGTCGCCGAGATCGCCCCGGCCGCCGTGCCGCCGCAGGCCCAGGAGCGGCCCGACCCGTACGACGTCGGGATCAAGGTCCGCCGCGAGGTGCTGGGCGACGCGCACGTCGACCGGGCCCTCGCCCAGGCCGACGCCTTCTCGGGGGACTTCCAGGAGTTCGTCACCCGCTACGCCTGGGGCGAGATCTGGGACCGGCCCGGCCTGGACCGGCGCACCCGCAGCTGCGTCACGCTCACCGCCCTGGTCGCCGGCGGCCACCTGGAGGAGCTCGCGTTCCACACCAGGGCCGCCCTGCGCAACGGCCTGACCCCGGACGAGATCAAGGAGGTCCTGCTGCAGACGGCCGTCTACTGCGGCGTACCGGCGGCGAACAGCGCGTTCCGGGTGGCCCAGCAGGTCGTCCGCGAGGAGACCACGCCCCAGGAGTGAGCACCCGTACCGGGCACGCGCCAGGATGGACCCATGAAACTCACGAAGAAGTCGCACGCCTGCGTCCGCCTCGAGAAGGACGGGCAGACGCTCGTCCTGGACCCCGGGGGATTCAGCGAGGAGGACGCCGCGCTCGGCGCGGACGCGATCCTCGTCACCCACGAGCATCCCGACCACTTCGACGAGTTCCGGCTGCGCGCGGCGATGGAGAACAACCCGGCCGCGCGGATCTGGACCCTCAGGGCCGTCGCGGAGAGGATCTCCCCGGCCTTCCCGGGCCGGGTCCACACCGTCGGCCACGGTGACACCTTCACCGCCGCGGGCTTCGAGGTGCAGGTGCACGGCGAGCTGCACGCCGTGATCCACCCGGACATCCCGCGCGTCACCAACGTCGGCTACCTCGTCGACGGGGGCAAGGTCTTCCACCCGGGTGACGCCCTCACCGTCCCGGACCACCCGGTGGAGACGCTGATGCTGCCGGTCATGGCCCCGTGGAACAAGATCTCCGAGGTCATCGACTACGTCCGCGAGGTCGGGCCGCAGCGTGCCTACGACATCCACGACGCCCTCCTGACCGACCTCGCCCGCCCGGTCTACGACCGCCAGATCGGCGCCCTGGGCGGCGCGGAGCACCTGCGGCTGACGCCGGGGGAGTCCACCGAGGTGTGAGGCGCCCGGGCGGGGCGGCGCTGTCGGTCCCGCCCGGTAGGTTGTGGGGCATGCGCATCGCGACCTGGAACGTGAACTCGATCACCGCCCGCCTGCCGAGGCTCCTGGCCTGGCTGGAGAGCAGCGGCACGGACGTGCTGTGCCTCCAGGAGGCCAAGGTCGCCGAGGACCACTTCCCGTTCGAGGAGCTGCGCGAGCGGGGCTACGAGGCGGCCGTGCACGCGACCGGCCGGTGGAACGGCGTCGCGGTGCTCTCCCGCGTCGGCCTGGAGGACGTCGTCAAGGGCCTGCCCGGCGAGCCCGCCTACGACGGCGTGGTGGAGCCCCGCGCCGTCTCCGCCACCTGCGGCCCGGTCCGCGTCTGGTCGGTGTACGTGCCGAACGGCCGCGAGGTGGACCACCCCCACTACGCCTACAAGCTCCGCTGGTTCGAGGCCCTGAAGGCGGCCGTCGCCGGTGACGCGGGCGGCACCCGTCCCTTCGCGGTGCTGGGCGACTACAACGTGGCGCCGACGGACGACGACGTCTTCGACGTGTCCGCCTTCGAGGGCTCCACCCACGTCACCGCCGCCGAGCGCGCGGCCCTCGCCTCCCTGCGCGAGACGGGCCTGTCCGACATCGTCCCGCGCCCCTTGAAGTACGAGCACCCCTACACGTACTGGGACTACCGCCAGCTCGGCTTCCCCAAGAACCGCGGCATGCGCATCGACCTGGTGTACGGCAACGCGCCGTTCGCGAAGGCCGTCGAGGACGCCTACGTCGACCGCGAGGAGCGCAAGGGCAAGGGCGCCTCGGACCACGCCCCGGTCGTGGTGGACCTGGCCGTCTAGACCGCGGCGTCCGGGGCCTCACAGCAGCCGCAGATCGACCGACGCGGCCAGCGCGGCCAGCCCCGCGTCGCCGGGGTGCAGATGGTCCCCGCTGTCGTACGCGGGCAGCATCCGCGCCGGCCGCCGCGGATCGCGCACCACGGCGTCGAAGTCGAGCACGCCGTCGAAGACGCCGGCGGCGCGCTCGCGGATCCAGGCGTTCACCGCGACCCGCTCGGCGTCGACGGCGGGCGTGCACCGGGCCTCGCCCTCGCACGGCAGGATCGTCGCCACCAGCATCCGCAGCCCCCGGGCGCGCCCCCGCGCGGCCAGCTCCCGCAGCCCGGCGATCACCTGCTGCGCCGGGGTGCCCCAGCGCACGTCGTTGACGCCCTCGAACACCACCGCCGTACGGGCCGACGTCTGGGCGAGGACGTCCCGGTCGAAGCGGTGCAGGGCGCTCACCCCGGCCGTGTCCGTGGAGACCCCGTCGCCGGGGTAGCGGTCGGTGACCACACGGTTTCCCGAGATCCCCTGGTTCAGCACCCCGTAGTGCGGGACCACGCTCTGGCCGAGCAGCCGCCCGGCCAGCACATCGGGCCAGCGCCGGTTCGCGTCCGGCGTGGACTTGTCGCCGTCCGTGATCGAGTCCCCGAGCAGCACCACCGACCCCGGTCCGCCGCCCACGTCGACGCCGGTCAGCAGCGGCCAGGTCGTCAGCGTCGAGGTGTACGGCGCCGCGGTGCCGTCCGCCGCGTGGTCGCCCGCCGCGCTCAGGTACGACCGCTGTGCCGCGAGCCGGTGCAGGGGCGCCGCCGGCACCGGGCCGGGCAGATGGAAACTCACCAGCAGGTTGGCGTCCGCGGGCACCGCGAACCGGACGGGATCGCTGTACGCCTGCGCCCCGGCCGGGATCCGCACGCCCGCCGCGCCCCGGAAGGACAGCGGCACCGGCGTACCGCGCGCCGCCGCGCCCGCCGCCTGCACCGCCACCGTCGCGCTCCCGATCCGCACCGGCGCCGAGGCGAAGGTGTTGTCGAACCGCACCCGCACCCGCGGCCCGCCGGCCGACGTGTGCACCACCAGCCGCAGCGTCCGGTCGGTCCACGGCCCCACCGCCGCGTGGCCCGACGTCGCGGCCGCCCAGCTGCCCGTCCAGCCGGACGCGGCGGGCCGTACCGACAGCGCGAAGACGTGCAGGCCGGACGCCTTCGGCAGCCGTACCGAGGCGACCCGGCGTCCCGGCACCAGCGGCACCGTCACCACGTACAGCCGGGCCCGCTCGGCGAGTTGGCCGCCGGGCGTGTTGACGTGCGGCAGGGCCACCGCCTTCGTGGCGAGCGGGCCGGTGCGCCAGTCGGGCGCGGTCAGCCGGTACGCGGAGGCGGTGCCGTCGGCGTACCCGACCGTGCCCGAACCGGTCACCGCCCGGCCGCCGGTGCCCGCCACCAGGAAGGCCAGGGCGTCGCCACGTCCGGTGATCCGCACCCGCTGCCCGTCGGCCCGCACGTTGTCCGGTTCGCCCGGCTGCCGCCGCGGCCAGGTCAGCCGCGCCCCCTGCACGGTCAGCGCGCGGCCCGGCGTCCAGCCCGCGGCCGCGAGGTCCCGTGCCGACAGGGAAGCACCGGAGCCGTCGAAGTCCGCCCCGCCGGGCCGGGCGTCGTCGCTGACGGCCGTGTTGTCGAACAGCCGCTCCAACGGCAGCGGCACGGACCGCTGCCCGGCGGCGTGTGCCGCCCCGGCCGTCACCGGGAACGCCGACAGGGCCAGTACCACCGCGATTCCCCGGACACCTCGGCGCACGGCCGACTCCTCCCGCTCACCGACGAAGCAAGACCAGCGGCACGACCCGGCGGCACGACCGGGCGACGGGGCCCGGCGGCAGGCGAGGAGAGCCGTGACGAAAGACGCACCGTGAAGCTAGGGAGACACCGGGGGTCCGTCAACGCGCCGTGCGCGAACTCGGCGTGAATCCGACGGGAACCGGCGGCCCGCGCGCCTGTGGTGCACGGGACGGTACGAATGACAGGCTGGACGTATGAACATCCCTTTCCTGGGCCACCGGCGCAAGAAGCTCGGGGTTCCCGACGCCGAGGGCATCGCGGAGCTCCTCGCCGAGTGCGAACTGCTGCGCTCCCAGGCGTCCCGGGCGGGTTTCCGGCTGGACGACTCCGCGGCCTCGCTGGAGGCGCTGGACCAGCTGGTGCCGCGCTGGCGGGACGACGAGGAGATCCTGCCCTGGCTCGGCAACGACGCCGGTCTCTACCTGGGCACCGTGATCGTGCGCACCGTACCGGGCGCCGTCTGGGAGATCAGGTCCGACGGGCAGCCCGTGGTACGGCTCGGCTCCGGGCGGGAGTTCGACGTCGTGGCGTTTGGACACGAGTGGGCCGGCAGCGGTGTCCCCGAGCTCTCGCAGCTGTACGCGGAGGTCGCCGAGGCGTGACCCCTCCGCGTCCGCCAGTCGGAATTCGCCGTAAATACGGCTAATGTCCGAAAGGTGCGTGTCGGGGAGCCGAGCGGAGGCCGCCTGGATACGTTGCGGCAACCACCGCACAGCCGGGAGCGAGGAGGGCCGGGCATGGCCATGGATCCGCTGATCGAGCTGCGTGACGTCAACGAGTACTTCGGGGAGCTGCATGTCCTCCAGGACATCGACCTCGGCGTCGGCAGGGGGGAGGTGGTCGTGGTCATCGGCCCGTCCGGCTCGGGGAAGTCGACCCTGTGCCGGGCGATCAACCGGCCGGAGCCCGTCCGGTCCGGCACGATCGTCCTCGACGGACAGCCCCTGCCGGACGAGGGCAAGGTCCTGGCGCGGAGAGGTCCTGGAGGTCGTGCGGCAGCCGGCCCGGGAGGACATGACCATGATCGTCGTCACGCACGAGACGGGCTTCGCCCGCTCGGCCGCCCACCGTGTCGTCTTCATGGCCGACGGCCGCATCGTCGAGGACCGCACGCCCGACGAGTTCTTCACCGACCCGCACGGCGACCGGGCCCGGGACCTCCTCTCCAAGATCCTCAGCCACTGAACGGACCGACGCGGGGAGACCCCTAGCGCCGGACCTCGACTAGGATGAGCCCTTCATCCCGTCGGACGACGGTGACTTCGCCGATCCGGCCGGCAGGCGCGTGCCGCTCGCCCGGTCCGCAAACCGGGCGGCCCGGCGGGAGCGGGGCAGGCCCCGGCCGCGGTGGCGGAGGCACCGGCGTACGGGCGGAGCCCCCGCGGTCCGTCGACCGCAGGGGTGGCGGTTCACATCGGCGAGGCCCGTCCGGCGGCAGCCGCAGATCACTGCTCGCGCAGCGGAATCGACACGTACGACGGGTCGTTCGCCGGCGAGGAGAAGGTCAGCTGCGCGCCGGACGGGTTGTGCCCGGTGCGGAGCGGGCCGACCGCGCCGACGACCGGGGCGGGACCCGTGCCGGCGCAAAGCGGCCGGACGGTCGCCCCGGCCCCTCGTCACCGGTGACCCGTCGACGAGTCACGTGCGGTGACGGCCCTGGGGAGGCGGGGGAGCTCAGGAGGCCCGGTGGGAGGTGCGCGGAGCCGCGGCGGGAAGAGGGCTCCGGGCCGCGCGCGTCACGTCCGCGACGAGTTCGACGACGTCCGGGCCGTACGCCTGCGGGTTGACGACCTTCAGCAGCAGCGCGAACGAGTGGGAGCCGTACTTGCGGGCGAGCCGCTCGTGGTGGCGGGCCAGGTGGCGGGCCGCGGCCTGGTTGGTGATCGCGGTCTGGCCGCAGAGCAGGAAGACGGGCCGGGTGTTCTCGCTCTGTCCCGCGGTGAGCCGGGCGAGCAGGACGTACTCCTCCCTGCCGGCGTCCAGACGGTAGCGCTCCGAACCGATCAGGAAGGCGCCCCGGTCCGGGCCGGGTTCGGCATCGACGTTCACCCGGACACCGGGGAGCAGGGAGGAGAGGTGCGCCGTCATGCGGCGGTTCGAGGCCGGGCCTCCCACGCAGAACTCCGTGCGCTCGCCGAAACCCTGACGCGCCGTGTCGTGCGGGAGGACCTGCGCGTGCGCGTTGCAGTCCTTGATCAGCGCGGCGAGTTCGAGCAGCGCGAACACGTCGTGCCGCATCACCGCCAGTTCGGGCCCGGCGGCGCCCCGGTTCACCACGAGCAGCGACTCGGAGTTGTCGGGCAGCCCGAAGAACGCCTGCTTGCGCCGGAGTTTCCGCTTCCACACATAGGTGCGGCCCACCCAGCCGAGCGCGGCGCTGATGCCGGCCGCCAGCACGCCCAGGACGATGTTGCGGACGTCGTCGTTCATGGGCGCGCATGGTAGCGGGCGAACGCAAACCCGCGTTCGAAACGCCCTGACGGTGGTTGACTGACGCGGGCAGGGCGATCGATTAGGCTGCGCGGACGGCTCTTCACTGGAGGTGCGGATGCGTCGCCCTGTCGCACGGAGTCTTGCGGTCCTGGCGGTCTCGGCCGCCGTGGCGGCGGTGGGGGCGGCGGCGCCGCCCGCCGACCGCGGCAGCCCCGCCGGGAGCCCCGCCGAGAAGGTCCCGGTCGCCACCGGATACGGCGGCGCGGTCGCGAGCGTCGACGCGGACGCCTCCGCGGCCGGGATCGAGGTCCTGAGGAAGGGCGGCAACGCCGTCGACGCGGCCGTCGCCACCGCCGCGGCGCTCGGCGTCACCGAGCCCTACTCGGCCGGCATCGGCGGGGGCGGCTACTTCGTCTACTACGACGCCCGCTCCCGCACGGTCCACACCGTCGACGGCCGCGAGACCGCGCCCCTGACCGCCGACGCCGGCCTCTTCGTCGAGAACGGCACGCCCCTGCCCTTCGCCGAAGCCGTCAGCAGCGGCCTCGCCGTCGGCACCCCGGGCACGCCCGCCACCTGGCGGACGGTACTGGACCGGTGGGGCAGCAAGCGGCTCGGCACGCTGCTGGAGCCCGCCGAGCGGCTGGCCCGTGACGGCTTCACCGTCGACGCCACCTTCCGCGAGCAGACCGCAGCCAACGAGACCCGGTTCCGCTACTTCCCGGACACCGCCGAACTGTTCCTGCCGGGCGGCCGGCTGCCCGCCGTCGGCTCCACCTTCAAGAACCCCGACCTGGCCCGCACCTACGACGAGCTGGCCCGCAAGGGCGTCGGCGCGCTCTACCGGGGCGACCTCGCCCAGGACATCGTCGACACGGTCAACAAGCCCCCGGTGGACCCGGCCTCCGGCTGGAACGCCCGTCCCGGCGAGCTGTCCGCCAAGGACCTGGCCGCCTACCGCACCAGGCTCCAGGCACCCACCAGGACCTCCTACCGGGGCCTCGGCGTCTACTCCATGGCCCCCTCCTCCTCCGGCGGCACCACGGTCGGCGAGGCGCTCAACATCCTGGAGCGGACCGACCTGTCGAAGGCGAGCGAGGTGCGGTACCTGCACCGCTTCATCGAGGCGAGCCGCATCGCCTTCGCGGACCGGGGGCGCTGGGTCGGCGACCCCGCCTTCGAGGACGTACCGACGAGGGAACTGCTCTCGCAGCGGTACGCCGACTCGCGGGAGTGCCTCATCAGGGACGACGCGGTGCTCACCAGCCCGGTCGCGCCCGGCGACCCGCGCGACCCGGCGCCCTGCGCCACCGGCGGCACGGCGGCCCCGACGACGTACGAGGGCGACAGCACCACGCACCTGACGGTCGCCGACAAGTGGGGCAACGTCGTCGCCTACACGCTCACCATCGAGCAGACCGGCGGCAGCGGCATCACCGTGCCCGGGCGCGGGTTCCTCCTCAACAACGAGCTGACGGACTTCTCCTTCGCGCCGGCCGACCCGGCCGTGCACGACCCGAACCTGCCGGGCCCGGGCAAGCGGCCCCGCTCGTCGATGTCGCCGACCATCGTGCTCGACCGGCACGGCAAGCCGGTGGTGGCACTCGGTTCACCGGGCGGCGCGACCATCATCACCACCGTCCTGCAGACCCTGACCGGGTTCCTCGACCGCGGCCTGCCGCTCGTCGACGCGATCGCCGCGCCGCGCGCCAGCCAGCGCAACGCGGCCCGGACGGAGCTCGAACCCGGCCTGTACGACAGCGGCCTGAGGGAGCGACTGGAGGCCATCGGGCACTCCTTCCGGCTCACCCCGGAGATCGGCGCGGCGACGGCCGTGCAGCGGCTGGCGGGCGGGAAGTGGCTCGCCGCGGCGGAGAGGACGCGCAGGGGCGGCGGCTCGGCGATGGTGGTGCGTCCGGCACGGTAGGGGCCGCGCCCCCGGGGGCGCCCCGCCGTACGAGGCAGGTCCGCGGGCCCGGTGACACGACGTCACCGGGCCCGCAGACCTCACAGTTCGGGGGCGGGCGTCTCCTGCGCGCGGAACGCCAGGCGGCCGTCCGCGACGTCCACCGTCACCCGGCCGCCCTCCTCGACACGGCCGTCCAGCAGCAGCCGGGACAGCTCGTTGTCCACCTCCCGCTGGATGGTGCGGCGCAGCGGGCGGGCACCGTACTCCGGCTGGTAACCGCGCCGCGCCAGCCAGTCCACGGCCGCGTCGGTGAAGTCGACCGTGACGTCCTGGGCGCGCAGCAGACGGCGGGTCCGCTCCAGCAGCAGGTCGGTGATCCGGCGCAGTTGCTCCTGCGTCAGCTGGCGGAAGACCACGATCTCGTCGATGCGGTTGAGGAACTCGGGCCGGAAGTGCTCGCGCAGCGGCCGCAGGACCTGCTCGCGCCGCGCCTCCTCGTCCGCGTCCGAGCCGCCCGCCGCGAAGCCCAGCACGGCACCGCGCCGGGTGATCGCCTCCGAGCCGAGGTTGCTGGTCATCACGATGACGGTGTTGGTGAAGTCCACCGTCCGGCCCTGGGAGTCGGTGAGCCGGCCATCGTCGAGCACCTGGAGCAGGATGTTGAAGACGTCCGGGTGGGCCTTCTCCACCTCGTCCAGGAGCAGCAGCGAGTAGGGGTGCCTGCGCACCACCTCGGTCAGCTGCCCGGCCTCCTCGTGGCCGACGTACCCGGGCGGGGCGCCGACCAGGCGGCTGACCGTGTGCCGCTCCTGGTACTCGCTCATGTCCAGGCGGACCATGCGGTCCTCGCTGCCGAACAGCGCCTCGGCCAGCGCGCGGGCCAGCTCCGTCTTGCCGACGCCCGTCGGCCCGAGGAAGAGGAAGCTGCCGATCGGCCGGTCGGGGCTGGCGAGCCCGGCGCGCGAGCGCAGCACCGCGTCCGAGACGACGCGCACCGCCTCCTCCTGGCCGATCACGCGCTGGTGCAGGTGCCGCTCCAGGCCGAGCAGACGGTCCTTCTCCTCCTCGGTGAGACGGCTGACCGGGATGCCGGTCTGCCGGGACACCACCTCGGCGATCGCCTCCGCGTCGACCACCAGGTCCTGCCCCTCGTCGACCTCGCCGTCCCCGCCGGCCTGCGCGATCCGCCGCTTCAGTTCGACGATGCGGTCCCTGAGCTGCGTGGCCTGCTCGTACTGCTCGTCCGCGACCGCCTGGTCCTTGTCCCGGACCAGCTGTTCGACCTCGCGCTCCATGGACCGCACGTCCGAGCCCTTCGTGCGGGCGCGCAGCCGCACCCGGGCACCGGCCTGGTCGATCAGGTCGATCGCCTTGTCCGGCAGACGGCGGTCGGTGAGGTACCGGTCGGACAGCTCCACGGCCGCCACCAGCGCCTCGTCGGTGTAACGGACCTGGTGGTGGGCCTCGTACCGGTCCTGCAGGCCCCGCAGGATCTCGATCGCGTCCGCCGGCGCCGGCTCCGGCACCATGATGGGCTGGAAGCGGCGGGCGAGGGCCGCGTCCTTCTCGATGCGGCGGTACTCCTCCAGCGTGGTCGCGCCCACGACGTGCAGCTCGCCGCGGGCCAGGGCGGGCTTGAGGATGTTGCCGGCGTCCATCGACCCGCCGTCACCGCCGCCACCGCCCCCGGCGCCCACCACGGTGTGCAGTTCGTCGATGAAGACGACCAGCCGGTCGGAGTGGCTGCGGATCTCCTCGACGATGGTGTTCATCCGCTCCTCGAAGTCGCCCCGGTAGCGGGTGCCCGCGACGACCCCCGTCAGGTCCAGGGCGACCACCCGCCGCCCGGTGAGGACGTCCGGCACGTCGCCCTCGGCGATGCGCTGCGCCAGCCCCTCCACCACGGCGGTCTTGCCGACGCCCGCGTCGCCGATCAGCACCGGGTTGTTCTTGCCGCGCCGGGAGAGCACCTCGACGGTCTGCTCGATCTCCTTCTCCCGCCCGATCACCGGGTCGATCCGGCCCTGCCGGGCCAGGTCGGTGAGGTCGCGGCCGTACTTGTCCAGGGTCGGCGTGTTCGTGGGCCGCGGTCGTTCGGCGCGGGGCTGGGAGGCCTCCGGCGACTCCTGGGGCAGGCTGGACGGCGCGAACCGGGCCGCGTTCAGGATGTGCCCGGCGGCCGAGTCGGGGTTCGCCGCGAGCGCGCTGAGCACGTGCTCCGGGCCGATGTACCCGTACCCGCGGGCCCGGGCCATGTCGTGCGCGTCCAGCAGGGCGCGCTTGGCGGCCGGGGTCAGCGAGAGCGAGGTCGGCGGCGGCGTGTCGGACGCGCCGTGCCGGACCGGTCCCGAGCGCTCGTCGATCGCCGAGGCCAGCGAGTCGGGATCCGCGCCCGCCCGGCTGAGCAGACTGCGGGTCGGTTCGGTGGAGAGGGCGGCCCGCAGCAGGTGCTCGGTGTCCAGGTCCCGGCTGCCGTGCTCGGCGGCGTACTGAGCGGCCCCGCGCACGAGCTCCCGTGCCGGCTGGCTCAGCAGTCGCCCGAGGTCGATCTGGCGCGGGCGGGGACCGCCGAAGAACCGGGCGAGGAAGTCTGCGAAGGGATCGCCCTCCGGGCCGATGAAACCGCTCGTCATCGCTATCCGTTCCTTCGCTGTCGACGTGCCGGGGCCGGGTAACCCGGTCCGGGCTCGCTCATGCCACGATGACACGTTCCGTTTCGCCGGGCATGTTAGGCAAGAGGGGGTATCGACAGGTTTCGTGCCGGATTGCGGTGGTGCGCTGCCCGGCGGTACGGGCGCCGCGGCCCGTACCGGCGGGCACGGCCGACCGGTCACCGCTTCGGGCGGCTCCTTCCCGGCGCCCCGGACCGCGCCGCCGGCCGTCGCGCCGCCGGCCGTTGCACCGTCGGCCGTCTCGTCGCCGGCCGTTGCTCCGCCGGTACGTGGCTCCGTCGGGACGTCGCTCCGCCTGCTCAGCGCCCCGCCGGCTCGACGGCCATCAGCCGGGTGAAGTACCCGTCCGGCATTCCCTCGCCGACGGGGCGGCCCTCCGCCTCGATCCAGGCGTGCGCGCCGAAGGGCGGGACGACGCGGGCCCCGGCGCACCAGGTGGGCCACACGCCCCGGAGCCGGCACAGCAGCGCGGCGCCCAGGGAACGCGGCAGACACCCCTGGGACCGGCGCAGCGCAGGCTGACGGCGCACATGGCGTCCCGCGCGTCACGGGCCTGCTCCCTGCTCCCTGGTCGCGGGCGCGGCCCCGCGGCGCGGGACGCACAGGACGGCGCGGATGCGGCGGAGCGGCAGCAGGCCGAGGCGGACTGCGGGGAGCAAGAGGAGGCGGGCGGCCGCTCCAGGGCGCTGGGCGTCGTCACGAGGCCGGCCCCGCTTCCCGCAGGTGTCCGACGAGTGCCTCGACGTCCCGCAGGGCCTGCGCCCGGTCGACGCCGAGCTCGCGGACCAGGGCGGCGGCCGCCTCCGCCACCTCGCCGCCGTCGAGCAGGGTGCGTACCAGCAGGGTGGCGGTCGGGTTCAACTCCCACTAGACACCCGCCTGTTGGTCCAGGAGTGCGGTGCCGTAGCCGGTCTCGGCGGTGGAGACGTGTGCGTCGAACCGCAGGGGCGTGGCGCTCGCCTTTCCGACGCGCTGGATGGTGTGCGGGGGCACGGGGCGCCACGGGGTGCGGGTACGGCTGCGGGACGGCCCTCGCAGCCACACCTCGGCGGCGACGGTGGTGCGGAGGATGGCGTCGGACAGTCCGCTGCGGAGCCCTGACCCCGGCGCACGGCCCTCCCGAGGAGGGGCCGCCGGGGCGCGCGTTCCCGCCCCGCGGCGCACACCGTCTCCTGGAAGGGGCCGGGCGGGACCGGTGGGTCTCAGGCGGCTTCCCGTGCCGTGAGGACGCGCGGACCCTCGTTCGTGATCGCCACGGTGTGCTCGGCGTGCGCCGCCCGCGAGCCGTCGTCCGTGCACAGGGTCCAGCCGTCGGGCCTCGCGTGGAAGCCGTCGGTGCCGCCGCCGATCACCATGGGCTCGATCGCCAGGACCATGCCGTGGCGCAGCCGCATCCCCCGGCCCGGCCGGCCCTCGTTCGGCACCGCCGGGTCCTCGTGCATGCGGCGGCCGATGCCGTGACCGCCGAAACCGTCCGGGATGCCGTAGCCCGCCGCGCGGCACACCGAGCCGATCGCGTGGGCGATGTCGCCGATGCGGTTGCCGACGACGGCCGCCGCGATGCCCGCCTCGAGGGCGCGCTCGGCGGTCTCGACCAGGCGTACGTCCGCCGCGCGCGGGGTGCCCACGATGAAGCTGATCGCCGAGTCGCCGACCCAGCCGCCCAGCTCGGCGCCGAAGTCCATGGAGACGAGGTCGCCGTCGCGCAGCCGGTAGCGGGTCGGGATGCCGTGCACGATCGCGTCGTTGACGGAGGCGCAGATCACGGCCGGGAAGGGGGTGGGCGCGAAGGAGGGCCGGTAACCGAGGAACGGCGAGGTCGCGCCCGCCTCGCGCAGGACGTCGCGCGCCACCTCGTCCAGCTCCAGCAGGGAGACGCCCACGTCGGCGGCCTTGCGTACGGCCGTCAGGGCACGGGCGACCACCTGGCCCGCCTCGTGCATGGCGTCGATCGATGTGTCTGTCTTCAGCTCCACCATGCCAATTACTATACCGGTATTAGAATGGTGGCATGGTGCGCACCCCTCTCACCCCGGAAGAACGCGAGCGCGGCGAGCGGCTCGGGCGGCTGCTGCGCGAGGCGCGCGGCGACCGCAGCATGGCGGAGGTCGCGGCCCGTGCCGGCATCTCCGCCGAGACCCTCCGCAAGATCGAGACCGGGCGTGCCCCGACCCCGGCCTTCTTCACGGTGGCGGCGCTGGCCCGCGCGCTCGGGCTGTCCATGGACGAACTGGCCGGGCAGTGCGTGTTCGCGGGCGTGTGACGTTCACGGCCGGCCCCGGCCGGACGGAAGGGCCCGCGTCCCTCCTGGAAAACTCCCTGTAGCCGCGCCGTAACACACCTGGTGTTCCCTACGGACCGGAGTGATCCGGTGGGGCGGGAGTCGGGTGATGGCAGTGGATCAACTCCCGGAAGGTGTGCGGGAGTTCGCGGACTACCTGAGCGGCCTGCTGGCGTGCCTGGACCAGGGCGGCGGCTGGTGCGCGGTGTTCCGGCGGCGCGACCCCGACGGGATGCGGGCCTGCCTCGACGGGCGTGAGGTGCCGCCCTGGGACGTGGTGGAGGCGCTGCTGCAGGACCTGGCCGCCGCGTACGGGCCGGACACCGCCCGGGCGGAGCGGGGACGGGCCCGCGGCCTGCACGCCGCCGCGCTCGCCGCGTACGACGCCCGGCCCGGGGGCCGGGACGCCCTCGTGGACCGGCTCGACGTCATGCTCCGCGAGCAGAGGCACGCCGTCGAACGGCAGGCGGCCCTGAGCCGGTCGCTCGCCTCCGCCCCCACCCGGGAGGAGGCCGACGCGCTGCGCCTGGACCTCGCCTGGGCCCGCGACGACCACGACCGCGCGACCGCGCGGTGCGCGGAACTGCGCGCCCGCCTGGCCGAGGCGGACCGCCGCGCGCGGACGGCGGAGGCGATCCGCCGCGGCCACCGCGAGGCCGGCCCGGCCCTCCGGGACGACGGCACGTCCCCGCCGGGCGGGCCCGGTCCGGGCGGGGGCGGCCCGTACGGGGGCGGCCCATACGGGGGCGGGGAGCCGGCTGGGGCCGCACCCCGCACGGTGCTCCCCACGGACGTTGGCGGGAGCGGGGGCCGGTCCGAGGCGTGGGCCGCGGGCGTCGGCGGGAGCGGGGAGCGGCCCGAGGCGTGGATCGCGGACGCTGGTAGTAGTGGGGAGGGGCCCGAGGCGTGGGCCGCGGACGACGGCGCGGCGGCGCCGCGCGCTCCCGGGCGCGGCTGGTTCGGGGGCCGGACCGCGCGAGGCGGAGCCGACGCCGACCCGGACCCGGACACGCACGGCGCCGCACGGCCCGCCGACCCTGGGGCCTCGTCTGCCCCGCCCGCCCCGGCCCCCCGGCCGCGCAAGCGGCGCCGGGGCGGCGCCCGCTTCGCCGGGACGGCCGAGCAGGACGCCGTTCCCGACGTCGTGCCGGCGGCCGCCGTACCGGCCGCTCCCGCGTCCGCTCCCGCCGCAGGGCGCGCCCCGCGCGGCGCCCGGTTCGCCGGGGCCGCCGAGCCGGTGGAACGGGCCGGGCGGACGAAGCGGGCGCAGCCGCCGGGCGAGGTGGCGGACGCGGAGGACCGGCGGGAGGTCGCCCGGGCCGTCGGAACGCTCGCGCGACTGCGGGGCGAGGGCCGCAGCGGGGAGGCGCACGCCCTGCTGGCGCAGGCCGCGTCCTGGCCCGCCGCCCGGTTCCCGCTGCTGGCGGCCGAGATGCGGCGCGCCGGGCTGGACGCCGACTGGGCCACCCTGTTGTGGGAGGCCGCCTCGCTGCCCGCCGACCGGCTGGTCGCCGCGGCCGACGCGCTGGCCGCGGCGGGACGCGCGGCGGACGGGCGGCAGATCCTGCGGCAGGGCGTGGCCCGCCCCGCCGACGAGATCGGGCGGGCCGTGCTCGGGCTGGTCGCCCGGGAGCGCCGGCGCGAGGCGTGCGCGCTGCTCGACGCGTACGTACGGGTCCGCACCCCGCAGGAGGCGGCCCGCAGCGCGGAGCCCGGTCCGCGCCAGCTCGTGCCGCTGCTCCTGGAGGCTGCCAGGGGCGTGTCGGAAGAGCGACACTGGGACCTGGTGCACGCCCTCCGGGTCGCCGGCTTTTCCGCATGACCCGCCGCCCGCACGACTCACCCGCACACGACCCCCACCGCTCTCACAGCCCTCACCGGTCCCACCACTCACCCACAGGGGTGTGAAACACGAACGACTCCGCGGGTTGACGACGATGGTCTTGGCAAGGCCGTCACGGAGGCTTACGTTCATCCCTCTACGGCCTGTTTCTACGGGCGTAGAAGCTCTGACGTCGCGTCGAAGGAGCAGCTCATGGCCAACGTCGTACGTGCCGCTCTGGTCCAGGCCACCTGGACCGGCGACACCGAGTCCATGGTGGCGAAACACGAGGAGCACGCCCGCGAGGCGGCCCGGCAGGGCGCGAAGATCATCGGGTTCCAGGAGGTCTTCAACAGCCCCTACTTCTGCCAGGTCCAGGAGCCCGAGCACTACCGCTGGGCCGAGCCGGTGCCCGACGGGCCGACCACGCGCCGGATGCGGGAGCTCGCGCGCGAGACCGGCATGGTGATCGTCGCGCCGGTGTTCGAGGCCGAGCAGCCGGGCTTCTACTACAACACCGCGGCCGTGATCGACGCCGACGGCACCTTCCTCGGCAAGTACCGCAAGCACCACATCCCGCAGATCAAGGGCTTCAACGAGAAGTACTACTTCAAGCCGGGCAACCTCGGCTGGCCCGTCTTCGACACCGCCGTCGGCAAGGTCGGCGTCTACATCTGCTACGACCGCCACTTCCCGGAGGGCTGGCGGCAACTCGGCCTGAACGGCGCCCAACTGGTCTACAACCCGTCCGCCACCCACCGGGGCCTGTCCGGTCACCTGTGGCGGCTGGAGCAGCCGGCGGCGGCCGTCGCCAACGCGTACTACGTCGCCGCGATCAACCGCGTGGGCCAGGAGGAGTACGGCGACAACGACTTCTACGGCACGAGCTACTTCGTCGACCCGCGCGGGCAGTTCGTGGGGGACGTCGCCAGCGACAGCAAGGAGGAACTCGTGGTCCGCGACCTGGACCTCGACCTCGTCGAGGAGGTGCGGCAGACCTGGGCCTTCTACCGCGACCGCCGCCCCGACGCCTACGAAGGGCTGGTGCGGCCGTGAGCCACGACCTGCTGGGCCGGCACCGGTCCGTGCTCCCCGACTGGCTCGCCCTCTACTACGAGGAGCCGATCGAGATCACCCACGGCGAGGGGCGCCACGTCTGGGACGCGCAGGGCAACCGGTACCTCGACTTCTTCGGCGGCATCCTCACCACCATGACCGCGCACGCACTGCCCGAGGTGACGAAGGCGGTCACCGAGCAGGCCGGGCGGATCGTCCACTCCTCGACCCTCTACCTCAACCGGCCGATGGTCGAACTCGCCGAACGCGTCGCCCACCTGAGCGGCATCCCGGACGCCCGGGTGTTCTTCACCACCTCCGGCACCGAGGCCAACGACACCGCCCTGCTGCTGGCCACGACGTACCGGCACAGCAACACGATCCTGGCGATGCGCAACAGCTACCACGGCCGCTCCTTCAGCGCGGTCGGCATCACCGGCAACCGCGGCTGGTCACCGACCTCGCTGTCCCCGCTCCAGACGCTGTACGTGCACGGCGGCGTCCGCACGCGCGGTCCCTACGCGCATCTCGGGGACGCCGACTTCATCGCCGCCTGCGTCGAGGACCTGAAGGACCTGCTCGGCCACACCCGCCCGCCCGCCGCGCTGATCGCCGAGCCGATCCAGGGCGTCGGCGGCTTCACCTCGCCGCCGGACGGCCTGTACGCGGCCTTCCGCGAGGTGCTCCAGGAGCGCGGCGTCCTGTGGATCGCCGACGAGGTGCAGACCGGCTGGGGCCGCACCGGCGAGCACTTCTGGGGCTGGCAGGCGCACGCCCGCAACGGGCCGCCGGACATCGTGACCTTCGCCAAGGGCATCGGCAACGGCATGTCCATCGGCGGGGTCGTCGCCCGTGCCGAGATCATGAACTGCCTGGACGCCAACAGCATCTCCACCTTCGGCGGCACCCAGATCACCATGGCCGCGGGCCTCGCCAACCTCGCCTACCTGCTGGAGCACGACCTGCAGGGCAACGCCCGGCGCGTCGGCGGCCTGCTCATCGAGCGGGTGCGGGCCGCCGCCGCGCAGGTGCCGCACGTCCGGGAGGTGCGCGGGCGGGGGCTGATGATCGGCATCGAGCTGACCAGGCCGGGCACGGACCGGGCCGACCCGCAGGCCGTGTCCGCCGTGCTGGAGGCGGCCCGCGCGGGCGGCCTGCTCATCGGCAAGGGCGGCGGCCACGACACCAGCGCCCTGCGCATCGCCCCGCCGCTGTCCCTCACCGTCGCGGAGGCCGAGGAGGGAGCCGCGATCCTGCAGAGCGCTCTGAGGAGCATCCGGTAGGACCCGTGCGAGCGAGGAGGGCCGCCATGACCACCACCTCCGAGCTCCGGGAGCCCCTGGGACCGGCCCCGCCGGTCCGGCCGGTGCCCGCCCCGGAGCGGGTGCCCGCCGGGGCGTCCGAGGCGAGGGCCGGGCGGTTCGACCGGCCGGCCCGCCGGGCGCACGCCGCCGAGGCCCCCGGCGACGCCGGGCCGCCCGACGGCGAAAGGGTTCCCCTCACCAGCGCGCCCGTCACCAGCGCGCCCGTCACCGGCGCGCCCGTCACCGGCGCGCCCGTCACCGGCGCGCCCGTCACCGGCGCGTCCCTCACCGGCGGCCGGGACGACCGGGGCCGGGTGCCTCCGCTCCCCGCACGGCGCGCCGGGCGCCCGCGCGCCGCTGACCGTCCCCCGACCGCCGTCCCGGCGCCCACCGCTCTCCCCACGGACGCCGGGACGGCCCGTACGTCACCCACACCGACCACGGCAGGACCAGGAGAGGGAGCATGAGCAGCCGTACCGTCATCCGCGGCGGGCTCGTCGTCACCGCGTCCGACGAGATCCACGCCGACGTCCTGATCGAGGACGGCCGCATCGCCGCCCTCGCCGCCTCCGGCACCCCCGCCGCCCAGGCCTTCACGGCGGAGCGGGGCGAGAGGGGGGCACCCTCGCCCGAAGGGTGGGGGAGGGTCATCGACGCCACCGGGAAGTACGTGATCCCGGGCGGGGTCGACGCCCACACCCACATGGAGCTGCCGTTCGGCGGCACCTTCGCCTCCGACACCTTCGAGACCGGCACCCGGGCCGCCGCCTGGGGCGGCACGACCACGATCATCGACTTCGCGGTGCAGAGCGTCGGGCGCGGGCTCAGGGAAGGCCTGGACGCCTGGCACGCCAAGGCCGAGGGCAACTGCGCCGTCGACTACGGCTTCCACATGATCGTCTCCGACGTGAACCAGGAGACGCTCAAGGAGATGGACCTGCTGGTCGAGGAGGGCGTGACGTCCTTCAAGCAGTTCATGGCCTATCCCGGGGTCTTCTACAGCGACGACGGCCAGATCCTGCGCGCCATGCAGCGCTCCGCGGAGAACGGCGGGCTGATCATGATGCACGCCGAGAACGGCATCGCGATCGACGTGCTGGTGGAGCAGGCGCTGGCGCGCGGCGAGACCGGCCCCCGTCACCACGGGGAGGTCCGCAAGGCGCTGCTGGAGGCCGAGGCCACGCACCGCGCCATCAGGCTCGCGCAGGTGGCCGGCGCGCCCCTGTACGTCGTGCACGTCTCGGCGACGGAGGCGGTCGCGGAGCTGACCCGGGCGCGCGACGAGGGGCTGAACGTCTTCGGCGAGACCTGCCCGCAGTACCTGTTCCTGTCCACCGACAACCTCGCCGAGCCGGACTTCGAGGGCGCGAAGTACGTGTGCAGCACACCGCTCAGGCCGCGCGAGCACCAGGCCAGCCTGTGGCGGGGCCTGCGCACCAACGACCTCCAGGTCGTCTCCACCGACCACTGCCCCTTCTGCTTCGCCGGCCAGAAGGAGCTCGGCCGCGGTGACTTCTCCAAGATCCCCAACGGCCTGCCGGGCGTCGAGAACCGCATGGACCTGCTCCACCAGGCCGTCCTCGACGGGCACATCTCCCGCCGCCGCTGGATCGAGATCGCCTGCGCCACCCCGGCCCGGATGTTCGGCCTGTACCCGAAGAAGGGCACCATCGCGCCGGGCTCCGACGCCGACGTCGTGATCTACGACCCGCACGCCGAGCAGGTCATCTCCGCCGAGACCCACCACATGAACGTCGACTACTCGGCGTACGAGGGCAGGCGCGTCACCGGCCGCGTCGAGACCGTCCTCTCGCGGGGCGAACCCGTCATCACCGAGCGGGAGTACACCGGACGCAAGGGCCACGGCGTCTACACCCCGCGCTCCACCTGCCAGTACCTCGCCTAGGAGCGGCCCCGATGGACTTCGGACTCGTCCTGCAGACCGACCCGCCGGCCTCACGGGTCGTCAGCCTGATGAAGCGCGCCGAGCGCAACGGCTTCACCCACGGCTGGACCTTCGACTCCGCCGTGCTGTGGCAGGAGCCCTTCGTGATCTACAGCCAGATCCTGGCGAACACCACGAAGCTGAAGGTCGGCCCGATGGTGACCAACCCGGGCACCCGCGCCTGGGAGGTCACCGCCTCCACCTTCGCCACCCTCAACGACATGTTCGGCAACCGCACGGTCTGCGGCATCGGACGCGGTGATTCCGCGATGCGGGTCGCCGGCCGCAGACCCAACACCCTGGCCCGCATCAGCGAGGCCATGAAGGTCATCCGGGCCCTCGGCAGCGGCGGGGAGGCCGACCTCGGCGGCGGCACGGTCGTCCGGTTCCCGTGGATCGGACCCGGCGCCGAACTGCCGGTGTGGATGGCCGCGTACGGCCCGAAGGCCCTGAAGATGGCCGGTGAGGAGGCCGACGGGTTCATCCTCCAGCTCGCCGACCTGTACCTGACCGAGTACATGGTCAAGACCGTCAAGGACGCGGCCGCCGCCGCCGGACGCGACCCCGGCGAGGTGACCGTCTGCGTGGCCGCCCCGGCCTACGTCACCGGGGACGACTCGCCCGAGGCGCTCGCCCACGCGCGCGAGCAGTGCCGGTGGTTCGGCGGGATGGTCGGCAACCACGTCGCCGACCTCGTCGCCAAGTACGGCGAGCACTCCTCCCGGGTGCCCGGCGAACTCACCGACTACATCAAGGCCCGCCAGGGCTACGACTACGCCCACCACGGGCGCAGCGGCAACCCGGACACCCGGTTCGTGCCGGACGAGATCGTCGACCGGTTCTGCCTGATCGGCTCCGTCGGCAGGCACGTCGAGAAACTGAGGGCGCTGCGTGCGCTGGGCGTCGACCAGTTCGCGGTCTACGACATGCACGACGCGCAGGAGGCCGTGATCGACGCCTACGGATCGCAGGTGATCCCGGCGGTCAACGGCTGACCGCGGCCCGGCAGGCCCTCACCCGCACCCCTTCCCGCCCTCCCGGGAAGGGGCCCGGGGGCCCGCCTCTTTCCGGGGCGCACCCCACCGGCGCCACCCGCACGGCCCCTCCCGTCCCGCCTCCCCGATTGGCCCGCCCATGTCCGATCCCGCTCCCACGGCCATACCGTCGGCCGGCCAGGTCACCCTCGCCGACGGCCGGGTGGAGATCGCCCCGGGCGCCCCGGCGCCGAGCGGTCCCCACGCGAACGCGGACCTGCTGCCGGTCCCCGTCGCCCAGCGCACCTGGACCACGTACAACTTCTGCGCGCTGTGGGTCGGCATGGCCCACAACACGGCCTCCTGGACCCTGGCCTCCGGTCTGGTCGCGGTCGGGATGGACTGGAAGCAGGCGGTGCTCACCATCGCCCTGGCCAACGTCATCGTGCTGGTACCGCTGCTGCTCACCGGGCACGCGGGCCCGAAGTACGGCATCCCCTTCCCGGTCTTCGCCCGGGCCTCCTTCGGCGTCCGGGGCGCCAACCTGCCCGCCCTGGTACGGGCGTTGGTGGCGTGCGGCTGGTTCGGCATCCAGACCTGGATCGGCGGCGAGGCCATCTACTTCCTCGCCGGCAGGCTCATCGGCGACGGCTGGACGAACGCCGCCGCGGTCGGCGGCCACGCCTGGACCATGTGGCTGTCCTTCGCCCTCTTCTGGGCGATCCAGGTCGCGATCATCTACCGGGGCATGGAGACGCTGCGCCGCTTCGAGAACTGGGCGGCGCCCTTCGTGCTCGTCGGCGCGTTCGTGATGCTGTGGTGGATGAGCGACCAGGCCGGCGGCTTCGGACCGCTGCTCGACCAGCCGTCCGAGCTGGGCTGGGGTGCCGACTTCTGGACGCTGTTCGCCCCCGCCCTCATGGGCATGATCGGTTTCTGGTCCACGCTGTCCCTGAACATCCCCGACTTCACCCGCTACGGCAGGAGCCAGAGGGCACAGACCTGGGGCCAGGCGCTCGGCCTGCCGACCACCATGACCCTGTTCGCCTTCCTCTCCGTGATGGTCACCTCCGGCTCGCAGGCCGTGTACGGCGAGGCGATCTGGGACCCGGTGCAGCTCGCCGCCAGGACCGACAACACCGTCGGGCTGCTCTTCGCCCTGGTCACGGTGCTGGTGGCGACCCTGTCCGTCAACGTCGCGGCCAACCTGGTCTCCCCGGCCTTCGACTTCTCCCACATCGCGCCCCGGCGGATCAGCTTCCGGGCCGGCGCGCTCGCCACCTGCGTGCTCGGGGTGCTGATCCTGCCGTGGAGGCTGTACTCCGACCCCCGGGGCTACATCTTCACCTGGCTCGGCCTGGTCGGCGGCCTGCTCGGCACGGTCGCCGGCATCCTGATCGCCGACTACTGGATCCTGCGCCGCACCCGGCTCGACCTCGTCGACCTGTACCGCACGGGCGGCCGCTACTGGTACCAGGGCGGCTGGAACTGGCGGGCCGTCGTCGCCTTCGCGGCCGGCGGTGTGCTGGCCGTCGGCGGCGCCGACTTCGCGCCGCTGATCGACGGCCGTCCCCTCCCGGCGCTGGCGGACCTGGCCGACTACGGCTGGGCGGTGGGCCTGGGCACGTCGATGGTGCTGTACCTCGTGCTCATGCGGGCGCGGGGAAGGGAGCGCACCGAGGTCTGACACCGTGGCCGCGCCGGAGGACAGCCGGTGGTTCCTAACGGCCCTTCGCCAGCGCGGCCACCGCCTCCCTGGCGGCCCTGATGGCCCCCTCGTTGATCTCGTCCGTGCCGGGCGCCTTCTTCGACTCGAAGTCACTGCCGTTGTACGTGACGACCACCAGCGCGTTGGACGCACGGGCGATCACGACGCCCTCACGGGTCTCCTGCTCGTCCTCGGTGGTCAGGTTCACCACGGAGTAGGCCGTGTCGCCGAGGCCGGGCACCGCGCCCCCGCCGCTCCTCTCCCCGGTGCGCTCCCGGTAGGACTTCCGGGCCTCCTCGTCCGATTCCAGGATCTCGAAGGACACGTCGAGCCAGCGGTACTCGTATCCCTCGAGCGCGTTCCACGAGCAGGTGCGGCGCAGCTCCGAGTCCGTCGACGGGATCTCCTTCCCGGCCGTCCGGGCACCCGGGACCAGGGACTCCACCGTCTTCCCGGACAGGGCGTCGCAGGGCGCGGGCGCGGTGGCGTACGTCTTCACCACCGCCTTCGCCGACGGGGCGGACGCGGAGCGGGTCGCGGTGGGCGTGCCGGCCGGTTCGTGTCCGGCGGCCTGCGGCGCGGTGAGCGGTCCGGACGACAGCGCCCAGCCCGCCGCGGCGAGCACGGCCACCGGGGACAGGCGCGCGGTCAGGGCGAGAGGCAGGGGGAGACGACGCACGGCGCACTTCTCGTGGGGGACGGGCGGTGCGGAGGGGTCCGCACCGCGGACGGGACGACAGTGTCACACGACTCCCCGCGGGGCGGAAGTGCCAACTCGCTGCGTACCCGCGCGGTGACGGCGACCCGCCGACGGCGGTGCCGGTTTCCTGCGGTGCGGGTCGCGGTGGGCGGTGCGCGGGCCGGGTGCGGGTCTCCCGCCGGCCGGGCCGCGGGCGTCCGGCGCGCGGGTCCGGTGGGGTCCGGCCGGAGCCCTCCCGGGAGCCGGCCCGCCTCCGGGGAGGGGGACCACGCCGTCGCGTCGCCCGGGTGCCCACGCCCCGGCTCGGAGGCGTCCGGAACTCCGGTCGCGCCAGGGGCGGGCAGGCCGGCGCCCGTACCGCTGAGGATGTCGGTGCCGTGGCGGTGGGTGTCGGGATCTGGGCCAGGGCCTGGTCGAGGACGGTGATGTGGTCGGCGCGGGTGAGGCCGACGTGGAAAGCCGCCTCCGGGCGGGACCGGTGGGCGCTCCAAGGCGTCGAGGAGAGCGGAGCGCTCACAGTTCATCGTTGCGGGAGTCCGAACGGGCGGTGGGCTGGGATCCGCCACACAGGGGAGTCGAACGTCCGATCAGCCCTCGTTTGCGGACGGGTGTGCCCCCGCCTTCAGGCGGGGGCACACCCGTCCGCTCACCGCACCGGATGGAACGTCAGGTCAGTGGATGCTTGAACGGGCCCGCAGCGTTCTCGAAGGCTTCGAGGGTGATCTGCGGAACCAGAACGGAATCGTCCTCCATGCCCTCGGGAAGGTGCGTGCGCATGTCCTCCGGGCACAGGAACGTGCCGTCGGGAACGAGAATCCCCGCACCGAGCCGGTCCGCCAGCTCGATGATGATCTTCCATACGTCGCCGGCCTGCGGGTTCTCCACACTGACGAGGCGTTCAAAGACGCCCACCTCGGCCTCACTGCCGTCAGCGGCACGGATCCAATACTCCGTGGCACCATCGCCCGTCTTCTCGTCGGCGGCGCGGAAGGGTGAAAGCACCGCCCGGACCACGTCCATGTCGGGCTCGGCCGGCTCGCCGTGCGAGAACCTGTAGAGGCTCAGGTTGTAACTCATTACGCCTGCCCCTGCTTGAACACGAACTTGATGCCCTTGACGTTGTTGTCGAGCGCCCACAGTTCCAAGGCGGCTCGGGTTTTCTCGTCGGACATGTACCACACGACGGGAGTGCCGTTCGCGGCCTTGACCTGCTTCACCATCGTAGTCGTCTCCGATGTGGGGAACTTGAGTCTCCCTTCGCTGTTGATCCAACTGTCCTTGTAATGGATGTTCTTGGCGTCGATGAGGGTCCCGTTCTGGTACCCGTCGAACTTGACGAAACCGCTCGGCGTGTCCGCGGGGACCTTGTACGAGATGCCGGAGGGGACTCCACCCGTCACCAGCTGTTCGTAGGCACGGTCGGTCTGCGGCCGTACACATGTGCAGGTCGAGAAAGCGAGGTCTTCGGGCTCGGCCCGGACGACATCGACCGCGCGGTGTCCTCCATATCCGACGCCAGGTATGGATGCTCAACGGCCGTAAGCGCTCCACGTTCCCGAAGGGCGGCAGAACACGCGTCGTGGAGCTGCCGCGTTCCATGGCCGACGAACCGGTGAAGCACACCAGGTCCTGCCCTCGCAGTGAGGTCGGGCTTCCGTGGGGCGGTCCTGAAGCGGACAGGGAAAGGAAAAAGTCGGCCTCGTGTCGACGAAGGAGTACGAGAACATGATCGAGGCCGATACGAAGAGCCGGTCGTGGCCCTTGCCGAGTGGCTGGGGCACTCGGCACAGGCCATCCCTCTCGGCCACCGCGCCCACTCCATGCCCGAGGCGGGGCGGGAGGGGCGCGAGGCGATCGGTAGCCTGCCGGGGAGCGACTGGAGGAGGGCACCGGTTCTAAACCCCGGATTCTCCCCGGAACCCGTCCTGAGCGCCTTCCGGTCCGGCCGGTGCGCGAGAACAGCGAGGCGAGAGACCGTATGTTCACCACCCGCCCCACCCTCCAGGGCACCTTCGGCATGGTCTCCTCCACCCACTGGCTGGCCTCCCAGTCGGCGATGGCGGTGCTGGAGGAGGGCGGCAACGCCTACGACGCGGCCGTCGCGGGCGCGTTCGTGCTGCACGTCGTCGAACCGCACCTCAACGGCCCGGCCGGCGAGGTGCCCGTCCTGCTGGCTCCGGCGGGCGGCGAGGTGCGGGTGCTGTGCGGGCAGGGCGTCGCGCCCGCCGGGGCGACGGTCGCGCACTACCGGGGCCTCGGTCTCGACCTCGTGCCCGGCACCGGGCCGCTCGCCGCGGCCGTCCCGGGCGCGTTCGACGCCTGGATGCTCCTGCTGCGCGACCACGGCACCAAGCCCCTCGCCGACGTCCTGAAGTACGCCGTCGGGTACGCCGAACACGGGCACCCGCCCGTGGAACGCGTCGGCGAGACCGTGGAGAGCGTGCGCGAGCTGTTCGCGACGGAGTGGACCTCGTCGGCGGAGGTCTACCTGCCCGGCGGCCGGGCGCCGCGCCCCGGCGAGCTCTTCCGCAACCCCGCGCTCGCCGCCACCTGGAAGCGGCTGCTCGGCGAGGTCGCGGGAGCGGGGGACCGGGAGGCGCAGATCGACGCGGCACGCGAGGTCTGGCGCACCGGCTTCATCGCCGAGGCCCTGGTGCGCCAGGCGCGGCGGCCCACCATGGACACCAGCGGCCGGCGGCACACCGGCACGCTGACGGCCGCCGACCTCGCCGCCTGGTCCGCGACGTACGAGACCCCGGTGACGTACGACTGGAACGGCTGGACCGTGTGCAAGGCCGGCCCCTGGAGCCAGGGCCCGGTCCTCCTCCAGCAGCTCGCGCTGCTCCCGCCCGAGCTGCCCCGCCACGGCTCCGCCGACTACCTGCACCTGCTGATCGAGGGCTGCAAACTCGCCATGGCCGACCGGGAGGCCTGGTACGGGGACGCGGCCGAGGTGCCGCTGGACGATCTGCTGTCGCGGGAGTACAACGCGGCCCGGCGCGGCCTGGTCGGTGACAGGGCCTCCCGCGAGCTCCGGCCGGGCAGCCCCGGCGGACGCGTCCCGCGCCTGCCCGCCCACGCGCGCGTGGCGGCGGGCGCGGGCCCGGCCTCCGGCGCCCTCGGCGCCGGCGAACCGACCGTCGCCGGGCCCCCGGCGTCCTGCGTGCCGGGCGAGCCGTACGTCGGCGGCGACGGCGGGACCCGCGGCGACACCTGCCACCTCGACGTCGTCGACCGCTGGGGCAACATGGTCGCGGCCACGCCCAGCGGCGGCTGGCTGCAGTCCAACCCCGTCGTGCCCGAGCTGGGCTTCCCGCTCGGCACCCGGCTCCAGATGACCTGGCTGGAGGAGGGCCTGCCGAACTCGCTGACGCCCGGCCGCCGCCCCCGCACGACGCTCACGCCCTCCATCGCCCTGCGCGACGGCGTGCCCGTCATGGCGTTCGGCACGCCCGGCGGGGACCAGCAGGACCAGTGGCAGCTGCATTTCTTCCTGGCGGTGGCGCTGCGCGCCCGGGTACGCGGCGGCCTGGACCTCCAGGGCGCGATCGACGCCCCGAACTGGCACAACGACAGTTTCCCCGGCTCCTTCCACCCGCGCGGCATGCGCCCCGGCAGCGTCACCGTCGAGTCCCGCACGGACCCCGGGGTCGTCACCGGGCTGCGCCGGCGCGGCCACGACGTGACCGTCGGCGGACCCTGGACGGAGGGCCGTCTGTGCGTCGTCGCACGGGACCCGCGGACCGGCGTGCTGTCCGCGGCGGCGAACCCGCGGGGGATGCAGGGGTACGCGGTCGGCCGCTGACCCCGCTGACCCCGCTGACCCCGCGAGCACGGGGCGCGGCCGGGCCCCGGTCCCGCGGGGACCGGGGGAGGGCCCGGCCGCCCGCGCCCGGGCCCTCCTCCAGCGGCTCGCGCCCCCGCCCGCCGTCCACCGGCCGGGTGGGGATTGTCGGCGGCGCGTGTTGTGATGGAGGGGTGATCGACAGCAACGAAACCGCCGAAGAGTTCCTCGCACAGCACGCCGCCGACGTCGAGGAGGCGATCCGCAAGGCGGCCGCCGCCGAGATCATGCCGCGCTGGCGGCAGCTCGCCGCGCACGAGGTCGACCAGAAGACCGGCCCCCACGACCTGGTGACCGACGCGGACCGCAAGGCCGAGCTGTACCTCACCGGGGCGCTTGGCGCCCTCCTGCCCGGCTCGGTCGTGGTCGGCGAGGAGGCGGTGCACGACAACCCGGCGTCGTACGAGGCGATCCGGGGCTCGGCACCGGTCTGGATCGTGGACCCCGTCGACGGGACACGGCAGTTCGTGCACGGCGACACGGGGTTCTGCACCCTCGTCGCCCTCGCGCAGGGCGGCGTCCTGCTCGCCTCCTGGACGTTCGCGCCCGCCCGCGACCAACTCGCCACGGCCGTACGGGGCGGGGGCGCCTTCCTCGACGGCGAGCGCCTGCACGCCGGCCCGCCCGAGCCCGGCCGGGACCTGCGCGTGGCCACCTCCCACCCGGACTACACCACGGACGAGCAGAAGCGCGCCCTGCTCGGCCTGCGCACCCCGGGCGTGGCGCCCCGCCCCTGCGGCTCGGCCGGCCTGGAGTACCTCGCCGTCGCCCGCGGCGAGGTCGACGCCACGGCCTTCTCCTGGGAGGCCGCCTGGGACCACGCGGCGGGCCTGCTCCTGGTCGAGGAGGCCGGCGGCGCCCATCTGACCCGCGCCGGCGAGCCGTTCCGCATCACCGGCGGCAACGTCCTGCCGTTCACCGCGGCCCGCGACGCGGCCACGGCCCGCCGGGTGGCGGGGCTCCTCGCGAGCTCCGCGGCGCACGGCACCGGCTGACCGCGGGCCGGGACGTGGTGCCCCGCCGCCGGTCGGCACCGGATCCCCGGCATATCCTGATCCCAGTGGCCGTCGGCTGACGAAGGGGTCCGAAGGTGCCGTCGATGCTCGATGCGGTCGTGGTGGGTGCGGGACCGAACGGACTGACCGCTGCCGTGGAGCTGGCCCGGCGCGGCTTCTCCGTGGCGGTCTTCGAGGCACGGGACAGCGTGGGCGGCGGAGCCCGCACCGAGGAGCTCACCCTGCCCGGCTTCCGGCACGACCCGTGCTCCGCCGCGCACCCCCTCGGCATCAACTCGCCCGCCTTCCGCGCCCTGCCCCTGGAGCGCCACGGCCTGGAGTGGCTGCACGCCGAGCTGCCCATGGCGCATCCCTTCCCGGACGGCACGGCGGCCGTGCTGTCCCGGTCGGTCGGCGAGACGGCCGCCTCCCTGGGACCGCGCGACGCGGGCACCTACCGCAGGCTCGTCGAGCCCTTCCTGGCCAAGTGGGACACGCTCGCCCGCGACTTCATGTCCCTGCCGCTCACCGCGCTGCCCCGCGACCCGGTCACCCTCGCCCGCTTCGGCCTGGCCGGCCTGCCCCCGTCGACCTGGCTGATGCGCCGCTTCCGCGACGAGAGGGCCAGAACCCTGTTCGCCGGTCTCGTCGCGCACGTCATGGCCCCGCTCGGCGGCTTCGCCACGAGCGCCGTCGGCCTGGTCTTCGCCCTCGCCGCGCACGCCCGCGGCTGGCCCGTCGCCCGCGGCGGCTCCCAGGCCGTCTCGGACGCCCTGGCGTCCTGCCTGAAGGACTTCGGGGGCAGCGTCCACACCGGCTACGAGGTCAAGCGCCTCGACGACCTGCCGCCCGCGCGCGCGTACGTCTTCGACACCTCGCCCACCGCCCTGGCCCGCATCGCCGGCTTCGGCAACTACTACGACCGCTTCCGCTACGGCCCCGGAGCCTTCAAGATCGACTACGCGCTGGACGGCCCGGTGCCGTGGACCGCCAAGGAGGCCCGCGTCGCCGGCACCGTGCAGATCGCCGCGGACAGCGCGGAGATCGGCACCGCGCTGCGCGCGGCGTCGCGGGAGGGACGGGCTCCCGAGCGGCCCTTCCTGATCACGGTCCAGCCGAGCGTCGCCGACCCCACCCGGGCCCCGGCCGGCAAGCACGTCTTCTGGGCGTACGGCCACGTCCCCAACGGCTGGACGGGAGATCTCACCGACGCCGTCGAGCGCCAGCTGGAGCGTTTCGCCCCCGGTTTCCGCGACCGCGTCCTGGCCCGCGCGACCGCCGGTCCGCCCGAACTCGCCGCCCGCAACGCCAACTACGTCGGCGGTGACATCGCCTCCGGCGCGGCCGCGGGCCTCCAGCTCCTGCTGCGGCCCCGACTGTCCCTGTTCCCGTACGCCACCCCGCATCCGGCCGTGTTCATCTGCTCCTCGGCCACCCCGCCGGGCCCCGGTGTGCACGGCATGTCGGGGCACAACGCGGCGAAGGCCGTCTGGAGGAGGCTGAGGCAGACATGACCACCCTCACGCTGGTCCGGGGCGACATCACCCGCGAGAGCGCCGACGCGATCGTCAACGCGGCCAACTCCTCGCTGCTGGGCGGCGGGGGCGTCGACGGAGCGATCCACCGCCGCGGCGGCCCCGCCGTCCTGGAGGAGTGCCGCAGGCTGCGCGCCTCCTCCTACGGCAAGGGCCTGCCCACCGGCCGGGCGGTCGCCACCACCGCGGGCGACCTGGACGCCCGCTGGGTGATCCACACCGTCGGCCCGGTCTGGTCGGACACCGAGGACCGCTCGGACCTCCTCGCCTCCTGCTACCGCGAGTCCCTGCGCGTCGCCGACGAGCTGGGCGCGGCGACGGTGGCGTTCCCCGCGATCTCCACGGGCGTCTACGGCTGGCCGGTGGAGGACGGCGCGCGCATCGCCGTGCGGACGGTCCGGGAGACGGACACGTCGGTCCGGGAGGTCAGGTTCGTCCTCTTCGACGAGCGGGCGTACGAGGCGTTCGCCGCGCAGGTGCGCCCGCGGACACGGTGACGGGCGGCCGGACGGCCCGTCCCGTCGCCCCGCCGGGGGCCGCCGGTGCCGCTCCCGGCCGCGGACGGTCGCGGACGGCCGCGCCGCCGGGGCGGTGGCGCGCCGCTGTCACCCCGTCGGCGGCCCAGGCGCCGGGTGGCGGGTGAGGGCGTCGCGCAAAAGGCCGGTGACCGGGCCCGTGTGGTCCGTCCCCAGGGACCGGGACAGGGGGACGGCGCGCAACGCGCTGCCGGGACACCGTCGCTGTGGACCTCCCGCATCCATGCAGGCGCCTGATCCGGTTCGCGCCCCTGTCGTGAACCGGCCGGTTCCGGGCCCGTCGTGGCCGCGGGAGCACCCGGACTGACGGAACGTCGGACGATCCAACAGAACCGCGCAAAGTGCGATGTGGTCATTGCTCCGGTCCTGTTCGAGTCCTAGGGTGTGCCTGGCTCGGCAGTCGTCTTCGTCACCACTCGCCGTGATCCGTCCCGCCGGCAACACCCCGTCGAGGAAGGTCTTTCGAGGACCCGATCCGACGTGCCCTCAGTCCGTGCACCCCCAGTCGAACCGAGGAAGGCCACGGTCATGCCGCACCCGCACGCGTCCCCCGCCGACCGGTCCGCCCACCCCGAACGGCCGGTCGTCAGCCGCCGTCGCCTGCTGGAGGGCGGGGCCGCCGTCCTCGGCGCGCTCGCCCTGTCCGCGCGGCCCGCCGCGGCGCACGCGGCCGGCCGGCGCGCGCCGGAGGCCTCCCCGGAGTGGAACGGCAACATCGCCGTGTTCCGGCTGGGCACCGAGCCGCCGCACACCACCCTGATGCCGTACGCGGACCTCCGGCAGGCGCTGGCCGCCGACCGCACCCGCTCGCCGTACCGGCTGAGCCTGGACGGCACGTGGAGGTTCGCCCACGCCGACCGCCCCGACGACCGGGACGCCGACTTCCACCGCACCGACGTCGACGACTCGGGCTGGGACACGATCCCCGTTCCCTCCGCCTGGCAGCTGCACGGTCACGACTCCCCGATCTACGTCAACATCACCTACCCCTGGTGGGGCCCCAACGGCCTGGGCCAGGACGCCCGGCCGCCGGCCGCCCCGACCCGCTACAACCCCGTCGGCCAGTACCGCCGTACGTTCACCGTGCCCCGCGGCTGGGCGGGCCGGCGCACCTTCCTCCACTTCGAGGGGGTCAAGTCCGCGCACTACGTGTGGATCAACGGCGAACTCGTGGGCTACCACGAGGACTCCTACACGCCCGCCGAGTACGACATCACCGAGCACCTGAAGCCGGGCACCAACCAGATCGCGGTCGAGGTGTACCGCTACTCCGACGGCGACTGGCTGGAGGACCAGGACATGATCCGGCTGAGCGGCATCTTCCGCTCGGTCTACCTGTACTCCACCCCCTCCGTGCACCTGCGCGACTTCAAGCTGGACACCCCGCTCGGCGACGGTCACACGACCGCCGAACTTAAGGTCACGGCCGCGGTCCGCGACTACGACGGCGGCCGAGGGGGCCGCTACACCGTCGAGACGCAGGTGTACGACGCCCGCGGGCACGCCGTGTGGCCCCGCCCCTTACAGCAGCCCGTCGACGTCCCGGACGGCGGCGAGGGCACCGTCGAGGCCTCCCGGGCGGTCCCCGCGCCGAAGCTCTGGTCCGCCGAGCACCCGCACCTCTACACCGCCGTCCTGCGCCTGCGCGACCCCTCCGGCGAGATCACCGAGACCCTCTCGCACCGGGTCGGCTTCCGGGAGTTCGCCCTCGAGGACGGCCTGATGCGCATCAACGGCAAGCCGGTCTCCTTCCGCGGCACCAACCGCCACGAGATGCACCCCGTGCGCGGTTCGGCGCTCACCCGCGCGGACATGGTCCGGGACATCGAGGTCATCAAGCGTCTGAACATCAACTCGGTCCGCACCTCGCACTACCCCAACAACCCGCTGTGGCTGGAACTCGCCGACGAGTACGGCCTGTACCTCGTCGACGAGACCAACCTGGAGACCCACGGCATCCGCGACGAGTACCCGGGCGACCACCCCGAGTGGACCGAGGCGTGCGTGGCCAGGGCGCAGAACATGGTGCACCGCGACAAGAACCACGCCTCGGTGGTCATCTGGTCGCTGGGCAACGAGGCGGGCGGCGGAAGCACCTTCAACGCCATGTACGACTGGATCCGCTCCTACGACCCGACCCGTGTCATCCAGTACGAGGGCGACGACCGCCCCGGGACGAGCGACATCCGCTCCAGGATGTACGAGAGCCCGCAGCGTGTGGAGGCCCGCGCGAAGGACACCGGCGACACCCGCCCGTACGTGATGATCGAGTACTCCCACGGCATGGGGAACTCCAACGGCAACTTCAAGAAGTACTGGGACGTCGTCCGCCGCCACGACGTGCTGCAGGGCGGCTGGATCTGGGACTTCGCGGACCAGGCCCTCAGCTGGCCCGCCCCGGCGCGCACCCTGCTGACCGAGTCCGGGCCCGGCGGGCTGCGCGGGGAGATCGTCAACCCCAGCGGCCGCTTCGACCGGGCCCGGGGCGTCTTCGGCGCCACCGTCTTCGCCCGCGACGAGCGCCTCGACCTCACCGGTTCCCTCACGCTGGAGGCGTGGGTCACCCCCCGTGTGACGGGCTATCACCAGCCCATCGTCGCCAAGGGCGACACCCAGTACGCCCTCAAGCAGACGAACGGGGCGCTGGAGTTCTTCATCCACGGCGGCGGCCAGTGGGTCACCGCGAGCTGGGCGCTGCCCGGCGACTGGACCGGCCGCGAGCACCACGTCGCGGGCGTCTTCGACGCGGACGCGGGCACGCTGACCCTGTACGTCGACGGCACGGTGCGGGCCACCCGGACCACCACCCGGCGCCCCGACGGCAACACCGCGCCGCTCGCCCTGGCCACGGACGTCGACAACCCGACCCGGGAGTTCAGCGGCACGATCCGGCGGGCGCGCGTGTACGCCCGTGCCCTGACCGCCGCCGAACTGGCCTCCGACGGCCGGGGCCCGGGCGACGAGGGCGTGCGGTTCTGGTTCGACGCCGCCACCGCAGGGACGGCCGAGGAGCCGCCCCGCGCGAAGACGTTCCTCGCCTACGGCGGCGACTGGGGCGACAACCCCAACGACGGGGCCTTCTCGGGCGACGGCATCGTCACCGCCGACCGCCGCCACACCGGGAAGTCCGCGGAGGTCAAGCAGGTCTACCAGGCGATCAACGCCGCGCCGGCCGCCGGCGACAGGCTCGACCGCTCCGGGCGGATCACCCTCACCAACGAGTACCTGTTCACCAACCTCCGTGAATACGAAGGCCGTTGGTCCCTGGTCGCCGACGGCCGGGTCGTCCGCCGCGGCCGGCTGACCCGGGAGCAGCTGGACGTCCCGCCGCTGACCCGCAAGGAGATCACCGTGCCCGTGCGGCTGCCGGAGAACCCGGAGCCCGGCACGGAGTACTTCCTGCACCTGTCCTTCACCACCAGGGAACCCACCCCCTGGGCGGAGCCCGGCTTCGAGGTGGCCAAGCAGCAGCTCCCCCTCGACGCGGGCGGCCCGGCCGTCACGCCCGTACCGCTGGACGGCGTCCCGGCGCTGCGCCACGAGGACGGCGAGACGGCCGTCACCGTGCGGGGCGAGGACTTCTCGGTCACCGTCGACAAGTCCAGCGGGCTCCTCACGTCCTACGAGTTCCGGGGCGTGCGCCTCGTCACCTCGGGTCCCGTGCCGAACTTCTGGCGCGCTCCCACCGACAACGACCGGGGCAACGGCCACCACACCCGCAACCAGACCTGGCGGGACGCCGGGGCCCGGCGGAAGGTGACCGGAGTCCGGGTCCGCGCCCTGCGCGACAGGGCCGTCGAGATCACGGTCGGCGGCACGCTGCCCACCACCGTCGAGTCCACGTACACCAGCACCTACACGGTGTTCGGCAACGGCGAGATCAAGGTCGGCTTCACCCTGCACCCGGGCGCGCCGACCCTGCCCTACATCCCCGAGGTCGGCACCCTCCTCTTCCTCCCGCGCCGCCTGGACCGGCTGAACTACTACGGCCGGGGGCCCGAGGAGAACCACTGGGACCGCAACGACGCCACCGACGTGGGCCTGTACTCCGGCACCGTCGCCGGGCAGTGGACCCCCTACCTGCGCCCCCAGGAGAACGGCAACAAGACCGACGTCCGCTGGGCGGCCCTCACCGGCCGCGACGGCGTCGGCCTGCTCGTCTCCGGCGAACCGCTGCTGGAGATCAACGCCTCCCGCTTCACCCCGGAGGACCTGTCCCGCGGGATCCGCCACGACTTCCAGCTCACCCCGCGCGAGGCGGTCGTCCTGCGGGTGAACCACCGGCAGATGGGCGTGGGCGGCGACGACAGCTGGGGCGCCCACACCCACGACGAGTACAAGCTGTTCGCCGACCGCGATTACGCCTACACCTACCGGCTGCGCCCGCTGACCGACGTGAGCCGGGCGACGCGGGCCGCACGCCGGCCGACCGCCGTGGAGTAGGCGGGTGCCCCGGCGCGGCCGGGAGGCGGGATTGGCACCCCGTCACCCGGCCGCGTCGCTGATCCCCAGGCGCAGGTGCTCCACGTGGTACACGGCCTGGTCGAGCAGTTCGGCGACGTGGTGGTCGTGCAGCGCGTACACCACCGACCGGCCGCGGCGCTCGCCCACCACCAGACCCAGGTTGCGCAGCAGCCGCAGCTGGTGCGAGCACGCCGACTGCTCCATGCCGACCTCGGCCGCCAGCTCCGTGGCCGGCAGCGGGCCTTCGCGCAGCCGGGCGAGGATCAGCAGCCGGGAGGGGGTGGACAGGGCCTGGAGCGTGGTGGCGACCTTGGCGACGTTGTCGGCGTCCAGACGGACGCGCTCGGTGGCGTCCCGCGCGGGGACGACGGCTCCATGACCCATGGCCCCATCCTACCGATCACATATGAACGCATGAATGTCTCTTCATGTGTTCCTGTATGGTGGCCGGGTGTCCGTGACTCTCGCACCCCCGCCCGTCCCCTCCGCCGCCCCGGCGGCGGCCCGCCGCACCCGTGTCCTGGCCCTGCCCGAGGCCCGCTGGGCACTCGCCTCGCTGCTGGCGTTCCTCCTGGGCCTCGCCCTGGACCTCGGCGGCGCACCGGCCTGGGCGTACGGCGTCCCGTACGCGGCCGCCTACGTCACCGGCGGCTGGGAGCCCGCGCTGGAAGGGCTGCGGGCCCTGCGCGAAAAGACCCTCGACGTCGACCTGCTGATGATCGTCGCGGCGCTCGGCGCGGCCGCGATCGGGCAGGTCCTCGACGGGGCCCTGCTCATCGTCATCTTCGCCACCTCCGGCGCCCTGGAGGCCCTGGCCACCGCCCGCACCGCCGACTCGGTGCGCGGCCTGCTCGACCTCGCGCCCGCCACCGCCACCCGGCTGGCCGGCGACGGCGAGGAGACCGTCCCGACCGCAGAACTCGCCGTCGGCGACGTCCTGCTGGTCCGCCCCGGCGAGCGCATCGGCGCCGACGGAACCGTCCTGGACGGCATCAGCGAGGCCGACCAGGCCACCATCACCGGCGAGTCCCTGCCGGTCGTCAAGCGCCCCGGCGACGAGGTCTTCGCCGGCACCCTCAACGGCACCGGCGCCCTGCGGGTGCGCGTCGGGCGCGATCCGGCCGACTCGGTGATCGCCCGGATCGTGGCCCTGGTGGAGGAGGCCTCCCGCACCAAGGCGCCGACCCAGTTGTTCATCGAGAAGGCCGAACAGCGCTACGCGGTCGGCGTGGTGGCCGCCACCCTCGCCGTGTTCGGCGTCCCGCTCGCCTTCGGCGAGGACCTCGCGGACGCGCTGCTGCGGGCCATGACCTTCATGATCGTCGCCTCCCCGTGCGCGGTCGTCCTGGCGACCATGCCGCCGCTGCTGTCCGCCATCGCCAACGCCGGCCGCCACGGCGTCCTGGTCAAGTCGGCCGTCGCGATGGAACGCCTCGGCGAGATCGACACCACCGCCCTCGACAAGACCGGCACCCTCACCGAGGGCGAACCCGAGGTGACGGCCGTACGGCCGCTGCCGGACTCCGGCCTCGACGAGGACGCCCTGCTCGCCCTGGCCGCGTCCGCCGAGCACCCCAGCGAACACCCCCTGGCCCGCGCGGTCGTCGCCGCGGCCCGCGCCCGGAACCTGCCCCTGCAACCCGCCGAGGACTTCACCGCCATCCCCGGCCGGGGCGTCACCGCCACCGTCGGCGGACGCGTGGTGACGGTCGGCCGCGCGCGGGCCGCCGAGGCCGGCGGCGGCGAGACCACCGTCCGCGTCACCCGCGACGGCACCACCGTCGGCACCCTCGCCCTCACCGACCGCCTCCGCCCCGACGCCGCCGCGGCCACCGCCGCCCTCACCGCCCTCACCGGCACCGCGCCCGTGCTGCTCACCGGCGACACCGCGTCCGCCGCCGCCCGGGTCGCCACCGCCACCGGCCTCACCGACGTCCGCGCGGACCTGATGCCCGAGGACAAGGTGAGCGCCGTGCGCGCCCTGCAGGACGCCGGGGGCAAGGTGCTGTTCGTCGGCGACGGCGTCAACGACGCCCCCGCCCTGGCCGCCGCGCACTCCGGCATCGCCCTGGGCCGCGCCGGCTCCGACCTCGCCCTGGAGACGGCCGACGCGGTGATCGTGCGCGACGAGCTGGCGGCCGTGCCCGCCGTGGTCCGCCTGTCCCGGGCCGCCCGCCGCCTGGTGGTGCAGAACTTGGTCCTGGCGGGCACCTTCATCACCGTCCTCGTCCTGTGGGACCTGATCGGCCACCTGCCCCTGCCGCTCGGCGTCGCCGGCCACGAGGGCTCCACCGTGCTGGTCGGCCTCAACGGCCTGCGGCTGCTGCGCGAGTCGGCCTGGCGGCCCGGGCAGGACCGGGACGGCTGAGGTCGATGTCGGATTCTCGCCAGCCCCGGCGTGCGCGGTGCCCGATGCTGGACGCATGCAGAAGGGGATGCACACCGACACCGAGCGCTGCGTGCGCGCCGTCCGGTCCAAGGACGCGCGGTTCGACGGATGGTTCTTCACGGCCGTCCTGACGACCCGCATCTACTGTCGGCCCAGCTGCCCGGTCGTACCGCCGAAGCCCGAGAACATGGTCTTCCACCCGAGCGCGGCGGCCTGCCAGCAGGCCGGGTTCCGGGCCTGCAAGCGCTGCCGCCCCGACACCAGCCCCGGCTCCCCGGAGTGGAACCGGCGCGCCGACCTGGTGGCCCGCGCCATGCGGCTGATCGCCGACGGCATCGTGGACCGCGAGGGCGTGCCCGGCCTCGCCGCCCGGCTCGGCTACAGCACCCGGCAGATCGAACGCCAGCTCCTCGCCGAGCTGGGCGCGGGCCCCCTCGCCCTCGCCCGCGCCCAGCGCGCCCAGACCGCCCGGCTGCTCATCGAGACGACCGGCCTGCCGATGGCGCAGATCGCCTTCGCCGCCGGCTTCGCCTCCATCCGCACCTTCAACGACACCGTCCGCGAGGTCTTCGCCCTCACCCCGAGCGGCCTGCGCGCCCGGGCCCCCAGGGGCAGCGCCGCGGGCACCTCCGGCGCCCTGTCCCTCAGGCTGCCGTTCCGCGCCCCGCTCAACCCCGACAACCTCTTCGGCCACCTCGCCGCGACCGCCGTGCCCGGCGTGGAGGAATGGCGGGACGGCGCCTACCGCCGCACGCTGCGCCTCCCGTACGGCCACGGCATCGTCGCCCTGGCCCCGCGGCCCGACCACATCGCCTGCCGCCTCACCCTCGGCGACCTGCGCGACCTGCCCGTCGCCATCAGCCGCTGCCGCCGCCTGCTCGACCTGGACGCCGACTCGGTCGCGGTCGACGACCAGCTGCGCGCGGACCCGGTCCTCGCGCCCCTGGTCGACAAGGCGCCCGGCCGGCGCGTGCCGCGCACGGTGGACGAGCCGGAGTTCGCGATCCGGGCCGTCCTCGGCCAGCAGGTCTCCACGGCCGCCGCCCGCACCCACGCCGCCCGCCTGGTCACCGCGCACGGCGAACCGGTCGACGACCCCGAGGGCGGCCTCACCCACCTCTTCCCGACCCCGCAGGCCCTCGCCCCGGTCGATCCCGAGTCGCTGGCGATGCCCCGCACCCGCCGCACCACCCTCACCACCCTGGTGGGCCACCTCGCCGACGGCACCCTCCAGCTGGGCGTCGGGAGCGACTGGCCGCAGACCCGCGCCCGGCTGCTCGCCCTGCCCGGCTTCGGCCCCTGGACGGCCGACGTCATCGCGATGCGCGCCCTCGGCGACCCCGACGCCTTCCTCCCCACCGACCTCGGCGTCCGCCGCGCCGCCCGGGAACTGGGCCTGCCCTCCACCCCGGCGGCGCTCACCGCGCGCGCGGCGGCCTGGCGGCCCTGGCGGGCGTACGCGGTGCAGTACCTGTGGGCGACCGACAGCCACCCCGTCAACTTCCTTCCGGTATGAGGACGTTCCCGTGAAACAGCACACCGTGACCGACAGCCCGTACGGCCCCCTCACCCTCGTCGCCGACGACGGCGTCCTGTGCGGCCTCTACATGACCGACCAGCGCCACCGCCCGCCGGAGGAGACCTTCGGGCCGCGCGATGACACCCTCTTCGCGGAGGCGGAGGAGCAGCTGGAGGCCTACTTCGACGGCGGGCTGAAGGAGTTCACCCTCGAACTGCGCCTGCACGGCACCCCGTTCCAGCGCCGCGTCTGGGACGAACTGCGCCGCATCCCCTACGGCGAGACCCGCACGTACGGCGAGCTGGCCGACGCCCTCGGCAGCCCCACCGCCTCCCGCGCGGTCGGCCTCGCCAACGGCCGCAACCCCATCGGCATCATCGTCCCCTGCCACCGCGTGATCGGCGCGAACGGCGGCCTCACCGGCTACGGCGGCGGCCTGGACCGCAAGCGGCGCCTGCTGGAGTTCGAACGGGGAGGGACGCTCTTCGCCTAGGGTCTGTCGCCCGCCGCGGCCGGCGGCGGGCGCCGGCCGTGCGCGGAGAACGCGTCACCGGCGCCGCCGAGGAGGGCGACGAGGGGCCCGCCCGGGCCACCGGGCGGGCCGGGGGAGCGGGGGCGGTGAACGGATACCGCGCCGGCGAGTCCGCTGCTAGGGTCCGCCCCATGGCCAAGGTCACCGTCTCGCTCGATGCCGAACTCGTCGTGGAGGCGATGGTGCTCGCCGGCGTGGGCAGCCCCCAGGACGCCGTCGAGCTCATCGTCCGCGACTACGTCGAGCGCGGCCACCGCACCGAGGCCCGCGTGGCCACCCGCGACGAGGCCCTGCACCGGGCGGACCTCAAGCCCCGGGACGTCGAGGGCTGAGCCGGCCCGCCGGTCACGCCACGCGGCGGCCGTTCTCCAGCTCGGCCGTCCCCGAGCCGTCCGCCAGCACGTCGAGCGCGACCAGCACACGGCGGCCGAGGGCACCGGGCAGGTACTCGGTGAGCTCCTCGCGCGGCACCAGCCGCCAGGACAGCAGCTCCTCCTCCTGCAGACGGATCGCCTTGAGGTCCTCCTCGCCGAGCACCCCGCCGTCGTACAGGTACGCCACCAGCGGCGGCCGTCCCGTGCCGTGCACCCAGTCCACCGCGAGCAGCCGGCCCGGCTCGCGGTCGAGGCCGATCTCCTCGGCCGTCTCGCGCCGCGCACCCTGCCGGGGGGTCTCCCCGTCGTCGGACTCGATCGTGCCGCCCGGCAGCGCCCACCCCTCCCGGTAGTTGGGCTCCACGAGCAGCACCCGCCCCTCGGCGTCCCGGAAGAGGGCGGCGGCACCGGCGAGGACGCGGGGGAGGCCCGCGATGTACGTGGCGAAGTCCTCAGTCGTGGTCATGCGGACAGGGTAACGAGCCCGCCCCGGCACCTTCGCGGCCCGCCGTCCGGCCCCGCGGCCCGCCGTCCGGCCCCGCGGCCCGCCGTCCGGCCCCGCGGCGCGCCGCCGCCCGCCGGGGCGCCTCAGGTCCCCGCCTCCTCCTGGGCCAGCCGCAGGGTGCGCCGCGCCAGCTCGCTGATCCGTACGCCGTCGAAGCCGAAGACCGCGCTGCGGACCGTGTCCTCCAGCGGGTCCTTCCACTGGTCCGGGATGGCCCCGGCCCCGGTCAGGACGCCCGCCACCGACCCCGCCGTCGCGCCGTTGGAGTCGGTGTCCAGGCCGCCGCGGACGGTCAGGGTGATGGTGCGGGTGAAATCGCCGTCGCCGTACAGCAGCCCCGCGGTGAGCACGGCGGCGTTCGGGACGGTGTGGATCCAGCCGAGCCCCGCGGTCTCCGCCTCGACCGTGTCGAGCGTGTCCTCCCAGGTCATGCGCGTGTCGTGGAGGGAGACGACCCGGCGCACGATCCGGGCGAGGCGGCTGCCGGCCGGGATGACGGCCAGGGCCTCCTCCACGGCGTGCCGCACCGTGGGCGCGGTGAACGCCGCCGAGACCAGCGCCGCCGCCCACATCGCGCCGTACACCCCGTTGCCGGTGTGGGACAGCACCGCGTCCCGGCGGGCCAGCGAGGCGGCGCGGCGCGGGTCGCCGGGGCGGGTCCAGCCGTAGACGTCGGCGCGGATCAGGGCGCCGATCCACTCCTGGTACGGGTTGTCGTAGGTGGCGGTCAGGGGTGGTTTCAGCCCGTTGGCGAGGTTGCGGTACGCGGCCCGCTCCGCGGTGAAGGTCTGCAGGTACGGCAGCCGCAGCAGCCACAGGTCGCCGACCTGCTCGGTGCTGAAGCCGAAGCCGTGGGTCTCCAGCAGGTGCAGGCCGAGGACGGCGTAGTCCACGTCGTCGTCGCGGCAGCTGCCGTGGATGCGGCCGCGCACGCACATGCGCCACTCGGGACGCAGCTCCAGGCCGTCGTCGTCGCCGGGCGGCTCGGGGAGGTAGTCGGTGAGGGGGAGGGCGGCTGTCCTGCGCAGGTAGCGGTCGATGCGGTCGCGGGTCCACAGGTCGCCCTGCTCGACCGGCTTGCCGAGCATGTTGCCCGCGATCCGGCCCAGCCAGCCCCCGAGGATGCGGTCGGCGAGTTCCGGCTCGGTGCCCACAAGGGTCATGGCTTCGGTCTACCCGGTTGCGGGGGTGATCGCGCGGGTTCGGCGGTCCGCGTACGAAGGTTTCCCGGCGGGTCCACGGGACGGGCGGGGCAGACGGCGGGGGCGTGCTCCGGCTAGGGTCGCAGCGGCGCGGCCGGACCCGACGCGCGCGAGGCCCGAAGAGCGAGGGGAAGGCGAGTGGCGGACGCCGCAGCGAGTGACATCCGCGGGGCGCACCCGGTACGGCGGGTGCTGGTCGCCGCGGACAAGTTCAAGGGGTCGCTGACGGCGGCGCAGGTCGCCGAACGGGTGACGGCCGGGCTGCGCCGCGCCGTGCCGGACCTCCGGGTCGAGGCGGTGCCCGTGGCCGACGGCGGCGACGGGACCGTGGCCGCGGCGGTCGCGGCCGGGTTCGAGCGCCGGGAGGTCCGGGTCGCCGGCCCCCTCGGGGACGAGGTGACGGCGGCGTTCGCGCTGCGCGGGGGCACCGCGGTCGTGGAGATGGCCGAGGCCAGCGGGTTGCAGCGGCTGCCGGCCGGGGTCCTCGCGCCGCTCACGGCGTCCACGTACGGCTCCGGGGAACTGCTGCGGGCCGCGCTGGACGCGGGGGCGCGGACGATCGTGTTCGGGGTCGGCGGGAGCGCGACCACGGACGGCGGCGCGGGCATGCTGTCCGCGCTGGGCGCGCGGTTCCTGACGGCGGACGGGGAGCCGGTGGCGCCGGGCGGCGGCGGCCTCGCCGGGCTGGCCTCGGTGGACCTGTCGGGCCTGGACGCGCGCCTGGGCTCGGTCGACCTGGTCCTCGCCGGCGACGTCGACAACCCGCTGACCGGGCCGACGGGTGCGTCGGCGGTGTACGGCCCGCAGAAGGGCGCCTCACCGCAGGAGGTGGCCGTCCTGGACGCGGCGCTCGCGCACTACGCCAAGGTGCTGGAGGACACCGTCGGGCCGAGGGCCGCCGCGTACGCCGCGTCGCCCGGCGCGGGCGCGGCCGGCGGCCTCGGGTACGGCGCGCTGCTGATCGGCGCCCGGTTCCGGCCCGGCATCGAGGTCGTGCTCGACGTGCTGGGCTTCGCGGCCGCGCTGGAGCGGGCGGACCTGGTGATCACCGGGGAGGGCTCGCTGGACGAGCAGACGCTGCACGGCAAGGCCCCGGCGGGCGTCGCGGCGGCGGCGCGCGCGGCGGGCAAGGAGGTCGTCGCGGTGTGCGGGCGCCTCGCGCTGGCCCCGGAGGCGCTGGGGCGGGCCGGGATCCGGCGGGCGTACCCGCTGACGGACGCCGAACCGGACGTGGCGAAGTGCATCGCCGAGGCCGGGCCGGTCCTGGAGCGGGTGGCGGAGCGGATCGGGCGGGACTTCCTGCTCTGATCCCGCACGCCGCCCGGGTCGCTCCACCGCCAGGGTCCCCGGCGGGCCGCCGGCCCGGCACGCGAAACGGGTGTGGCCCGGACCTCGGGGGTCCGGGCCACACCCGTTGCGCAAGGGGGAGAGGTCAGGGCAGCTGCGCCGCCCGCGCCTCGCGCCGGTTGTCGCGGAAGTTGTTCACCCGGCGGGCCGTGGCGAACAGCGGGATCACCGCGCCCATGACCAGCTGGAGCGCGCAGCCGGTCTGCAGGAGCAGCTGGCCGCTCGGGGCGTCGAAGGCCCAGGCCGCCAGCAGGCCCATGGACAGGACGATCCAGGACAGCATCGCCCCGGCGAGACGGCCGCGCGGCTTGGGGTACTCCACCCGGCTCACCATCAGCCAGGCCGTGCCGAGGATCGCCAGCAGGGTCGCGACGAAGGGCAGCTCCAGCAGGACGATGGAGACCACCGTCAGCGCGCCGAACGGGCTCGGCATGCCCTGGAACGTGCCGTCCTTGACCGTGACGCAGGAGAACCTCGCGAGCCTGAGCACCACCGCCAGCAGCACCACGATCGCGCCGACCGCGGCCACCCGCTGGTGCGCGTCGTCCGCGACCATGCCGTAGACCAGGACGAAGTACGCCGGCGCCAGGCCGAAGCTGATCAGGTCGGAGAGGTTGTCCAGCTCCGCGCCCATCGGCGAGCTGCGCAGCTTGCGCGCCACCAGGCCGTCGAACAGGTCGAAGACCGCCGCGCACAGCATCAGGATGACCGCCGTGGCCGCGCTGTGGCGGGCCATGCCGGTCTCCTGGCTGCCGGTGAGGTGCGGGATCAGGATGCCGGTGGTGGTGAAGTACACCGCCATGAAGCCGCAGGTGGCGTTGCCGAGGGTGAGGGTGTCCGCTATCGACAGGCGCAGGGAGAGGGGCATCTCCTCCTCTTCGTCCGCCTCGTCGGCCTCGGGCACCCAGCCCGTCTGTGTCCGCGGGTCAGTCACGGTCAATGCGAGTCACCCCAGCCACGGTCTTCTGACCGACCTCCACCGCGACCCCCACGCCCTCGGGCAGGTAGAGGTCGACGCGCGAACCGAAGCGGATCAGGCCGATCCGCTCGCCCTGCTCCACCTTGGTGCCCCGGGGCACGTAGGGGACGATGCGGCGGGCCACCGCGCCGGCGATCTGGACCATCTCGATGTCGCCGAGCTCGGTGTCGAAGTGCCAGACGACCCGCTCGTTGTTCTCGCTCTCCTTGTTGAAAGCGGGAACGAAGCCGCCCGGGATGTGCTCGACCGAGGTCACCGTGCCGGCCAGCGGCGCGCGGTTGACGTGGACGTTGAGCGGGCTCATGAAGATCGCGACGCGGGTGCGGCCGTCCTTCCACGGCATGATGCTCTGCACCACACCGTCGGCGGGCGAGATGACGCGACCCTGGGCGATCTCGCGCTCGGGGTCGCGGAAGAACCACAGCATCCCCGCCGCGAGCGCGGTGGCGGGGACGGCGACGGCCTTGGCGGCGCCGGAGCGGCGGGCGCGGAGCAGGCTGACGGCCGCGGTGGCGACGGTCGGGAGGAGCCACGGCGATGCTCCGCGCGCGAGGCGTGCGCCGACCAGGCTGTCGCGAGGTGCAGAGGTTTGGCTGTGGGGCATGGATGACCTTCGTAGCGAACGATGCCGCGCTTCGACGGGGGACGGCGGCTTTCCGGCGATCGTAGCGGCTCGGGGCCGCAACTGGGTAAGCCAGGAAGCCGAGTCGGCGGCCGAAGAGCGCTGACGGGGTGTGATCTTCTTCTCCAAGAAAACACCCCGTATCCGGACATCTAGCCCTGGAATCGATACTCTTCGAGCAGTCTCCGGCCGATGATCATTTTCTGGATCTCGGCGGTACCTTCACCGATCAGCAGCATCGGGGCCTCCCGGTAGAGGCGCTCGATCTCGTACTCCTTGGAGAAGCCGTAGCCGCCGTGGATCCGGAAGGCGTCCTCCACGACCTCCTTGCAATACTCGGAGGCGAGATACTTCGCCATGCCGGCTTCAAGGTCGTTTCGTTCCCCGGAATCCTTTTTGCGCGCTGCGTTGACCATCATCGCATGAGCAGCCTCCACCTTGGTAGCCATCTCGGCCAGCTTGAACTGGATCGCCTGGTGCTGGGCGATCGGCTTGCCGAAGGTGTGGCGCTGCTGGGCGTAGCGGACGCCGAGCTCGAACGCACGCTGAGCGACGCCGCAGCCACGCGCCGCCACGTTGACGCGGCCGACCTCCACGCCGTCCATCATCTGGTAGAAGCCGCGTCCGGTGGCCCCGCCGAGCACCCGGTCGGCGGGAATCCGCAGGCCGTCCATGATGAGCTCGGTCGTGTCGACGCCCTTGTAGCCCATCTTGTCGATCTTGCCGGGGATGGTCAGGCCGGGGCGGACCTCCCCGAAGCCGGGCTCCTTCTCGACCAGGAAGGTGGTCATCGACTTGTGGGGCGCGGTGCCCTCGGGGTGACCTTCGTCACTGCGCACCAGAACGGCCACCAGGGAGGACGTGCCGCCGTTCGTCAGCCACATCTTCTGGCCCGTCAGGACGTACTCGTCGCCGTCCCTGACCGCCTTGGACGTGATCGCCGACACGTCGGAGCCCAGAGCCGGCTCCGACATCGAGAAGGCGCCCCGGATGTCGCCGGCCGCCATCCTCGGCAGGAAGTGGTCCTTCTGCTCCTGCGTGCCGTGCTGCTTGAGCATGTACGCCACGATGAAGTGCGTGTTGATGATGCCGGACACCGACATCCAGCCGCGGGCGATCTCCTCGACGCACAGGGCGTAGGTCAGGAGCGACTCGCCCAGGCCCCCGTACTCCTCGGGGATCATCAGGCCGAACAGGCCCAGCTCCCTCAGGCCGTCCACGATCGCCTGCGGGTACTCGTCGCGGTGCTCCAGCTCGGTGGCGACCGGGATGATCTCTTTGTCGACAAAGTCCCGGACGGTGGAGAGGATCTCCTGCTGGACGTCGGTCAGACCGGCGGTCTGGGCGAGACGGGCCATGGCTACTTCTCCTGCTGCTTCGGCTCGGAACCGGGGGCGTCGTCCCGAGCGGGAGCCGTTCGAGGGGGAGGGGAGACGGACGGGCGGCCCGGCTGCTCGCCGCCGCGCTCCTTGATGTACGTCTCGGTCGGCACCATCACCTTGCGGCGGAAGACGCACACCAGCGTGCCGTCCTGCTTGTAGCCCCTGGTCTCGACGTGGACGATGCCGCGGTCGTTCTTCGACTTCGACGGCCACTTGTCGAGCACGGTCGTCTCGCCGTAGACCGTGTCGCCGTGGAAGGTCGGCGCCACGTGCCTGAGCGACTCGATCTCCAGGTTGGCGATCGCCTTGCCGGACACGTCCGGCACGGACATGCCGAGCAGCAGGGAGTAGATGTAGTTCCCGACCACGACGTTCCTGCCGAAGTCCGTCGTCCGCTCGGCGTAATGGGCGTCCATGTGGAGCGGGTGGTGGTTCATGGTGAGGAGGCAGAACAGGTGGTCGTCGTACTCCGTGACCGTCTTGCCCGGCCAGTGCTTGTACGTCGCCCCGACCTCGAACTCCTCGTACGTACGTCCGAACTGCATGGCCGTCACGCCTCCGGGATCTCGAACGTGCTGGTACGACGCATGCCGGCGGCGCGTCCCTTGCCCGCGATGACCAGGGCCATCTTCCGGCTGGCCTCGTCGATCATCTCGTCGCCGAGCATCGCGGAGCCCTTCTTGCCGCCCGCCTCGGACGTGTAGTACTCGTACGCGTCCAGGATCAGCTCGGCGTGGTCGTAGTCCTCCTGCGAGGGCGAGAACACCTCGTTGGCCGCGTCCACCTGGCCGGGGTGCAGCACCCACTTGCCGTCGAAGCCGAGCGCGGCGGCGCGGCCGGCGACCTCGCGGAAGCCGTCGACGTTGCGGATCTGCAGGTAGGGGCCGTCGATCGCCTGGAGGTCGTTGGCGCGGGCGGCCATCAGGATCTTCATCAGGATGTAGTGGTAGGCGTCCGCCGGGTAGCCGGGCGGCTGCTCGCCCACGACGAGGGACTTCATGTTGATCGACGCCATGAAGTCGGCCGGGCCGAAGATGATCGTCTCGATGCGCGGGGAGGCCTGCGCGATCTCGTTGACGTTGTTCAGGCCCTGCGCGTTCTCGATCTGCGCCTCGATGCCGATCCGGCCGACCTCGAAGCCCATGGTCTTCTCGATCTGGGTCAGGAGGAGGTCCAGCGCGACGACCTGCTGGGCGTTCTGCACCTTCGGCAGCATGATGCAGTCCAGGTTCGGGCCCGCGCCCTCGACGACCGTGACGACGTCGCGGTACGTCCACTCGGTCGTCCAGTCGTTGACGCGCACGACCCGCGTCTTGCCCGTCCAGTCGCCCTCGTTGAGGAACTTGACGACGGTGTGCCGCGCCTCGGGCTTGGCGAGCGGCGCGCACGCGTCCTCCAGGTCGAGGAAGACCTGGTCCGCCGGGAGGCCCTGCGCCTTCTCCAGGAAGCGGGGGTTGCTTCCGGGGACCGCGAGGCAGGAGCGCCGCGGACGCAGACGGTTGACGGGCGTGGTCATGCGGGGACCTCCAGGGGGTCGAGCTTGTTCGCGTGCCGGATCTCGTCGACGATGCGGCCGATGATTCCGGTGATGTCGAAGTCCTTCGGGGTGAAGACCGCGGCCACTCCGGCTGTCCTGAGCTGTTCGGCGTCACCGCTGGGGATGATGCCACCCGCGATCACCGGTATGTCTGTGGCACCGGCCACACGCAGCCGCTCCAGCACGTCCGGCACCAGCTGGGCGTGCGAACCGGAGAGGACCGACAGGCCGACCGCGTGCACGTCCTCGGCGAGGGCGGCGTCCACGATCTGCTCCGGGGTGAGCCGGATGCCCTGGTAGACCACCTCGAAGCCGGCGTCGCGCGCGCGGACCGCGATCTGCTCCGCGCCGTTGGAGTGGCCGTCCAGGCCCGGCTTGCCGACCAGGAAGCGCAGCTTGCCCACCCCGAGGTCGCGGGCGGTCGCCTCCACCTTGCGGCGCACCTCGGCGAGCCGGGAGCCCTCCTCGGCGGGGACCGCCACCGGCGCCGACGACACGCCCGTCGGCGCGCGGAACTCGCCGAACACCTCGCGCAGCGCCCCGGCCCACTCGCCGGTGGTGACCCCGGCGCGGGCGCACTCCAGGGTGGCCTCCATGAGGTTGTCCGTGCCGCGCGCGGCCTCCTTCAGCCTCTCCAGCGCCTTGCACGGGCGCGGGTGGTTGAAGGGCGGCTGGTAGCGGGTGTCGCGCCAGTGCCGGAGCGAGGCGACGACGCGGGCCTCGACCGCCGGGTCGACGGTCTGGACGGCGGTGTCCAGGTCGGCCGTCAGCGGGTTCGGCTCGGTCGACTCGAAGATGTTGACGCCGACGATCTTCTCCCGGCCCGACTCGATCCGGGCCCGGCGCTCGGCGTGCGAGGCGACCAGCTGCGACTTGAGGTAGCCGGACTCGACGGCGGCCATCGCGCCGCCCATCTCCTGGATGCGGCCGATCTCGGCGAGCGCCGCCTCGACCAGCTCCCCCACCTTCGCCTCGACCACCTTCGAGCCCTCGAAGACGTCCTCGTACTCCAGCAGGTCGCTCTCGTAGGCGAGGACCTGCTGGATGCGCAGCGACCACTGCTGGTCCCAGGGCCGGGGCAGGCCCAGGGCCTCGTTCCAGGCGGGCAGCTGCACGGCGCGGGCACGGGCGTCCTTGGAGAGGGTGACGGCCAGCATCTCCAGCACGATCCGCTGGACGTTGTTCTCCGGCTGCGCCTCGGTCAGGCCGAGGGAGTTGACCTGGACGCCGTAGCGGAAGCGGCGGTGCTTGGGGTTCTCGATGCCGTACCGCTCGCGGGTGATCTCGTCCCAGATGCGGCCGAAGGCGCGCATCTTGCACATCTCCTCGATGAAGCGGACCCCCGCGTTGACGAAGAAGGAGATGCGGCCGACGACGTCGCCCATGCGCTCCTGCGGCACCTGCCCGGAGTCACGGACCGCGTCGAGCACGGCGATCGCGGTGGACATCGCGTACGCGATCTCCTGCACCGGCGTGGCGCCCGCCTCCTGCAGGTGGTAGCTGCAGATGTTGATCGGGTTCCACTTCGGCATGTGGGAGACCGTGTACGCGATCATGTCCGTCGTCAGGCGGAGCGACGGCCCCGGCGGGAAGACGTGCGTGCCGCGGGACAGGTACTCCTTGACGATGTCGTTCTGGGTCGTGCCCTGGAGCTCGGTGATGTCCGCGCCCTGCTCCTCCGCGACGACCTGGTAGAGCGCCAGCAGCCACATGGCCGTGGCGTTGATGGTCATCGAGGTGTTCATCTGCTCCAGGGGGATGTCCTGGAACAGCCGGCGCATGTCACCGAGGTGCGCGACGGGCACCCCGACCCGGCCGACCTCGCCGCGGGCGAGGACGTGGTCGGGGTCGTAGCCGGTCTGCGTCGGCAGGTCGAAGGCCACCGACAGACCCGTCTGCCCCTTGGCGAGGTTGCGCCGGTACAGCTCGTTGGACGCCTCGGCCGTGGAGTGACCGGCGTACGTGCGCATCAGCCACGGCCGGTCCTTCTGACGCTCGCTCATGCACGGGCCTCTCAGACGTTCCGGAAGCGGTTGATGGCGTCGACGTGCCGGGCGCGCATCTCCTCGTCGCGCACGCCGAGGCCCTCCTCGGGGGCCAGGCACAGCACGCCGACCTTGCCCTGGTGGGCGTTGCGGTGGACGTCGTGGGCGGCCTGGCCGGTCTCCTCCAGGGAGTACACCCGGGAGAGCGTCGGGTGGATCCTGCCCTTGGCGATGAGGCGGTTGGCCTCGTAGGCCTCGCGGTAGTTGGCGAAGTGCGAGCCGATGATCCGCTTCAGGGACATCCACAGGTAGCGGTTGTCGTACTGGTGCATGTAGCCCGAGGTGGAGGCGCAGGTGGTGATGGTGCCGCCCTTGCGGGTGACGTAGACCGAGGCGCCGAAGGTCTCGCGGCCGGGGTGCTCGAAGACGATGTCGATGTCCTCGCCGCCGGTGAGTTCGCGGATGCGCTTGCCGAAGCGCTTCCACTCCTTGGGGTCCTGGGTGTGCTCGTCCTTCCAGAACCGGTAGTCCTCGGCGTTGCGGTCGATGATCAGCTCGGCGCCCATCCTCCGGCAGATCTCGGCCTTCTCCGGCGAGGAGACGACGCAGACCGGGGTGGCGCCGCCGGCGAGGGCGAACTGGGTGGCGTAGGAGCCGAGGCCGCCGCTCGCGCCCCAGATCAGGACGTTGTCGCCCTGCTTCATCGCCGCGCCGTTGCGGGAGACGAGCTGCCGGTAGGCGGTGGAGTTGACCAGGCCGGGGGCCGCGGCCTCCTCCCAGGTCAGGTGCCCCGGCTTGGGCATCAGCTGGTTGGACTTGACCAGGGCGATCTCGGCCAGGCCGCCGAAGTTGGTCTCGAAGCCCCAGATGCGCTGCTCGGGGTCGAGCATGGTGTCGCCGTGGCCGTCGGGGGACTCCAGCTCGACGGACAGGCAGTGGGCCACCACCTCGTCGCCCGGCCGCCAGGCGTTGACGCCGGGTCCGGTGCGCAGCACGACGCCCGCGAGGTCGGAGCCGATGATGTGGTACGGCAGGTCGTGGCGCGCGGTGAGCGGCGAGAGCCTGCCGTAGCGCTCCAGGAAGGCGAAGGTCGGCACCGGCTCGAAGATCGAGGTCCACACCGAGTTGTAGTTGACCGAGGAGGCCATGACGGCCACCAGGGCCTCGCCCGGGCCGAGTTCGGGCACCGGGACCTCGTCCAGGTGCAGCGACTTGCGCGGGTCCTTGTCGCGGGTGGGCATGCCCGCGAACATCTCCGTCTCGTCCTTGTGCACGGTGATCGCGCGGTACGACTCGGGGAGCGGCAGGGCGGCGAAGTCGGCCGGGGTGGAGTCGGGCGACTGGATGGCGGCCAGGATGTCCTTGACGGTCACGGTGTTGCCTCCGGCGGTGAGCACCCTGAGGGAGGGGTGCTGAGGGTTACGTCGGTGCTGCTGAGGGTCGGGGGCGCCGTCGGTTCGGCGGTGGTGCTTCGGCAGCGCTTTGTCGGCGCGGGAGGGTGCCTGTGACGCAGGCGTCCGGGACGCGCGGGCTCCTGGCCCGCCGGGACAGTCGCCCGGACTCCTTCAACGTATGACACCGCGTGTCAGGTGGCAAGGCACTGAGTGCCAGAAAATGCTCTCAGATGAAATCTTTACGCAACAAATGAGCGATGATCGATCGAACGGGCCTGTGAAGCCGGACGAAAAAGGGCCCTGACATGCCAAAACGGCCACCCGGGCGGGTGGCCGTCGTCACGGGGTGATCGGATGCTCAGCGCTCCTTGAGCGCTTGTTCGATGGTCCGCATGACCTCGTCCAGGGGGGCGTCGACGCGGGCGACGGTCACCAGCACCTCTCCCTGCGCCGAGGCCGAGGCCGCCGGCGGCCTCGGCGGCGCGGTACGGCCCGCCATGATGCCCGAACCGAAGGTCTTGCGGACGATGGCGAAGGCGTGGTCGAGCTGGGCCTCCACGTCGCCCTGGCCGCCCGCCCGCAGCCAGCGCCGCAGGACGTGGTTGTGGGCGGTGACGACGGCGGAGGCGGCGACCTCGGCCAGCAGCGGGTCGTCGTTGGCGTCGTCGTCGTGCGCGTGCTCGTCGAAGTGGCCGAGCAGGTAGCGGGTGAACAGGCGCTCGTAGCGGGCCACCGAGGCGATCTCGGCCTCGCGCAGGGTGGGCACCTCGCGCGTCAGCTTGTAGCGGGCCACCGAGATCTCCGGCCGGGCCGCGTACATCCTCATGACTTCCTTGATGCCGCGGCACACCGTGTCGAGCGGATGCTCGTGCGCGGGCGCGGCGTTGAGCACCGCCTCGGCGCGGACCAGCGTGTCGTCGTGGTCGGGGAAGATGGCCTCTTCCTTGGAGCGGAAGTGGCGGAAGAAGGTGCGGCGTGCGACGCCGGCCGCTGCCGCGATCTCGTCGACGGTGGTGGCCTCGTACCCCTTGGTCGCGAACAGTTCCATCGCGGCGGCCGCCAGTTCCCGGCGCATCTTGAGCCGCTGGGCGGCGGCGCGACTGCCTGCGGCGCTTTCCGGCGCGTCGGTCGTAGCTGGTGTACGTGCGGACTTGGCGGGCTGGGACATGACCCGAACGTACTGCATGTGCGCAGCTCGGTGCGCCTGCACGGGGTTTCCCCCGCCCCGGGAGGGCGGGGGAGCGCACGGCGGCGCCGGCGGGGGACGGCCGCCCGGGTCGAGCAGCCCGCCCCACTCCCCGCCGGCGTGGAACCGGTCGCCGGGGCGCTCAGCGCTTGGCATGTTCGCGGAAGCCGCGGCCGGTCTTGCGGCCGAGGCAGCCCGCGGCCACCAGATGCTCCAGGAGCGGGGCCGGGGCGAGCCCCGGGTCGCGGAACTCGCGGTGCAGGACCTTCTCGATGGCGAGCGAGACGTCGAGCCCGACGACGTCCAGCAGCTCGAACGGGCCCATCGGGTAGCCGCCGCCCAGCTTCATCGCCGCGTCGATCTCGTCCGGGGACGCGTAGTGCTCCTGCACCATCTTGACCGCGTTGTTGAGGTACGGGAACAGCAGGGCGTTGACGATGAAGCCGGCCCGGTCGCCGCAGTCGACGGCGTGCTTGCGGATCCGGCCGCAGACCTCGCGGACCGTCGCGTGGACGTCGTCGGCCGTCAGCACCGTCCGCACGACCTCGACCAGCTTCATCGCCGGGGCCGGGTTGAAGAAGTGCATGCCGATCACGTCCTGCGGGCGCGAGGTGGCGCGGGCGCAGGCGACGACCGGGAGCGAGGAGGTGGTGGTGGCCAGGACCGCGCCCGGCCTGCAGACCTTGTCCAGCGTGGCGAACAGCTGCCGCTTGACCTCCAGGTCCTCCGCGACCGCCTCCACGGCCAGGTCGACGCCGGCGAAGTCGTCGTACGCGCCGGCCGGGGTGATCCGCTCCAGGATCCCGGCGGCGGCCTGCGCCGTCATGCGGCCCCTGTCGACGGAGCGCGCGAGCGACGCGCCGATCCGGGCCCTGGCGGCCCGCGCCTTCTCCTCGGTGCGGGCGGCGAGGACGACCTGGTAGCCGGCCTTGGCGAAGACCTCGGCGATGCCGCAGGCCATGGTGCCCGAGCCGGCGACGCCGACCGAGCGGACGGGCCGGCCGGGGGCCGGGGCGCCGCCCTCCGGCGGGGTCAGGGCGTCCCGCACGACGGTGCCGCTGCCGGGCGCCTCGTACGTGTAGAAGCCGCGCCCCGCCTTGCGGCCGGTCAGGCCCGCCTCGCTGAGCTGCCCGAGGATCGGGGCGGGCGCGTGCAGACGGTCCCGGGACTGGGCGTACATGGCCTCCAGGACCGTGCGCGCGGTGTCGATGCCGACCAGGTCGAGCAGCGCCAGCGGCCCCATGGGCAGGCCGCAGCCGAGCCGCATCGCGGCGTCGATGTCCTCGCGGGAGGCGTACTTCGCCTCGTACATCGCGGCGGCCTGGTTGAGGTAGCCGAACAGCAGCCCGTCGGCGACGAATCCGGGCCGGTCGCCGACCGCGACGGGCTCCTTGCCGAGGTCGAGGGCGAGGTCGGTGACCGCCGCGACGGCCGCGGGGGCGGTGAGCACCGAGGAGACGATCTCGACCAGCCGCATCGCCGGGGCCGGGTTGAAGAAGTGCATGCCCAGGACCCGCTCGGGGCGTGCCGAGTCGGCGGCGAGCCGGGTGACGGACAGGGCGTTGGTGCCGGTCGCCAGGATCGTCCCGGGCCGCACGATGCCGTCCAGCTCCCGGAAGATCTGCTGCTTGACCTCGTACGACTCCGGGGCCACCTCGATGACCAGGTCGGCGTCGGCGGCGTCGCGCAGGTCGGTGGAGGTGCGGACCCGGGCGAGGGCGTCGGCGCGCTCCCGCCCGGTGAGGCGGCCGCGCTCGACGGCGCGGGCGGTGGAGGACTCCAGGGCGGCGACGCACCTGGCGGTCTGGGCCCCGCCGACGTCGATGCCGACCACGTCGCGGCCGGCCCTGGCGAGGACCTCGGTGATGCCGGTGCCCATGGTGCCGAGGCCGACCACGGCGATGGTGCGCAGCGGGGACAGGGAAGAGTCGGACAGGGGAGTGGCCATCGCGGGACTCCAGGAATGAGGGTGACGACGGGAAACGCGCCCGGGTGCGCCGAGCGGCGCACCGGGTGCGTGCACGAGTGCGGGTGTTGGCCGGGCTGTCGAACGCACACGCCCGGTGCCGTCGGCTCACGGGCGTGCACACGCCCGGCGAGCGGCGGCTGCGACCGGCCCTGTCCCGAGGCCGGGTCGTCCTGCGGTACCTGCATGTACCGAACCGACTTGCCCACCGCCCCGAGGGGGTGGGAGGTGCCCCGCACGACGGCCGCGTCACCAGACCGCCGCGAGGGTGTGCGGGTGGGTAACCCGCTCGTCTGAGCTTAACTGGCGGGTAACGAGCGCGCCAGCCCTCGTGTTTGTGACGTACGTCCTGTGGGATCCGCGGCGCCCCTTAATCTCTTCAGTCATGGACGAAGAGGTGCGATCGCTCACGGAGCGCTTACGGGCCGAGTCGGGCGGGTCGGCGGCGTACGACCGCCTCCTGGCGACCGACGACCCCGACGCGCTGGCCGCGGTGCTCACCGAGCCCGGACAGCCGCTGTGGGCCCGGGAGCTGGCCGCGTTCCGGCTGGGGCTCGCGGGGGACCGGCGGGCGTTCGAGTCCCTGGTGCTGCTGCTGAACCACCGTGACCCGCCGCGCTGCGCCTCCGCCGCGTACGCCCTCGCCCGGCTCGGCGACCCGCGCACCGCCCGCGCCGCCGCCGCCCTCGCCACCAACGAACTCCGCGTCGCCTACGCCCTGCACCCGGTGCGCCTCCTGGTCGAGCTGCGCGCCCCGGAGGCCGTGCCCGCCCTGATCACCACGCTGCGGCGGCGGCTGCGCCCGCACGACCCCTACCGCCGCGTGGCCCTCGCCTGCGTGGAGGGACTGGGCGCGCTCGGCGACGCCCGGGCCCGGCCCGTCCTGGACGAGGCCCTGGCGCATCCGGCGCTCGCGGAGGCGGCGGTGCGGGCGCTGGCGCGGATTCCGAAGCAGCGGTGAGCGTCCACCCCTCGGCGCCGGCCGGCCGCCGGCACGGGGTGACCACCCGCCGCAGCGTCAGCCGACCGGACGAGATCTGGTGCTACATCGCCTCCTGCCCCGTGCACACGTCCGGCTGCGCTGCCTTCGCACCCCGGGAGCTCACGTTTCACTGCGGGGCTTCGCGGCGCAGTCGCCGACCGCGCCGGCGCATTCCGGTGACGGGGATCCCGGCAGCGAAGACCAGGACCGCGACGAAGAAGGCGATGCCCAGGGCCTCCTGAAGTCCGCTCGCCAGACCGCTGTAGCCAACGTCTACTCCGATGACCCACGCGGAACACGCCGAGCAGCTCGCAGGCACGGGCTCCGGAAGGAGACGTAGCAGGACAGCAGCGCCCGGTCCGGCGCGCACCCCGTCTGTGCGAACGGTTCGTCCCGTTGCTGATCGGGGAGTGCCGGCGGCTGACGAATCGGCACCTTCGGCCGCAGTCGCCCTCGCCGGTACGTGGCACGGGCCTCGACCGGGCTGCGGCGTGTCAGCGGACTGACGTCGCCCAGCATCCGATCCCGCAGGTAACTGCCGACCGGCCCGATCTCTCGACCAGCGGCACCCACTGCACACCACGGCGATGAGGCCGCCGTGCCTTGCCACCGCCCGGAAGCTGATCGAGGAACGGGTGATCTGCGAACGCGAACGGGCGACCAGGCTGTCACGCTCCGCGCACCCCGTCTGCGAGGCCGTGGTGCCAGGGGTGATCAGCACCCTCCAGGCTCTGATCATTTGTTTCATCGGCTTCGCCCCGCGGGAGCTGCCCGCCGGGGGACTGATCCCCAAAAGCGCACCCGTCGTCGAGCTGACGATCGCCGTCGTGCTTCCCGGCTTCGCGTCGAAGACGTGCGACCGGTGGTGATCTCCGCGCCGGCGAGACCGGCCGAGAAGACCATGCCTTGCCGGTGATGTCCTGCGTCGTCCAGGTCGTCTCCACCGGCATCCTCTCCCCGATCTCCGGCGAGCCGCTCGTCGAGCGGCTCGCCTGGCCCGTGCCGGCCCCTGGAGGGCCGGCACGGAGGCCGTGGCCATCGGGCTGTCCCCTCCTGGTGCCGCCGTTCAACCGCCGGGACCAGGCGGCACCAGACCCCCTGTGGCAGCAGACGGGCGCCCGGTGGTGGGCCAACGCGGCGATGCCGACGCTGATCGCGATCACCTGCGGGTCGTCGTGTTGCGGCTGCTGAGGCGGCCCGAGCCCGACGCCGTGCGCCGTCGCCGATCACCGGACCCACTCCCCTTGACCCTGGTCGAATCCGGGTCCAGCGTGGAGGTGTACGACCTCAACGGCACGACCGGACGAGAAAGGCGCACGAGCGGAGTCCGCGATGACCGCCGCATCATCCCACCTCCGACGGACTCGATGCCGTCCGGTGGCCCAAGCGCTTGTCGTTCTCCTGTTGGTCCTCGGAGGGAATGCCTACGCGGGTGCGGCGTGGCCGGCAGCTCCCGCCGACGCCCCGAGTCCGCCGCCGGCGTCCGAAGAGCATTCGATGCCTCCCGGCACTGATCCTGATCGGCCCACGGAGCCCTTGCCGCACGGATCCCCCGACAATCCGGCGCGGTCGCCGACCCCCCATACGCCCGGCGGGCACGCCACCATGCGGCCGGACAGGATTCCGCCGCAGGACTACGCGGCGGACGCCGTCGCCCGCGTCGAGGTCGCGGCGCACGTGGATGTCGCTGTGCACTGGGACACGATGCGTCAGTACCACTTCACCTCGGTCATCGATACCACCGCAGGCGGCACGGGCGTCTTCGTCCATCCGAGCGGGGTCCTGGTCACCTCCGCCGAAGCCGTCGAACTGAACCGGGAACGGGTCACCATCTATGCGGTGAACCAGGCATGGCACCGGGCCGCTGGAGTGCCCCTGCCCAAGGACCCGTTCGGGCGTGTCCGCGTGCCCGACGATCCAAGACTCGACACGGCCGTCAACAGCTGCTACGAGCCCAACGACCCCCGGGCGGAATGCGCCGTCTTCATCACGCCCGAGATCAGGGTGCACCCCTACACCGCGGCCGAGAAGTCCAGGGTCCTGAAGGCCACCCTCATGTCCGCCTCGGGCGGAGTGGCGGTGCTCTCCGCCGCCGCCCCGGACAAGACAGCCACGGTCGCGCTCGCACCGGACGAGCAGGCCGACGCGACATGGACGTCCGTCGGCTGGCCCACCAGGCCCACGGCAACGGCGGAGCCGGCCAGCACGCAAGGTCGTTACGACCGCCAAGGAGGCGTCTCCGCCCAGGACATCGACAAGCTGCGAAACCAACTGGGTTCCGGGATGCCCGGCTCGGTGTTCGTCAACGACCGTGGCGCCGTGACCGGCATGCTGAGCCCCACCGACCGCGGGGTGGACATCTTGCCGCCCGCCCGGATCACCGCGGCGCTCGACAAGAGCGGTGTACAGGCCGAACGCGGCCCAGGAGACTCCAGCCTGGCCAACGGGCTGGCGCTGTACGCCAAACACGAGTACCGCCACGCCGCGCCGTGGCTGCACAGCGCCGCTGACGACACCGGGCAGGGGGCGATGGCCGTCCAGTACCACAAGGCGGCGCACGACAACACGGGCAAGCCCAACGACATGAGCGACGAGGCCGACGCGCACACCGGCCGCTCCGCTGCCGGCAGCGGCACCAACTGGGCTCTGATCGGACCACTCGCCGGGCTGGCGGTCCTGGCGGCGGCGGGCGCAGCACTGCTCGTGCGCAGGCGCCGCCCGCAGGGGCCTGCCGACGGGAGCGACCCGGAAGGTGCGCCCACCACCAGGAACTCTGCCACGCGGATCGGTCGATCCGCACCCGGGCGACGTCCACCGCCCACAGTGACGAAACCCCCGGCCCCCGAGAACCACGAGCGCCGCGCTCCCGGCCGGCCGGAGCCACGTGCGCCGGGTGCCGACGAGCCGCCGACCGGCCAGGGCACCTACTGCGGAAACTGCGGCGCCCTCCTGTCCCCGGGCGATCGCTTCTGCTTCTCCTGCGGCACCGCCTTCCACGGCTCCTGAGGACCCGACCGAAATGCCCACCCAACCGCGCATCACACTGGAACCCGGTGAGCAGCTGGCCGGTTACCGCATCGAGTCCTACATCGCTCGCGGCGGTATGGCCGTCGTGTACCTGGCCCGAGATCTGTCCCTGGGACGGCCGGTCGCCCTGAAACTGCTCGCGCCCGAACTCACCTCCCACGCGAACTTCCGGGCCCGCTTCGTCCGGGAGTCGGAACTGGCGGCCTCGGTCGATCATCCCAACATCCTGCCGATCTACGGTGCGGGGGAAGCCGAGGGCGTGCTCTACATCGCGATGCGTTACGTCGACGGGGAAGACCTGGAACGGCTGCTGAAGCGGCGAGCCGAGATCTCCGGGGGGCCCGGTCGACTGACGGTGGCCGAAGCGATGCCCCTGTTCACTCAGGCCGCAGGCGCACTGGACGCCGCGCACGGTGTCGGCCTGGTGCACCGGGACGTCAAACCCGGCAACATCCTCCTCTCCGGCGCCGACGAGCCGACCGCCGCGCGGCACGTCTACCTGACGGACTTCGGGCTGACCAAACGTTCAACGAGCCTCACCGGCTTCACCACCACCGGTCACTTCCTCGGCACGATCGCGTACGTCTCCCCGGAACAGATCGCCGGCCACGCCCTCGACGGTCGGACGGACGTCTACTCGTTGGGGTGCGTCATGTTCCAGGCGCTCACCGGCGAGGTGCCTTTCGCCCGCGACGACGACGCGGCCACTTTGTGGGCTCACATGTTCGCGGCCAGACCGAAGGTGTCCGCCTTCAGGGACGATCTCCCTGAAGGCGTGGACACGGTGCTGAACCGCGCGATGGCACCCGATCCGGAGGAGCGCCAGCCATCGTGTCGAGCGGTCATCGATGAGCTGCGGCAGGTGCTCCGCGGCTCGCCGCCGATGACGAGGTACCGGACGTCCGGTACCGGGCCGCGCACGCCGTCACCGACCGTCCCGCACACCCGACCGGTGCCGAAACGGACCGAGCCGGACCAGGGCACCGGAGCCGGGGAACGACGTCCCCGGCGACAACCGGCCCGGCCGCACGTGCCCCGCACCCGCCCCCCGCGGCGTGTACCGGTGCTGCTCGCCGCCCTGATCGTCCTCCTGGCCGGCGTGGTCGCCGCGGTGTTCACCCTCCGGTCCGACAGCTCCTGGATCGACACAGGAGACCAGGCAGCCCCCTTCCGGCTCGAACACCCCCCGGACTGGGCCCACCATCCGGCAACCGGTGCGGTGATGTACGCAGGTACCCCCGACCATCTCGTCGGCGTCTTCACCGACGGCGACAAGGAGCAGTGGCAGCGCGCCGGGAAGGTGGCCGACGATTCCCCGGCCAACCTCGCAGGAGTGATGCTCCGCTACACGAAGGAGCCGTTGAAGCTGACCACACCCGCTCAGGCAGCCGACGCGATCAGCGCGATCCCCGCATTCCGCCAGGCACCTCTCGGCGACCCGGTGCCCGCCCGCGTCGACGGCGTCAACGGCTGGCGACTGGACGGGGCACTGGCCAATCCCAACGGCACAGGCCCGCCGGACCGGATTGCCTACACCTACTACCTGCTCAGCGTCCCCAGCGGCACAGCCCACGTGGTCTTCTTCGCCCTGCCCGAGCGCATGGCAGCGCAGGACGAGACCTTCACCCGGGTGCGCGACACCGTCCAGCTGCCCGAGGCCTGAAGTCCATCACCGGAGGGGTGGCCGGCCTGCCTTCCGGTCCCCGGTCCGCGGCCATCCGTGAAGCCCGGCCCGGAGACGGCCGCAGTCGCGGGCCGCACCTCTGGCGCGTCCCCTGGCCGCGCCGAGGATGTCCCCGTGGCCTGCGCGGCCACGCCCCGGTTGCCCTCGACGCCCGGCGAGGTCGTCGGCGGCGCAGGACGCGGACAGCCCGGCGCGGACGGCGTCCAGGCAGGTGCCGTACGAGTGGCTGAAGTGGTCGGCCTTCTGCGTGCCGAGCGCCCGCCGCATCGGGTCCATGTCCTTCGCGGCGCTGATCGTGCCGATGCGGGGCAGGACGTCCGCGTGCTTCTCGGCACGGGCGGCGGCGAAGGACTCGGCGCGGGCGAGGCCGGCCCGCTCGACGGCGGGCGCCGCCAGCAGGGAGTCCGGGCGCGCCGGGGCGAGGTGGCCCGGTGCGCAGTCCAGGGCCGGCTCGCCGGCGCCCGCTGCGCGCGGGGTCGAGCGGGACCTTCAGGGACGCGCACCGGAGTCCCGGACCGTTCTCGGCGCCGCACTTCCTCCAGGCGGGTCCCGCGGCCGGTGCGGTGTCCGCGGGACGCGGTGAGCCCGCCTCGGCGGGAACGGCCGTGAGGGTCCCGGCCGCGGCGGCGGCGCCGCACAGCGCGGCCGCGCGTGTTCTCATGGGTCCTCCCGGGACGGGGGGGGGGCCGCGGGCCGCGGGGTCCACGGTCCTCGCCGCACCGTCCCGGGAAGCGTTCTCGGCAGAACGTTTTCCGTCGGACCGCGACCCGGTCGGGTCGCGGTATGCGCTCGAATGCTCCTAGAGGAAAGAGAGTTGAACCGGTCCGGTCGCCTCGGGGCGGGCCGGTCCGGCCGGCCGGATCCGTGGCGGCGCCTGTGCGCGGGTGGGCCCGATGCCGTACTCCTCGGCCAGTTCGTGGACCTGACGGGTGATGCGGCGCTGGTACCACCTCGGGGCGTAGGCGCCCTCGGCGTACAGCCGCTCGTAGCGGCCCACCAGGTGCGGATGGTGCCGCCCGAGCCAGGCCGTGAACCACTCGCGCGCCCCGGGCCGCAGGTGCAGCACCAGCGGGGTCACGGACGTGGCGCCGGAGGCGGCGATCGCCCGCACGGTCGCCCGCAGTTGGGCCGGGTGGTCGCTCAGGAACGGGATCACCGGCGCCATCAGGACCCCGCAGCCGACGCCGTGCTCGGTGAGGGCCCGCACGACCTCCAGGCGGCGTTCCGGCGCGGGCGCGCCCGGCTCGACGGTGCGCCACAGCCCGGTGTCGGTGAAGCCGACCGAGACGCAGATCCCGACGTCGGTCACCTCCGCGGCCTGCCGGAGCAGGTCCAGGTCGCGCAGGATCAGCGTCCCCTTGGTCAGGATCGAGAAGGGGTTCGCGCGGTCGCGCAGGGCCCCGATGATGCCCGGCATCAGCCGGTACCGGCCCTCCGCGCGCTGGTAGCAGTCGACGTTCGTGCCCATGGCGATGTGCTCGCCCCGCCAGCGCGGGGAGGCGAGCTGGCGGCGCAGCAGCTCGGGCGCGTTCACCTTGACCACGATCTGGGTGTCGAAGCCGAGGCCCGTGTCGAGGTCCAGGTGGCTGTGCGTCCTGCGCGCGAAGCAGTACACGCACGCGTGCGTGCAGCCCCGGTAGGGGTTGACCGTCCACTCGAAGGGCATGCGCGAGGCGCCCGGCACCCGGTTGAGGATCGAGCGGGCCCGCACCTCGTGGAAGGTGACGCCGCGGAACTCGGGCGCGTCGAACGTACGGCTGACGACCGCGTCCGCGCCGAACAGCGCGGCGTCGCCCGCCCGCTCGTGGCCGGAGTCCGCGGTGAGGTTCTCCCAGCGCATGAGGCCTCCTCGGTAGCACCGCCCACAGAATAGAACATATGTTCAGGTGATCGTGCGAGTACGTTTTCGATCGGGTTCGGACACCCCGATTTGGGGGGCCGGGGACCGGGGTGGTTGGCTGTGCCCCGACCCCGAGAACCCACCTCCTGGAGGAACCCGATGGCGCAGGTCGAGGCCACTACGGAGCGGATCGTCGCGGCGGACCCGGAGACGGTGTTCGACGCCCTCGCCGACTACGGCGGCACGCGCGCGAAGCTGCTGCCCGAGCAGTTCAGCGAGTACGAGGTCCGTGAGGGCGGCGACGGCGAGGGCACCCTCGTCCACTGGAAGCTCCAGGCCACCAGCAAGCGCGTGCGCGACTGCCTCCTGGAGGTCGAGGAGCCCACCGACGGCGAACTGGTCGAGAAGGACCGCAACTCCTCGATGGTCACCACCTGGCGGGTCACCCCGGCCGGCGAGGGCAGGTCCCGGGTCGTCGTGACCACCACCTGGAAGGGTGCGGGCGGCATCGGCGGCTTCTTCGAGAGGACCTTCGCGCCCAAGGGGCTGGCCCGCATCTACGACGCGGTGCTCGCCAAGCTGGCCGCCGAGGTCGAGAAGTAATCCCCAAAAGGCAAGCCTCTCAAGGGTGTTGGCCTCGTCACCGGTTCGGGTGGATCTCCGGACCGGTCGGCGATACCACGTAACTCGTCGCGCTCGCCGGTAGTTGTCGCTTTACGCGGGGTTTGCGCGTAATCGTGCGGTGGTGCGACGAGGGGAGCGGTACGTGGGCGGGATCACTGCGGTGCACGGCGAACCGGCCGAGGCGCCCCCGCAGGCCACCGTCCCGTCCCGGGGACCGGCCGTCCCGCTGAGCCCGGGCCGTGCGCGGCTCGTCTTCGCGGGACTGATGCCGGCGCTGCTGCTCGCCGCCCTGGAGCAGATGACCGTCGCCGCCGCGCTCCCGGAGATGGCCGGCGAGCTGCACGGCCTGGACAGGATGCCCTGGGCGATCACCGCCTACCTGCTCACCTCCACCGTCGGGCTGCCGGTCTACGGCAAGCTCGGCGACCTGCTCGGGCGCAAGGGCGTCTTCCAGTTCGCGATCGTCGTCTTCGTCGCCGGATCCGCGCTCGCCGGGCGGGCCCGGACCATGGACCAGCTGATCGCCTTCCGCGCCCTGCAGGGCGCCGGCGCCGGGGGCCTCCTCGTCGGCGTCCAGGCGGTCATCACCGACATCGTGCCGCCCCGGCGGCACGGCCGCTTCATGGGCCTGGCCGGCGCCGCCTTCGGGCTCGCGTCCGTGGCCGGCCCGCTGCTCGGCGGCTACCTCACCGACCACCTCTCCTGGCGGTGGTGCTTCCACGTCAACGTGCCCCTCGGCCTGCTCACCCTCGCCGTCGTCACCCTCGTCCCGAAACCGCCCAGGCCGGCGGCCCGGCCCCGCCCGGACCTGCCCGGCTGCCTGCTGCTCGCCGCGCTCTCCACCTGCCTGGTCCTGCTGGCCGGCTGGGGCGGCACCGCGTACGCCTGGGACTCGCGCGTCGTCCTCGGCCTCGGCGCGGGCGCGGCGGCCGCCGCCGTCCTCTTCCTGCTCGCCGAGCGCGCCTCCGCCGACCCCCTCGTCCCGCTGCGGCTGTTCAAGGACCCCGTCTTCAACGTCACCGCCCTGGTGGGCCTCGTCACCGGCGTCGCCCTGTACGGCGCCGCCGGCTACCTGCCGGCCTACCTGCAGATGGCCCACGGCGCCTCCGCCACCGAGTCCGGGCTGCTGATGCTGCCCATGACGGGCGGCATCGTCGGCGCCTCGGTCGTCGCCGGACAGCTCATCAGCCGCACCGGCCGCTACAAGGCGTACCCGGTCCTCGGCGCAGCCCTCTGCGTCACCGGCACGGGGCTGCTGTCCCGCCTGGAGGCGGACACCCCCCGGCTGCACTACGGCATCTGGACGGCCGTCCTCGGCACCGGCATCGGCCTGGTGATGCCGGTGCTGGTCCTCGCCGTGCAGAACTCCGTACGCCCCGCCGACCTCGGCACCGCCACCGGCGCCGGCAACTACTTCCGGCAGCTGGGCGGCAGCGTCGGCGCGGCCGCCTTCGGCGCCCTCTTCGCCGGCCGGCTCGCCGACGCGCTCGGCGAACGCCTCCCGGCGCGCACCGGTGCCGCCGGGCTCCCCGACGCCGGGTCGATCACCCCGCGGCTCGTGCACGCGCTGCCGCCGGCACTGCGCGACGGCTACGTCCGGGCCTACGCCGACGCCATGCCGCGCGTCTTCCTGTACCTGGTGCCGGTGCTCCTCCTCGGCCTGCTCACCGCCTTCTTCCTCAAGGAGAGACCCCTGGTGTCCCACCACGCCCCCGCCACCGGGACAAAGACCGCGCCGCCGCCGCGCGCCCCGCTCCCGCAGCGTTCCTCCCACGCCGCCGGGATCCCCGTCTGCGGCACCGTCCAGCACCCCGACGGGACCGTCGTCCCACGCGCCGCGCTCACGCTGATCGACGTCACCGGGCAGCAGACCGGTCGGGGCGCGAGCGGCGAGGACGGGCGCTACGCGCTGGCCACGCCCGGCCCGGGGGCGTACGTCCTGATCGCGGCGGCGGGCGGCCACCAGCCGCAGGCGGTCTCCGTGACCGTCGGCGAGCGCCCCGTCGAACTGGACATCGTCCTCGGCGGCGCCGGGCACCTCGTGGGCACCGTGGTCACCGCCGACGGCACGCCCGTGCGGGACGCCACCGTCACGCTCACCAACGTGCACGGCGAGGTGGTGGCCACCACCCGCAGCGGCCGGGAGGGCGGCTACGCCATCACCGAACTGGTGGCCGGCGAGTACACCCTCGCCGCCGGCGCGCCCGCCTTCCGCCCGGCCGCGCTGCCCGTCACCGTCCAGGCCGCCCGGGAGACCCGCCAGGACATCGAACTCGCCGGCGGCGCCCTGCTGCGCGGAACCGTACGGGCCGGCGGCGGACGGGCCGTCGAGGACGCCCGCGTGACCCTGCTGGACGCGGCGGGCAACGTCGTCGACACCCTCACCACCGGCCCCGACGGGACCTTCCGGTTCGTCGACCTGTCCTCCGGCGAGTACACCGTCATCGCCGCGGGCTACCCGCCGGTCGCCACCGTGCTCCAGGTGGCCGGCGGGGGGCGCACCGAGCGGGACCTGCACCTCGGGCACGAGGGCTGACACGACCGCCGCGCGGGACCCTCACCCGCACCCGTGCGCGCCCGCCGGCACGGCCGTTCCCCCGGTTCCGGCGGGCGGCGGCGTCCCCCTCGCCGCCCCCCGGGCACGGCCCCGGCGGCACGCCGGTGGAACCGCCGCCGAAACGGTGCGCGGCGGACCGCACGGGCTGACGGGCCGTCAGGGAGCCGGGACCGCGGCACCCCCGGCCGGCGCGGCCCGCGCCCCGTTCCGAACCGGGGGGCTGCGCCGCGTAGCCGGTCGTCCTCCCGGCGCGTAACGTGGCGGGGCATGAAGATCCTCATCAGCGCCGACATGGAGGGCGCCACCGGCGTGACCTGGCCGGCCGACGTACTGCCGGGGACGCCGCAGTGGGAGCGGTGCCGGGCGATGTTCACCTCGGACGTCAACGCGGCCGTGCTGGGCTTCCTCGACGGCGGCGCCGACGAGGTCCTCGTCAACGAGGCGCACTGGACCATGCGCAACCTGCTGCTGGAGCGGCTGGACGAGCGGGCGCAGATGCTCACCGGCCGGCACAAGGCGCTGTCCATGGTGGAGGGCGTGCAGCACGGCGACGTGGACGGTGTCGCGTTCGTCGGCTACCACGCGGGCGCCGGCATGGAGGGCGTCCTCGCCCACACCTACCTCGCCAACTCCATCACCGGGGTGTGGCTGAACGGCGTACGGGCCAGCGAGGGACTGCTCAACGCGCACGTCGTCGCGGAGTACGGCGTGCCGGTGGTGCTGGTGACCGGTGACGACGTGGCCTGCGAGGACGCGCTCGGGTACGCTCCCGAGGCGCTGAAGGTGGCGGTCAAGGACCATGTGTCGCGGTACGCGGCCGTGTGCCGGACGCCGGCCAGGACCGCCGCCGACATCCGGGCGGCGGCGAAGGAGGCGGCGGCCCTGGCGGTCCGCCGGCCGCCCCTGCACGCCGGCCCGTTCACCGTCGCCGTCGAGTTCGACGCCGAGCACCTGGCGATGGCCGCCACCGTCGTGCCGGGCGTGGACCGGACCGGGGAACGCAAGGTGGCGTACACGAGCGACACGATGTACCAGGCGATCCGTGCCTTCAAGGCGGTCACGACGATCGTCTCGGCCGCGGTGGAGGAGCAGTATGGCTGAGCACATGGACGCGCAGGCGCTGGACGAGGTCGTGAGATTCACCTCCGACCTCATCCGGATCGACACCACCAACCGCGGCGGCGGCGACTGCCGGGAGCGGCCCGCCGCCGAGTACGCCGCCGAACTGCTGGCCGGCGCGGGCCTGGAGCCGGTGCTGCTGGAACGCACCGAGGGGCGGACCAACGTCGTCGCCCGCGTCGAGGGCAGCGACCCCTCGGCCGACGCGCTGCTCCTGCACGGTCACCTGGACGTGGTGCCCGCCGAGGCCGCGGACTGGAGCGTGCACCCGTTCTCCGGCGAGATCCGCGACGGCGTCGTCTGGGGGCGCGGCGCGGTCGACATGAAGAACATGGACGCCATGATCCTCGCCGTGGTGCGGGCCTGGGCCCGCCAGGGCCTCAAGCCCCGCCGGGACGTCGTGATCGCGTTCACCGCGGACGAGGAGGCCAGCGCCGAGGACGGCTCCGGATTCCTCGCCGACCGGCACGCCGGGCTGTTCGAGGGCTGCACCGAGGGCGTCGGCGAGTCGGGCGCCTTCACCTTCCACGACGGAAGCGGGCGCCAGATCTACCCGATCGCCGCCGGCGAGCGCGGCACCGCCTGGCTGAAGCTCACCGCGCGCGGGCGGGCCGGGCACGGCTCCAAGGTCAACCGGGACAACGCGGTGACACGGCTCGCCGCCGCCGTCACCCGGATCGGCGAGCACGAGTGGCCGCTGCGGCTGACCCCGACCGTGCGCGCCGCGCTCACCGAACTCGCCGCGCTCCACGGCGTCGACCCGGACCTGACCGCCGTCGACGCGCTGCTGGACAAGCTCGGCACCGCCGCACAGCTCGTCGAGGCCACCGTCCGCAACAGCGCCAACCCGACCATGCTGGACGCCGGTTACAAGGTCAACGTGATCCCGGGGGAGGCCGTGGCCTACGTGGACGGCCGGTTCCTGGCCGGCTGCGAGGACGAGTTCCGCGCGACCCTCGACCGGCTCACCGGACCGGACGTGGAATGGGAGTTCCTCCACCGCGAGGTGGCCCTCCAGGCGCCCGTGGACTCGGTGACGTTCGCCAGGATGCGGGCGGCCGTCCAGGAGTTCGCCCCCGAGGGGCACGTGGTGCCGTACTGCATGTCCGGCGGCACCGACGCCAAGCAGTTCTCACGCCTGGGGATCACCGGTTACGGGTTCGCGCCGCTGAAGCTGCCGGAGGGCTTCGACTACGGGACCCTCTTCCACGGCGTGGACGAGCGGGTGCCCGTGGAGGCGCTGCACTTCGGCGTCCGGGTGCTCGACCGGTTCCTGCGCTCGGCCTAGGGAAAGGGGGAGACGTGCAGACCCTGCCGTACGGGGCGTGGCCCTCGCCGATCGACGCGGCCCTGGCCGCCGCGCACGACGGGCACCCCGAGTTCGTGGGCTTCGTCGGCGACGAGGTGTGGTGGACCGAGCCGCGGCCCGCCGAGGGCGGGCGGCGCGCGCTGGTGCGCCGGCGCGCCGACGGGACGGAGGAGCCGGTGCTGCCCGCGCCGTGGAACGTGCGCACCCGGGTCGTGGAGTACGGCGGAGCGCCCTGGGCCGGGACCGTGGCCGACGGGGCGCCGCTGGTGGTGTTCGCGCACTTCACCGACCAGCGGCTGTACCGGTACACGCCGGGCGGCGAGCCGCGCCCGCTGACCCCGGTGTCCCCGGTGGGCGGCGGGCTGCGCTGGGCGGACCCGGTGCTCAGGCCGGAACTGGGCGAGGTGTGGTGCGTGCTGGAGGAGTTCACCGGCGACGGGCCCACCGACGTACGGCGCGTCCTGGCCGCCGTCCCGCTGGACGGCTCGGCCGCGCAGGACCGGGACGCCGTGCGCGAACTCACCGGCGCCGCGCACCGGTTCGTGACCGGGCCGAGACTCTCGCCCGACGGACGGCGCGCGGCCTGGCTCGCCTGGGACCACCCGCGCATGCCCTGGGACGGCACCGAACTGGTCGTGGCCGAGGTCGGCGACGACGGCACCCTGCGCGGGGCGCGGACCGCGGCGGGCGGGCCGGAGGAGTCCGTGGCCCAGGCCGACTGGGCGGCCGACGGCCGTCTGCTGTACGTGAGCGACCGCACGGGCTGGTGGAACCTCTACCGCGACGGCGAGCCGCTGTGCCCCCGCGAGGAGGAGTTCGGCGGACCGCTGTGGAAGATCGGGCTGCGCTGGTTCGCCCCGCTGGACAACGGGCTCGTCGCCGTCGTGCACGGACGCGGGGCGACCGGCCTCGGGATCCTGGACCCGGAGACCGGGGAGGTCGTCGACGCGGCGGGCCCCTGGACCGAGTTCGCCCCCACGCTCGCGGCGGACGGCGAGCGGGTCGTCGCCGTCGGCGCCAGCCCGCGCAGCGCGTACGAGGTGGTCGAGCTGAACACCCGGACCGGGCGCGCGCGGGTGATCGGCGCCGAGCACGACGACGCGGTGGACCCCGCCTACTACCCCGAGCCCCGGATACGCACCTTCACCGGCCCGGACGGCCGCGAGATCCACGCCCACGTCTACCCGCCGCACCACCCCGGCTGCGTCGCGCCCGGCGACGAACTGCCGCCCTACGTCGTCTGGGCGCACGGCGGGCCCACCAGCCGGGCGCCGCTCGTGCTCGACCTGGAGATCGCCTACTTCACCTCGCGCGGCATCGGCGTCGCCGAGGTCGACTACGGCGGCTCCACCGGCTACGGCCGCGAGTACCGCAACCGGCTGCGCGAGCAGTGGGGCGTGGTCGACGTCGAGGACTGCGCCGCCGTCGCCGAGGCGCTGGCCGCCGAGGGCACCGCCGACCGCGGCCGGCTCGCCGTCCGGGGCGGCAGCGCGGGCGGCTGGACGGCCGCCGCCTCCCTGACGACGACCGACGTCTACGCCTGCGGCACCATCAAGTACCCCGTCCTCGACCTGACCGGATGGGGCTCGGGGGAGACCCACGACTTCGAGTCGCAGTACCTGGAGACCCTGATCGGACCGCTCGCCGAGGTCCCGGCGCGGTACGCCGAACGCTCGCCCGCCACGCACGCCGACCGGCTGACCGTGCCCTTCTTGATGCTGCAGGGCCTGGACGACGTGATCTGCCCGCCCGTGCAGTGCGAGCGGTTCCTGGCCCGGCTCGCGGGCCGGCGGGTGCCGCACGCGTACCTCACCTTCGAGGGCGAGGGGCACGGCTTCCGGCGCGCCGAGACCATGGTCCGCGCCCTGGAGGCCGAACTGTCGCTGTACGCCCAGGTGTTCGGCCTCAACCCGCCGGGCGTCCCCACCCTGGAGCTGGTCAGGTGAAGCCCCTGCTGAGGCCGTCCCGGCTCGCGCCCGGCGCCCGGGTCGCGGTGGTCGCGCCCAGCGGGCCGGTGCCCGAGGAACGGTTGCAGGCCGGGCTCGACGTGCTGCGCGGCTGGGACCTCGACCCCGTGGTGGGGCCCCACGTCCTGGACCGGCACGCCGAGTTCGGCTACCTGGCGGGCTCGGACGCCGACCGGGCCGCCGACCTGCAGAGCGCCTGGTGCGACCCGTCCGTCGACGCGGTGCTGTGCGCCCGCGGCGGGTACGGCGCCCAGCGCGTCGTCGACCTGCTCGACTGGGAGGCGATGCGGGCGGCGGGGCCGAAGGTGTTCGCCGGGTTCAGCGACATCACCGCGCTGCACGAGGCCTTCGCGACACGGCTGGGCCTGGTGACGCTGCACGGCCCGATGGCGGCCGGCGTCGACTTCCTCAAGGAAGCGCGCGCCCAGGAACACCTGAAGGCCACCCTCTTCGCCCCGGAGACGGTCCGCGTCATCGCCTCGGGCGCCACCGCCCTGGTCCCGGGCCGGGCACGGGGCGTCACACTCGGCGGCTGCCTGAGCCTGCTCGCCGCCGACCTGGGCACCCCGCACGCCCGGCCCTCCGCCGCCGGCGGGCTGCTGTGCCTGGAGGACGTGGGCGAGGAGACCTACCGGCTCGACCGCTGCCTCACCCAACTGCTGCGCGCCGGCCGGCTCGACGGGGTCCGCGGCATTCTGCTGGGCTCGTGGGCGCGGTGCGGTCCGTACGAGCGGGTGCGCGCGCTGCTCGCCGACCGGCTCGGCCACCTCGGCGTGCCCGTCGCGGAGGAGTTCGGCTTCGGGCACTGCGACGGGGCGCTCACCCTCCCCTTCGGGGTGGCGGCCGAACTGGACGCCGAAGCGGGCACCCTGACCCTCGACGAGCCCGCGCTGCGCTGAGCCCGGCCGCGACGGCCCGCCCGGACCCCGGCCGGCTGGGCCGCCGGGCCCTCGGGCCTGTCGTCGAACTCCCGTCTGCCCCGCGACGCCCTGCACGCCCTCTCGCCGCACCGGGCGCGGACCCGAGTACATCCGGTACGAGGGCCCGCGCCCGGCACGCCGAGAGCACGCACCCGACGCCGCGGGGCCCGCCCTCCGGGCGGACGACGGGAGTTCGACGACAGGCCCTA
>NZ_JBFATO010000038.1:0-73737 GCF_040678355.1 Streptomyces sp. NPDC052701
CACCCGCACCAGACCCGCCTTCGCGTCACCGCCGACGGCCGCGTCCGGATCGGCGATCGCGGTGTCACGCACACCGTCGCAGTTGAAGTCCGTGATGCGGGCGGCATCGAGGACGGAGTCGATCCAGCCGCCGAGGTTGTCCAGGCGGACGTTCTCGGCGCCGGTGCGGGTCTCGGCTGGGTCCTGGCCGAAGCAGCCGCCCTGCCAGGAACGGCTGTTGACGGACACCAGCTCGTAGCCGCCGGCACCGGCGCGCAGCGCGGGGCCGCCGGTGTCGCCGGCGCACACGGCCGAGCCGTTCTGGCCGGTCATCTGCAGCGTGTCGGAGGTGACGGCGTCCACGGTGAAGGTGCCGACGTGCAGCTTCAGCGGTGCCCACTCGGTCCTGGTGCGGCCGTAGCCCGGCACCGTCAGCGACTCGCCGGTGGCCGGGCCGGCGGTGCTGACCTTGACCGGGGCGATACCGGTGACCGGCTTGTTCAACCGGGCCAGGAGCACGTCACGGTCGCTGCGCGGGGCCAGCTCGACCACGGTGCGGACCTGGCCGGCGGTGGAGGTCAGGTCGGTGCGGCCGATGGTCGCGGTGGTGCTCTTGGCGGGCTTGCCCGCGCGGACCGTGGAGGTCTGGCCGGGGTCGTCGGCGAAGCAGCTCGCCGCGGTGATGACCCACTGGGGGTCGATCAGCGCGCCGGTGCAGGCCCGCTCGGTGTCGCCGATGGCGATGCGGGCGGTGAAGGCGAATGTTCCGTCGTCGGCGGCGGCGCCGGTGACGGCCTGTGCCGGGGCTGCGGTGAGCGCTCCGGCGGCGACGGCGGCCGCGAGCATGCTGCTCGTCAGCGCCGCGCGAGGGCGGTTGTTGGACACGTGAGTTTTCCTGGTGGTTCAAGTCCGCGGATCGCGAGATGGTGCGTCAGAGGCCGGCCGAGGCGGCTGCCGCGCGGAAAGTGCGGGAAACGTCGGTACCGGTCCGGCGTCCGTGTGGACGGCTCAGCCGGTGACGCGCAGTTCGACGAGGACGGAGCGCAGACCGGTGTCGCCGGCCTCGCCCACCGGCTGGTACTCGTTGGCCGGTACGGAGATGACGGTTTCCTTGCCCTCGGCGCTCAGGGTCGCCTTGACAGGGTGGTCCTCGGTCCACACGCCGTAGGCGTCGGGCAGTTCCATGGTGAGAAAGCCCGTCTTCGCGGTCGCACGGAAGCAGTAGCCGCCGTTGTCCACGCGCGACTCGACCTTGATGTTCCAGGCTTCGCTGCACTTGACCAGGATGATGCGGCCGTCACCGCGCTTGAGCGTGATGCCCCGTTCCGTCAGGATCCGGTCGGCGCCCGGGTAGGCGAAGTCCTCGACCGCGACAGGCATGTCGGTGGCGGTCCCCGAGGCGGTCACCGTCTGCGCAGGCCGTGCGGAAGCCGGACCTGAGGTGAGCAGAGCCAGCGCTCCCAAGCCTGCCACAGCCGCGCTCGAGAGCCCGATCGCAAGTGCCCTGCGGGCACGCGATATCGCCATTTTTCCTTCTCCAAAGATGACGAGGGAGCGGATCCCCCCTCCGCTTGACGGAAGTAAAGCACATGTAAGAATCCCGTGAACGGTGCTGAACTGCCGCTTGCTTGCGGGGTGATGGGCCCGCCCGTACGTCATGTGGCGGCCGAAGCCGCTCCGCTTCGCAGTCGTACCCGGTTCTCCGTGGAACTCGCAAACCGGGCGTACGCGTGTTTGTCGCGCAGTGGCATGAGATGCCAGGATTTTACTTTTCGGTGGAGGAGCACTCAGGTGCAAGACCAGATACGCAGCCTGTGGTGGAGGAGGCGGCACAAGCCCGGTGCCGGGCGGCGACGGGAGCGCATTGCTTCCCTTCGGGCCTGCGCGCTCCTGCTGTCCGGCACGATCGCGGCCGGTCTGCTCGGAGCACCCCCAGCCGCGGCCACGGCCGGCGACGAGGACACGGTTCAGGCGGACAACCGCCAACTGGCCGTCGACTTCTGGATGTCGGGCGGCGCTGGAGTCAGGGAGGCCGCGGAGCAAGCACTCCTTGGTTCCGACGAGGACATCGCGCGGTTCATCGACGCCGAGCCCGCTCTGCGGCTCGCGGACGACAAGGTCGACGCCAGCCGTGTCCTGAACAGTGGCGGGCCCGCCGTACGGGAGGCCGCCAAGAAGGCCCTCGCCGGCTCGCCCGAGGAACTGCGCGCGTTCTTGAAGGACGGCTGGAAGGCGCCGCACGAGCAGGACCGGCGCGTGGAGGCCTCACGGGTGATCAACCTGGGCGGTACCGGTGTCCGTGAGGCCGGCCGGCGGGCGCTCGACGGTACGCCCGCCGATGTCGAGCAGTTCCTCGAAGTGGGCCAGTACACCGCTCGCGAGGCGGACAACCGGGTCGAGGTCTCGAAGATCTACAACACCGGTGGGCCGAACGTGAAGGCGGCCGCCAAGCTGGCCCTTCAAGGGACCCCGGACGACATCGTCGAGTTCCTGGAGGTGGGCCAGTTCGTCGCGCGCAACCGCGACCAGGAGCACGCCACCATTGCCCAGCTGACGGAACAGGCCAAGCGCGCCGGCAAGCAGGCGGAGGACGCGACCAAGGCCGCGCAGGAGGCTTCCGAAAAGGCCATCGCAGCGTCAGAGCTGGCCAAGCAGGCGGCGCAGAAGGCCGCCCAGGAGACCGAAGCGGCCAAGGACGACGCCACTCGCGCGGCGGTGAAGGCCAAGCAGGCCGCTGACGCCGCCCGTGCCGCCGCCGATGCCGCGCAGACGGCGATCGGCGCAGCCAATGCCGCCAACCGTTCGGCGCGTATCGCCGCGCTGGCCGCCGCACAGACCGCGAACGCCGCAGCCGCGGCCGCGGACGCGGCCACGCGTGCGTACAACGCGGCTATTGCAGCGGGCAAGGACTCCGCGCAGGCGGAGAACGCGCGGAACGCGGCCAGGACAGCCCGAGCAGCGGCGGATCTGGCCACCCAGTCGGGTAAGGCAGCCGAGCAGGCGAGTAAAGCCTCGCTGGCCGCCGCCACCGCAGCCGCGGCGTCCAAGAGCGCCGGCGCCAACGCGAACGCCGCCGCCGATGCCGCCGATGAAGCTGCCGGTTATGCCACCGCCGCTGGGGCGTCCTCGGCTCAGGCCCAGGCCGCCGCGGCTGAGACGCGCCGCCATGCAGCCGAGGCCAACCGTGCCGCCGATGCCGCCGAAGCGCTGGCCCGCAAGTCGGCCACGGCCGCCATGGAGGCCCGAAACGCGGCCGACTCCGCAGCCACCCATGCCAAGAACGCAGCCGACGCCGCGGACGAGGCGGCACTGCACGCGGGGGAGGCCACCGACGCGGCGGCTGAGGCGACCAAGCAGGCGGAGGCCGCCAGGATCGCGGCGGAAGCGGCCACCGAAGCCGTCGCCACCGCCAAGAAGACTTTCGACATCGCGCGTCAGACCGAGGCTGAGGACCTCGCCACGCGCACCGCGGCCGCCATCGAGGACGCCAAGTCCCGGACGGCCGTCGCCGACACCTTCACCGTCCAAGCAGCCGGCACCGTCGTCGAGGGCCAGGCCATCGCCGACGACACCAAGGCATTGGCGGCCGAGGCGGCCCAGCCCGACGTCGACACCGCCGCGCTCGCTCGCAAGGGCCGGGCCGTCGCCCTGCGTGCGATGAAGCACTTCGGCTCCTGGCGTCAACAAGCCGCCGCCGAGGCGCTGGCCGGCACCGACGAAAACGTCTTGGAGTACCTCCGCACCGGCTGGAAGGAGGCCGAGCAGGCTGAAATTCGCCAGCAGGTGGCCCATCTTGCCTCCACCAGCCCTTACGCATCCGTGCGCACGGCTGCCGCGACCGCGCTGACGGGCACCGAGCAGCAGATTCACGACTTCTACGTCAGAGGTCAGTACGAGGCCGGCCTCGACGACTACCGCGTCAAGGTCTCCCAGATCCACAACAGCGGCGGCCCTGGCGTGAAGGAAGCCGCCGAGAAGGCGCTGGCCGACGGCAGCGCACAGGCCCTGCTCGCCTTCCTCAACAACGGTCAGTACGCCGCTCGTACGGCCGACGAGCGCGTGATCGCCAGCCAGTTGGTCGACACCGGCGGGCCCGAGGTCCAGGCCGCGGCCAAAATCGCTTTGTCCGGGCCGTCGAATCAGCTGCATCAGTTCGTCCAGGCCGGTCAGTACATCGCCGACCGCAAGGACGAGCTCGCCTCCACCCACATCGCCCAGGTCCAGCGCCTGATCGCTGAGGGCGGCATCATCGCCGCCAAGGCCCAGCAGAACCGCTGGCTCGCCGCCAAGGCCGCAGCCGAAGCCCGTCAGGCTGTCCTGGAAGCCAAGGCAGCCGAAGCCGAAGCGCAGGAGAGCGCCGATCAGGCGGCTGGATACGCCGTCGAAGCCGATGAGGCAGCTGACGACGCCGAGGCGAGCGCGGCCAAGGCCAAGCAGTCCGCGACCACCGCACGTGCAGCCGCCGACCGGGCCGAGCAGGATGCCGTCGCCGCAGCGGAGTCCGCCGCTCAGGCGCAGTTCTCGGCCACGTACGCGTACACCTCGGCAGCCCGGGCCAAGCAGGCCGCGGACCAGGCGCGAGACGATGCGATCGCCGCCGGCAAGAGCGCCGGCGAGGCCGAGACGGCCGCTTCGCAGGCCTGGAAGCGTGTGGTGGAACTGCGCGAGGCCGAGGAGGCCGCGGCGCGCAAGCGGGCCGAAGAGGCGCGCAAGGCCGAGCGGGAGAGCAAGCCGCACTGCTACCTGCACCCGACCCGCGACAGTCTCCCGCCGTGTGCCCTGGCAGGCCAGCCCATCACGCCGACGCCGATCGACCCCGTGATGAAGGAGATCGTGTGGGGCGTCACCGGCTTGAACGAAGCCAAGGACTGCATCAAGGACCCCAAGCTCGGCAAGTGCGCCGGCATGGCCGCGATGGTGCTCCCCATCGGGGGGTTCAAGGCGCTGAAGAATCTCGACAACACCCTTCAGGCGGCCGCCGAAGCCTCGCGGGTCAGCCGCATCGCGGAAGCCTCGAAACTCGCGTTCAAGGCGGCCGAGAATCCAGCCGAAATTTTCGTCAAGAACAAGCATCTCAACATTCCGGGAGGATGGGGCAGGGCCGCCAAGTTCGATTCCACCTCCGTCACCGAGGTCCAGGGCTGGGTCGCCGAAGGGCTTAAGAAGTCCGATGCGACGTTCCTCCCGAACGGCGACGGTTCGTTCAAGGTCGTCGTGGACATGGGCCGCCCCGTCGGGACCAAGGGGCAAACCGGAATCAGGATTATGGTCAACGACGAAGGGAAGGTCTTCAATTGCTTCCCGGTGAATATCTAGGAGATGCGATGGAATTTCGGTACGACCATCTCACCACGCAGGATCTCCGTGGTACCAGCCGCGCAGAGCTGCTGGTGAACATCGAGGCGAACTTGTCCGTCGTGGACGCCGACGGCCCGGTGTTCCAGGAAGATCTCTTTCCCGTCGCAGAGTTGGCTCGCGACCTCTCCCGGTGGGCTGCACAGCCCGAGGAGAAGCGTGAAAACTTCGAATGGGAATCCATGAGCTATGATGAGAAGGGAACTGTTCGCATTCACGCGACCGAGGCCGGATGGCGCCTGGGCTCCGTTCAGACCCCGGATTCCTGGAGTCGTCCGGTGAGCTGGCCGGAACTGCTCGGATCCATCCGTGACTATGTGGCCCGGGTGCGTCGGGACATCGAGGCGCTCGGTATCGACTCGGCATTCATCGAAGCGAACGACGACTGAGTGACCATGGCCTGGGGCCGGCTCCTCACGGAGCCGGCCCCCTTCGAACCGGACATCTGATGCTTTCCAAAGAAATCACCTGCCTTGCTCAGGCCTACTTCCACCAGGACTACGACCTCGAATACGACTCGCCGATCCAGGCGTTGGTGGATTACCGGGAAGTCCATGACGAAAAGACCGTCAGTGCCTTGCGCGAAGCGCTGCAGGATCTGATCGACTCGGGGATCTCCGAGGAGGAACTCGCGGCCCTGTGGCTCGAGGAGGGCCTGGCCAGCTACGATCCGCGCGCCGACGGAATCTCCATGTCCGACTGGTTCCGCAAGATGGTGGACGTCCTGACATAGGAACATGCCGGGGCTGGTCAAGCCGTGCCCGGCAGGCACCGGCTGCCGGCCTCCTCGACTGCGACGCTCCGAAGGGCCGGCCGGTCACCTTTCCCCGCTGCCCCGCCGCGCGCTCGCGGACGGCGCGCTCGTCCTGGCGGACCCGGGCGGCCCCTCCGGGGCGGCGGCTGCTAACAGCTTCCGCCCGGGCAGCCAGGCACTGTTTTCGGCCAGCCCTTGTCCGAAAAGTGCCAGTAGGTCGGACCGCTCTGTTCCAGCCTACTGATGATCAATAATCTTGTGTGGCAAGCACGTTCCTTGACCTGAGGGAGCCCCATGTCCACCGCGCAGCAGGTCCCCGACATCCTCTCGCCCGAATTCGCGGCAGATCCCTACCCGGCCTACCGCGCGATGCGCGAGAGCGCGCCCCTCTTCTGGCACGAGGCCACCCAGAGCTACGTCATCTCCCGCTACGAGGACGTGGAGAGGGTCTTCAAGGACAAGAAGAACGAGTTCACCACCGACAACTACGACTGGCAGATCGAGCCCGTACACGGCAAGACGATCCTCCAGCTCAGCGGGCGCGAGCACGCCGTGCGGCGGGCGCTGGTCGCCCCGGCCTTCCGCGGCAGCGACCTGCAGGAGAAGTTCCTGCCCGTCATCGAGCACAACTCCCGGGAACTGATCGACGCCTTCCGGCACACCGGGTCCGCCGACCTGGTGGCCGACTACGCGACCCGCTTCCCGGTCAACGTGATCGCCGACATGCTGGGCCTGGACAAGGCCGACCACGCCCGGTTCCACCGCTGGTACACGTCCGTCATCGCCTTCCTCGGCAACCTCTCGGGCGACCCCGAGGTGACCGCGGCCGGGGAGCGCACCCGGGTGGAGTTCGCCGAGTACATGTTCCCGATCATCCGGGAACGCCGCGAGAACCTCGGTGACGACCTGCTGTCCACGCTGTGCGCCGCCGAGGTCGACGGGGTGCGGATGAGCGACGAGGACATCAAGGCGTTCTGCAGTCTGCTGCTCGCCGCGGGCGGGGAGACCACCGACAAGGCCATCGCCAGCATCTTCGCGAACCTCCTGCTGCACCCCGAGCAGCTCGCGGCCGTGCGGGAGGACCGCGGTCTGATCGCCCGGGCCTTCGCCGAGACGCTGCGCTACACGCCGCCCGTCCACATGATCATGCGTCAGTCGGCCACCGAGGTCACGCTCAGCGGTGGCACCATCCCGGCCGGCGCGACCGTCACCTGCCTGATCGGCGCCGCCAACCGGGACCCGGAGCGCTACCGGGAGCCGGACCGGTTCGACATCTTCCGCGACGACCTGACCACGACCACCGCCTTCTCCGCCGCCGCCGACCACCTCGCGTTCGCGCTCGGCCGGCACTTCTGCGTCGGGGCCCTGCTCGCCAAGGCCGAGGTGGAGATCGGCGTCGGCCAGCTCCTCGACGCCATGCCCGACGTGCGGCTCGCCGACGGCTTCGACCCCGTGGAGCAGGGCGTCTTCACCCGGGGGCCGCAGTCCCTGCCGGTGCGGTTCACCCCGGTCGCGCGCTGACGGCCGGCCGGGCCGGACGCTCGCCGGCCGACCCGGCCCACCGGGCCGGTCGTGCTACTGCACGACCGGCGTGAACTGCACCGGCAGCGCCGTCAGACCGCGCATCCAGATGGACGGGCGCCAGGTCAGCTCCTCCGGGTCCACCGCGAGCACCAGGTCGGGCAGCCGCTCCAGCAGCGTCTCGACCGCCGTACGGGCGATGACGTCGGCCAGCAGCGGGGCCGGGTAGGGGCAGCGGTGCTCCCCGTTGCTGAACGACAGGTGCGCGGAGTTCTCCGCCCCGACGTGCGCCTCGGGCCAGATCAGCGGATCGGTGTTGGCCGCGGCGAGCCCCAGCACCAGGCAGTCGCCCGCCCGGATCTGCCGCCCGCCGAGCTGGGTGTCGCGCACCGCCCAGCGGCCGATGAAGTTCTGCGTCGGCGTGTCGAGCCAGAGCACCTCGTTGAGCGCCTCGCCGACGCTCAGCCGGCCGCCCGACACGTTCAGGGCGAAGCGCTCGTCGGTGAGCAGCAGCCGGAGCGTGTTGCAGATCCAGTTCGCCGTGGGCTGCTGCGCCGCGGCGATGACGGAGATCAGGTCCTGCACGACCTCCTCGTCGGTCAGCCCGGCCGGATGCGTCAGCATGCGCGAGGTGACGTCCGGGCCGGGCCGCTCCCGCTTCTCCTTCACCAGCTGCTGGATCCGTTCCCCCACCCGCGTGTAGGCGGCCACCGGGTCGTCCCCCTCGGCCGCGTCGAGGGAGATGCGCAGGTCCTCCACGAGCTGCTGGGTGTCCGTGCCGGTGTGCGGCATGCCGCACATCTGGACCGCCGCGCGCATCGGCAGGGCGTGCGCGTAGGCGCTCATCAGCTCGGCCTGGCCGCTGCCCGCGAAGGAGGCGATGAGCCGGTCGGCGATCTGCTGGCACTCGCGGGCCAGTTCGAACTGGTCGACGCCCTCCAGCGCCTGCGTGATGACTCCGGCCCGCCGCCGGTGCTCCTCGCCCTCGGTGAACAGCACCGACGGCTGGTAGCCGACGAACGGCAGCAGCGGCCAGTCCGCGGGGATGTTCTCCCACTGGTTCCAGCGCCGCGAGTCGCGCGCGAACAGCTCGTCGTGCCGGGTCACGTAGGTGACCTCGGAGTAGCCGAGGACCAGCCAGGCGGGAATGTCCCCGTCCAGCAGGACCGGCGCCACCGGGCCGTGCTGGCGGCGCAGTTCGCGGTAGAGCTGCGACGGCGTCTGCTGGTACTCCAGACCGGTCAGGCGCACCGCGCCCGCATGGGCGGGGCAGCCCGGTGGGGCCGCGTGCGGGGAAGGGGATGCGGTGTCGGTCACGGTGTCGTCTCCTGGGCCATGGCCATTTCGTAGAGGTGGTCCACGAGGGTGATCAGTACGTCCTTGCCCGACGACCTGACCCGGGCGTCGCAGTCGACCAGCGGCACGTGGGCGGGCAGGGACAGCGCCTGGCGGATCTCCTCCAGGGAGTGCCTGCGGGGGTCGTCGTCGAACCGGTTGACGGCCACGACGAACGGCGTCCGGTGGTGCTCCAGCCGGTCGATCGCGTACCAGGAGTCGTCCATGCGCCGGGTGTCGACCAGGACGACCGCGCCGAGGGTGCCGGAGAAGAGCCGGTCCCACAGGAACCAGAAGCGTTCCTGGCCCGGGGCGCCGAACAGGTACAGCACCATGCGGTCGTTGAGGCTGATCCGGCCGAAGTCGAACGCCACGGTCGTGGTGGTCTTCGCGGCCACCCGGTTCGTCTCGTCGACGCCGACACCCGCCTGCGTCATCACCTCTTCGGTGTTGAGCGGCCGGATCTCGCTGACGGAGCGGACAAGTGTCGTCTTGCCGACGCCGAATCCGCCCACGATGACGATCTTCAGGCCGGTCTCGGCGGCGTCGGACAGGGGTGTGCGCTGGGCGGGCAGCTCAGAGGTTGCGGAGCCCATGGAGCACCTCCTTGAGAAGGGCGGAATCGGGGAGCGAGGCGGCGGACCGGGCGGCGCGCGGATGGCGGGCGGTGATGCGGCCCGTGGCGAGGAGGTCGCCGAGGAGGATGCGCACCACCGTGATGGGCAGCTTCAGCTCCGCGGCGATCTCCACGACGGCCGTCGGGTGCCGGCACAGCTCCAGGATCCGCACGTGCTCCGACTGCATGCCGACCCCGGGCTCGCTCTCGGCCACCACCAGCGTGACGAGGTCGAACGCGTCGTCCGCCCGGCTGCGTCCGCCGGTGACCGTGTAGAGCCGGTCGGGGTCACCGGTGTCCACGGGCCTGCGCATCACGAGGAGGCGCTCCCCTGGACGCCCTGGCGGGGTTCGGCCCGCAGATGTTCGCCGATCTGCTCGACCAGCTCGGTCATCTGGTGGCCGACGACGCCGGGGTCGGCGTTCTCCTCGGCGAGGACCGCCAGGTGCGCGCCCTGGCCGGCCTCCACGATGAACAGCAGGCCGCCGTGGAACTCGGTCATGGAGTGGCGGACGCCGCCGCTGCCGTCGCCGAACTCGACGGAGGCGCCCTGGGCGAGGGCCTGCATGCCCGAGCAGATCGCCGCCAACTGGTCAGCCTGATCGAGCGTGAGGTGTTCGGTCCAGCAGAGCTTCAGGCCGTCCCGGGACAGGACGAGAGCGTGCCGGGTGCCGGGGGTGCGCTCCAGAAGGCCCTGCAGGAGCCAGGTGAGGCTGTTGTCGGTGGTCTGCATGGTGGGTGGTGGGCCGTGGTGTCCGGATGCCCGGGTGTCCGGCCCGTTCCTCCAATCTGACGAATTCAAGCGGGGGTGGGGGCGCCGAAGCCCCGGGCGCCGTACGGGAGGGTCGGAGACCTAGTCGGTGGCCGGCGGCTCGGCTTCGGCGCCGGTTGCGGACGCGGTGTCGCCGCCGGAGTGACGTCCGCGGTGGAAGGCGCCGAAGCGCGCGCCCGCGTCCCGCGCCGCCGCCGGGCGGTGCGCCTCGTCGCGTGCGGGGCCCTCGGCCGTCGCCCTGCGGTGCTGACGCTCCCGCTCGGCCTCGGCCATGGTGCGGCCGGGGGCGCGCACCGGCAGGCCGTTGGGTGTGGCGTCCGCGGTACGCCGGTGGGTGTCCTGCTCGGGGGGAGCGGCCGGGGCGGCGGGACGCGGCGCGGCGATCGGCCGTGCGGCCGGGTCGGGCGCTTCGGGTCGCGTCACGGGGGCGGGCCCGGGCGTGGGCGCGGCGGCGGAGGGGCGGCGCGGGGTCTCGCGCGGCGCGGGCTCGCGCTTCTGGGCGAGGAGTTGCGGGGGCAGCAGGACGACGACGCCGGTGCCGCCGCGCGACGAGGGCCGGTAGTTGACGCTGATGCCGTACTTGACGGCCAGGCGTCCGACCACGGCCAGTCCGAGCCGGGTGCCCTGGAGCGAGGCGAGGTCCATGACGCGTCCGGCCACCGCCTCCTCGGCGCGCCGCATGGCCGCGTCGGCCATCTTCAGGCCGCTGTCCTCGATCGTGACGACCAGTCCGGCGCTGCGCTCCTCGACGTAGACGTGCACTTCGTCGATCGGTGGCGAGAAGTTGGCGGCGTTGTCCATCAGCTCGGCGAGCAGGTGCATGACGCCTTCGGCGGCGAAGCCGGAGACCGCGGCGTTCGTGGAGCAGTGCAGCCGGACCCGCTGGTAGGCCGCGATCCGGCCGACCGCGCCGCGCAGGATGCTCTCCATGACGATCGGCTTGTTCCAGGCGCGGCTGGAGCGGCCGCCCATGAGGAGGGCCAGGCGGTCGGCCATCAGGCCCAGCTGGGAGGTGCTGTGGTCCAGCTTCAGCAGGTCGCCGAAGACCTCCTCGCCGTGCCGCTCCTGCATCTCCCGCAGGTCGGCGAGCATGCTGACGGCCTTGGCCTGGACGCGGCTGAGGGCCTTGGCCGAGGCGGCCTGCGCGGCGGCGGCCCGCCGTTCGCTGTGCGCGAGTTCGCGGATGAACGATTCGGCCGGCAGGCGCAGCAGGGGGAGCCGCGGCAGTTCCAGCTCGGCGAGGACGGTGTCGGCGGACTGGCCCTCCCGCAGCCTGGTCACCGCGGCGGGCAGTGTCTCCGACGTCAGCCGCTCCAGTTCCTCCCTGCCCTGCGCCATGTCCTGCCGGATGCTGTTGCGCTCGGTGTCCAGGGCGGCGGCGTACTGCACGACCTGCTCCAGCTCGGCGGCGAAGGTGTGCACGATCTGGCGCAGTTGGGGGTCGGAAGGCGGAACCGCCTTCCCCACGGCGGCGTTCGCGCTCTCCCCGTCCCGCAGCCGCTTCGCGACGGCGGGCAGGGTGACGTTCACCAGATGCGAGGCCTCGGCCGTGTGGTGCGTCAACTGCCTTCTCAGGTCGGCGACTTCGGCACCTCGCGCGGCGGCGGAGCGACGGGCGCGCCGGGTCAGCACGGTGCTGACCACGACGGTGACCGCCAGGAAGACCCAGACCACCAGGGCCGAAATAGCCGTCCAGGCGCGGGCGGTGGCGGGCGCGGCCGCGATCGCCGCGCCCGCGGCTGCGGTGCTCACCAGCAGCACGGCCAGAGGGACGGCCGGCGAGGCGTGCTGCGCTGTGGCTGACCGATGTGGCATGGCCGGTGCAGGCTCTGACATTCCGCGGATCCTCGGTCTTGAGCGGGAGAGGTACGGGTCGACCGGCTTACGACGGCCGTACGTCGGGAGGAGGACGTCAACCCGACATGATCGTCCGGGCCCCGGACACTGGCTCATGCTAGTCACCCGGTCGAGTGCTTCGATCACTCTGGGGGCACACTCTGCCGAGCAGGCGATTTCGTCGTGAACGTGCTGCAGGAACAGGGAGCCGTGGTAGGGGAATGAGCCACCCGGAGCGGCACGGCTTCTCTTCCGGATGTCCCGTTAGGTCTCTTTCTGTGACCCTTCCTGCCGTCAACTCGCGATGTCGATTCATCACTTCGAGTACATGAGTGTGGTCTCGATAGTTGGTTTTCAGCCAATTCCAGGCCGCTGGATCGTATTGGCATATGCCGGTCTGCGGTCGGCGGCGACGGGGAGGACGCCTCGAGCGCGGTCGCCGGGGCCGGTCGCGAGCACGGTGGGAGGCAGGACCCGCCGGCGGGCTCGCAGTGAGGCTGCCGGCCGGTTTTTGCGGGCACGGCCCAGGCGAGTCCCGGCACACCCCCCGAGCGGCTCTTGGGACGTCACCCCTGAGTGGGGCCGGGCTTGGCGAACGCTCGCCGGCTGTGCGCGAGCAACTCGCGCACCGAGGGGTTGTGCGTGCTCTTCCAGACCAGAGCGAGCAGTGCCGGTGTCTCGATGTCGTCGATGGTGCGGGCGGTGAGCCGGTCGCGGTAACTCGCGGCCATCGAGGTGCTGAGGACGGCGACGCCGAGCCCGCGGGCGGCGAGGTCGGCGATGGCGTCCGCGGCACTGGCTTGCAGCGCGATCGGGGGGTGGAGGCTCTGTGCGGCGCAGGCGCGGTCGAACACCGTGCGCAGACCGGTGCCGGGTGGCATGCACACGATGGGGTGGGCGGTCAGGTCCCGCAGAGTGACCCGCCGCTGTCGCGCCAAGGGGTGCCCGGCCGGGACTGCCGCGACGAGCCGCTCGCTGACGATCGTCAGCGCGTCCAGTCCCTCGGGGGCGGCGGGCGCGGTCCCGACGAGGGCCAGGTCGACGGCGCCGGCGCGCACCCTTTCGACGAGCCGGTCGGAGCTGTCCTCCAGCAGCGAGATCTCGACACCGGGATGCGCCCGGTGGAACGCGGCGAGGGCGTCGAAAAGCGGGGTGAGGGTGCAGCCGATGACCATGCCGACCGTGAGCCGGCCCCGGATCATGTCGGTCACCTCGCCCACCGCCTGGCCGACCGCCCCGGCTGCGGCGAGTGCGGCGCGCGCGTGCCGGAGCGCGGCCTTCCCGGCAACCGTGAGCGTGACGGTGCGCGCCGACCGGTCGAACAGCTCGGTACCGAGTTCCCGCTCCAGCTGGCGGATCTGGGCGCTGACGCCGGACTGGCTGATGCGCACTCGCTCGGCCGCCCTGGTGAAGTTCTGCTCTTCGGCGACCGCGACGAAGTATTCCAGCTGCCTGAGTTCCATGACTGAAAATTCTAGCTCCCAGCAAATCCATCTGTTGGACTTCTGATCGGTGGGCAACCATGCTGGGAGGCGTCGAAGTCCGATGCCAGGAGGAACCCCATGCCGGAGTACGAGAAGGCCATGCGGCCCGAGGACCTCACCCGCCTGTTCGTCGAGCGGTCCAATGCCGGTGACGCGGCCGGCGTCGCCGCGCTCTACGAGGAGGAGGCGGTGATGGCCTACCCTCCCGGCGAGCTGACGGTGGGGCGGGAGGCGATCCGTGCGCTGTGGGAGAAGGTGCTGGCCGACCGCCCCCGCTTCGAGCCGGAACAACCGCTGCCGACGCTGGTCAGCGGTGACATCGCCCTGACCTCGACCCCGCCGAAGGACGGGGCCGGCGCCCGGGCGCAAGTTGTCCGGCGCCAGCCCGACGGGAGCTGGCTGCGCCTGCTCGACCAGCCCGAGTTCGCCCCGCCCGCCCGCTGACCTCCTCGCTTTCCGTGGGTCCGCCAAAAGCGGGGACTGCTGGGGGACCCCGAGGGGCGCCCCCCGGCGCCGGGGAGCAGGGGGGACGCCCCTCGGGATCGTGGTGATCCCAGGAGCTGGTCCGGCGGTTGATCTGGTCGAGGTGTTCAAGACCCAGGGCAGCCCTGATCGGCGCCACCTCTGATTGACGCATCGCAATACGTCGATATGATTTCCCCATGTCGACCTTCGATGCTGCGCCCACCGCCCTGATCGTTCACGCTCACCCCGAGCCCCGCTCGTTCAGCACCGCCCAGATGACCACCGCGGCTCAGACCCTGCGCGAGGCCGGGTACCGGGTGGACGTCCTCGACCTCTACGCCGAGGGATGGGCCCCGGTCCTCGCCCGTGAGGAGTTCGCACCGGTGGACGGCCCGTTCAAGCCGCAGGCCGAGCAGATGCGCGCGGTCGAGGCGGGGACGCTCGACGCGGCCGTCAGGGCCCATCTCGACCGACTGCTCGCCGCTGATCTGCTCGTGCTGTCGTTCCCGATGTGGTGGTTCTCGCTGCCCGCCGTCCTCAAGGGATGGGTGGACCGGGTCTTCGTGATGGGAGCGGTCTTCGGCGGGGACCACGGGCTCTTCGGCGACGCGGCGCTCGCCGGGAAACGAGCGATGCTGCTGTTCACGACCGGCGGGCCCAGTGAGTCGTTCCGGCCCGGTGGCGCCTTCGGCCCGATGGACGACTTCCTGTTCCACATCCACCGCGGGATGCTGGAGTTCGTCGGCTTCCAGGTCCTCGACCCGGTGATCACCTACGGACCGGCCCGCATGACCGACCAGGAACGAACGGCCGCGCTGGAGGCGGTCGGAGAGTCCGTCGCGCGCATCGCGGCGGATTTCCCCGCCCCCGTGCGCTGACCCCGGCGTCGACGAGAGCCGGGACACGTCGGAGATTGCCGCTGCTGTCGTGCGCCGCGGCTTCGCCGGTTCTCAACCGGCTTCCGGTGCGGCGTACGAGAAGTCGTACACGGCCCAGTCGGTGAGTGTGCGATAGCCGAGGCGCTGGTAGAGGGCGTTGCTGGTGGGGTTGGACAGGTCCGCGAACAGCACGACGTCCCTCGCGCCCGCGTCCAGTGCGGCCCGGCTCACTTCCGCCGTCACGGCGCCCGCGTAGCCACGGCCTCGCAGGTGGGCAGGGGTGTAGACGATGTCCACCTGGATCTGGCCGCCGATCATGGGGTTCATGCCCGCGATGGAGACGGGTGTGCCGTCGGGCGTCTCCCAGAACATGTAGCGCTTGTCGGCGAAGCGCGTGCTTGCCCAGGAGCCGGCGTCCACGGAGACGGCTTCCCCGACGGCCTTGGCGAACTCGCCGCACCAGAAAATGACTTGTTCGAGGTCCTGCTCGCCCAGGAGGCGTCCCCGGCCCGCCGGCAGCGGTTCCGGTGGGGTGAGCGTGCCGAGGCGGTACAGACGGAGCCGCGTGTCGCGGAGTCTCGGTGCGGCCCCGGTGTGCCGCTGCCAGGCCTCGGCGAAAGCGGTGGCGGTGCTGTGGTCCGCGCTGACGCGGGAGAGGGAGTGCCCGAGGGCGGCCAGGCGGACGGCGAGGGAGTCGGCCTGCTCGGGCGAGAGCGGGGAGAGGCCCAGAGCGCGGGGCGGGAGGCGGTAGAAGGTGGCGTGGACCTCGCCCGCTCGCTCCAGCACGCCGAAGACGGGGGCTTCGGTGCCGAACCCGTGCGCTCCACGCGTTCGCACCCGCTCGGCCCACGTCAGCTGCATGACGTGCGGACCGGGCCGGGAGCGCAGGAAGTCTCCGGCTCGGGCGGAAAAGTCGTCGACGTCTTCGGTGAGATACCAGTCTCCTGGGCGCATGCTTCATGATTCCCCCTGCTGTGGAAGCGCCCAACGGTTTTCCGCCAGGGTGAGGAAGCGGACGGCGGGCCTGCGGACCAGTGCGGGCTCCGCCCCGCGCCCGGGTTCGCTGAGGCGGAGGGCCGCACGACCCGATCGCGTGTGGCAGGTCACGGCGAACTTTTCCCGCGCGGACGCGAAGGGGCCGTCGATCCCGTGTCCGCCCGTGCTGCTCCTCGTCGCCGGTGTCGGTCCCGAGCCTGGACCCGATGAGCCCCATGCCGCATCATGACGCTGTCATGACAATGTTTTCCCTGCGATGACGACCGGGACGGTGACCGTGCGCGGCTCCCTGGGCAAGGCAGTTCTGGCTGCCGTCCTCCTGCTGGTGCCCTTGGCGCCCGTTCCCGCAGCCGCGGCCCCCCAGGGACCCGGCCCTTCCGCCGCGGACGCCGACCCTGCCGCCGCGGACTGGACGGCGCCGCTCAGCACGCGGGGCCGCTGGATCGTCGACGCGGACGGGGACCGGTTCAAGCTGCGGTCCGGCAACTGGCACGGAGCCAGTGGCACCTGGAACGGCACCGGCAGCGCGGACGAGGATGCCAACCACCACGCGGGGGAGAACTCCGGCCGGATACCGCTCGGCCTCGATCGCGCTCCGATGGCCGAGATCATCGCCGGTTTCCGGGAGATCGGGATCAACAGCATCCGGCTGCCCTTCTCCAACGAGATGATCCACGACACCCGCTCCGTCACGGACGATGCCGTCGCCGCCAACCCCGCGCTGCGCGCAATGACCCCGCTCCAGGTCTACGACGCCGTCGTCCGTGAACTCACCGGCTCCGGCTTCGCCGTGATCCTCAACAACCACACCAACACCACCCGTTGGTGCTGCGGCGTCGACGGCAACGAGCGCTGGAACGCGAGCCGGTCCACCGAGGCCTGGGAGAACGACTGGCTGTTCATGGCCCGCCGCTACCGGGACGACAAGCGCGTCGTGGGCGCCGACCTCTACAACGAGGTCCGCCGCGACACCTGGGACGACCCCAACTGGGGCGCCGGTGACGACCATGACTGGTTCACCGCTTCCCAGCGCGTCGGTGACCGCATCCTGACGGAGGCCAACCCCGACCTCCTCATCGTCGTCGAGGGCATCAACTGGACCGGCATTCCCGTCGACGGGTTCGCGCACGGGCGCCCCACCCTGGAACCGGTACGTCATCTCTCGCACACCCTCGTCGACTCGGGCAAACTCGTGTACTCCGCTCACTTCTACGGCTACACCGGCCCGCACCACAGCGGCGCCACCGGCATCGGCGAGACCAGCGACCCCCGCTACCAGGACCTGCCCCCTGCCGAACTGATCGACGTACTGAACCGCCAGGCCTTCTACCTCACCGCCGAGCAGGACCGGCACTTCACCGCCCCCCTCTGGATCAGCGAGTTCGGCGTCGGCGGCCGTGAGGAGACGGGCGCCGGACAGCGTGCCTGGTTCGAGAACTTCGTCGACCATCTCATCCGCACGGACGCCGACTTCGCGTACTGGCCGCTCGTCGGCTGGCACGAGAACCGCAGGGGCAACGGCTGGGCGCTGCTGCACTGGGATGCCGCAGGCCACCGCATGGGTCTCCACGACGGCGACGACTGGCGGGCCGGGGCATGGACCCGGCTCGTCGAGGCCACCGGCCGAACGGGCGGCGTGGACCCCGCGGCCCGCTGGTCGATGCTCAGCCCCGACCACACCGACTTCGTCGCCTCGCGGCGCACCCGCGCGCTCCCCGACTGGGACCCGGGCGCACGCAAGGCTGTCTGCCCCGACGGGCAGCGTCTTCTCGGCCTCAGCCACACCGGCAACCGGGGCCTGTGCTCCGACGCGGCCGCCGGGCCCCGGTGGGACCCCCTCGGCGGACACGAGGTGGTCAAGGACGAGCGGCACGTGAAGCCGGGCGGTGACTGGGCGTCCGGATACACCAAGCTCCAGTGTCCCGAGGGCTCTTTCCTCACCGGCTACAGCGTGCGCGGCGCCGCCGTCTCAGCCGCCCTGTGCGTACGGGCCTCGCCCGGTGAGATCGTCGGCGCGAGCGGCCGTACGGTCTGGTTCGACCGGAGCGACAACCGGGGCTCGCTCCCGAAAGGCGGCGACTTCGCGCACGGCCACCACAAGGGCCAGTGCGCGGACGACGAGTACGCGGCGGGCATCGCCTGCACCGGCCGCATCGGCTCGTCACGGACCCCGGACGCGCTGTACTGCCGCAGGCTCGGCTGACGACGCGTCCCGGAAGCCCGCGACACCACGAATGGGTGGGGGCGCGAGCGGTCGTGGAGTCCACGCCGGCCGGCGACCGGCCGGCCTTCCCCCTGGCGGGCGCCCTCGGCGAGCGGGCCTTCCGGCAGCGCGCGGAGGACGCCGGCGTCCCGCCGGAACTGGAAGCGGCCGCAGACCGTCGGCCGGGGACCGGACCCACGGGGCGTCTCCCGCCGGAGGGCGCCGGACCGGAACCGCCCGATCACTCCTTCGAACCGTTCCCGCAGCCGCTCGGGGTACGGACCGGACCCGCCGATCGGCAGGCAGGGATCGACGGACTTCCACCGCTGGTCAACGAGTTGCCCACGCGTCACACTCGACGTCCCACCGGGTTCTGCCCCGGCCGGGGCAGAACCCGAAGACCGGCCACCCCATCACCCGGGCCCTGGCGCAGGAGCGACTCCGGATCCCGCAGGGCGTACCACAGTCCCGCCGCGAGCGGTACGACCGTCATGGCGAAGAAGACCCAGAACACGAACCCGGCCACGGGCGCGAGGTCGTAGACGGTGCCGTCCTCCCACCGACAGTAGGCCCGTGGCGGAAACGGAGTGGAGACCGCCGAGACCTCCCCGCTCCCGAGAACGCCCTTCCGCATCGGCTCCCTGGGGCAGGGGGCGGTCTCCGGGAACAGGAAGGGGTCGTCCGCCGTCATGATCACGGCCCAGGTGACGGCGCCGAGCGGAACCGACCAGAACACCGCGGTCCGCACCCACAGCGGCAGCAGCGGATGCGCCAGCAGTCCGCGCAGCGCGACCCAGCAGACCACGAGCCCGACGAAGACCGGGAGCAGCGTCATGACACCACCGCGGTCTTCCGGGCACGGACCTTGGTCGCGTGGCCCGCGCCGATGACGAGCAGGACGGCGGCCAGGGCGAGGGACGCGGTCGCCCAGTTCATCCACACGTAGCCGGGATCACTGGAGTAGACGGTGCCGTCGTCGCGGACGCAGTCGAAGCGGAGGGGCAGGTACGAGGACCGGTGGTGGGAGAGGCCCTGTTTCGTCTCCGCGTCGAAGCCGTCGCGGCAGGCCGGAGCAGGAACCGAGTCCGCGCCGTCGCCGAACTCCTCCTCCGACACCACAACGGCGAAGAATCCCAGGGAGTAGACGGCCGCGGCCGCCCACGCAGCCGTCTTCGCCGCACGGCGCAGCAGGTGCACCACCCAGGGCTCGGGGCGGCCGGGGAACGCCATCGCGACGACCCCCGCCGCGGCGATGAGCGCGCCGACGGCACAGACCGCGGAAAGACCCAGACCCACCAGACCCACCAGCACGCCCGTCACTCCCGTCCGCGCGGGGGCGAGGTCCGAAGGACGAGGGGGGGGGCGGTACGCATGCGGCCACCTCATCAGCACCGCACCGGACCGTCTGTGACGGAAGCCACTCCTCCGTCGCAGCCGTGTCACAGCGGGCGGAGGCCCTTGGGCGTGTTGCCCGGACAGGCCGGTGACGCGGCCGGCCGGCGGTGCGGCCGCCGCCGCGAACGCAGGGCCGGGCACTTCTCGCCCTCGCCGGCACCGCCGGTGCCATGACCCGCTGCCGCCGTGCCGCCGACCGGGGCGTTCCGGACCGGGCGGTTCAATTCCCCGCCCCCGCGGTCACGACTTCCCATGGGGACGGCAAAGTCGTAGGACCCGGGACGCAGGTGTGGTTGGTCCTCTCCGCCGATGCGGCGAGTTGATCATCCTTTCTAGGGTCGAAACGGCCAGGGATGATCGACCCGAGGTCGAAAGGGAGGCCCAGTGATCGTAGTGACCGGTGCCACCGGGAACGTCGGCCGTGCCCTCGTCGGGCGGCTCGTCGCCGAAGGGCAGTCCGTGCGGGCGGTGAGCCGCGATGTGGAGCGGGCCGCGCTTCCCCCGGGCGTGGAAGTGACGCGCCTCGAGTCAGCCGGACTGTTCGAAGGAGCGTCGAAGCTCTTCCTGCACGTGCAGGCCACCGGCGACCGCACGGACACCGTGCTCGACAGGGCCCGCGCCGCCGGCGTACGACACGTGGTCATGCTCTCCTCGGGAATCATCCAGGAGGGCGCCGACGAGACCCACCCGATCCACATATGGCACGCACGGGCCGAGCGACTGGTCCGGGACAGCGGCCTGCAGTGGACCTTCCTGCGTCCCAACGCGCTTTCCGTCAACGCCTTGCAGTGGGCCCCGCAGATCCGCGGGGGCGACACCGTGCGCGGTCCTTTCGCGGGCGCCGTCACCGCGCCGATCCACGAGGACGACATCGCCGCGGTGGCCGAGCGTTCCTTGCTCGACGCGGGCCACGAGGGCGCCGTCCACCGGCTCACCGGACCCGAGGCGGTGACGAACGCGGGGCAGGTCGCGGTCATAGGACGGGTGCTCGGCCGGGACCTGACCTACGTCGATGTGCCCGCGGAGGAGGCGGCAGCGGACTTCTTCCCGGAGATACCGCGGCAGATGGTGCGGTCCGTGCTGGAGTCCTTCGCGGCGATGGTCGGTTCCCGACCCGAGATCACGTCCACGGTCGAAAAGATCACCGGCCGCCCGGCACGCACCTTCGCGGAGTGGGTCGAGGACCACCGGGCGGACTTCGCGGCCTGAACGTCCGTTCGTGCAGCTCGACGTCCTGGTTCACAAGACGGGCATCCTGGGGGACGGAGCCACCGACGGTCCCACGGCTCCGCGGGTCCTCGACACCGACGCGGTGGGGACCGTGCGCGTCATGGAGGCGGCGCTTCCCCTGCTGCGCACATCCTCGAACCCTGCAGGAACGATCGAGGGGCGGTGCGACTGCGCAGCCTCTCGATCACTCCTGCACGGTGCCTCCTCGGCCCGTCGGCGTGGAGGCGTTGCCCTGTTCGACGAACTCGGCGCGCTGCCCGTCGGTCAGTTCGGCGAGCATGCGACGGGCCGCGTGCCCGACCCGCAGCGACTCGCCGTAGAGGCAGGACGCCCCCGCGCGGACGGCTTCGGAACGGGCCGTGGAGGACAGGGCCCTGCCGGTTCGCCCGGGACCGCCGAACTGGAAGCCGAGCTGGGTCGTGTAGCACTGTGCCGCGGCGGTCTTGTCCGCCAGGACGGCGCCGATGTCGACGGTCACTTCACTCGTCCCCCCCGAACATGTCGCCCAGGGGTTGGGTACCGGACGGTGGGGTGCGGGCGACATGGGGCACGTCGCGCCACCAGCCGGTCCGTGAGGGCGGTGCGGCGGCCACCGCGCGGGCGGTGAGCAGGTGGTCGACGTGGGCGCCGATCGCCTGAGGGGCGAGGACCAGGTCCGCCGGTTCCAGATGGGGGCGGAGCAGCCGCTGCAGCTCCGCCCCCGCCGTGTCGTCGGGGCGGGGAGGCGTGAAGAGCTCCGGCGGGTTGCGGTGCCCGCGGTGCGGGGCCTCGGGCAGCGGGAGATGGACCGGGGGAGCACGCCCAGCCTCCGCTGGGCGGCTGCGTCCTCGGCGCGGCGCAGGGCCATGTAGTCCACGTCGGCGGGCAGCCCCTTGTCGAGCTGGGTGGACAGCGCGAAGGGGCAGGGCTCGTCGGCCGAGGCGGTGAAGCAGGTGACGACCCGGACCCGCCAGCCCGTCCATGACAGCAGCGCCAGGACGCCTCCGGCGGAGAAGACCGCGTCGTCCAGGTGCGGGCTGACGGCGACCGCGGTACGGCCGCCCGGTACGGTCCCGTTCACAGCAGGTGGGGTTCGCGGCGGAAGCGGCAGGACTGGTCCACGGCGGGCTCCGCCAGCGAGTCGGGATCCTCCAGTGCCCGGCCGTCGCGGTTGCCCAGCAGGTTGGTGGAGTACCAGCCCTCCACCCGCAGCGCCCGCGAACGCAGAGCCGGGGCGAGCACCGTCTTGACCACGGTCTGCCCGGTCTTGCCGTCCTTGCCGGCGACGGGTACGCCTTCCTGCTCCGCCAGGCGTATCAGCGCCGGCACGTCGGCCCCGCAGCTGGGCGTGAAGTTCACGTACGGCATGCCTTCCCGCAGGGCCGCGTAGGCGTAGAGCATGGCGGGCGTGATCGCCTCCTCACCCGTGTCCAGCGCCGCCTCGAACGCCTCGGGCGAGGCAAGGGCGGGCGACGCCGGGTCGGGCAGGCGCTCGGTCGAGGCGAGGTTGACCACGACCACCTCGTCCAGGCCCTGCCCGCCCTTGAAGCGCCGCAGGTCCTCCCGGATGCGCTCGGTGCGCTCGCGCGGGCTGTCGAACGGTACGACGTTGGCGCCGGTCACCGCGCGGCAGTAGGCCTGGTCCGCCACCGCCGGCCACGGCGGCAGGTGCTGGAGCCGGGGAGCGGCGGCCTCGATCTGGGCCGGTTCCATGACGCGGTGCAGGTGAGCGGCCTTGGCCAGGTCGTCGGCCGACACGTCCCAGCCGCCGAAGACCAGTTCCTCGTTAGGGCACCAGGTCCGTGCATGACGCCGGCGGAAGGCCGTCCTGGCCGCAGATGCCGAGTCTGAGCAGCTCCACCCCGGCCACGGTGGTGGTGGCGACCGCCCAGTCCCACGACAGCGGCACCCAGCCGGCCCGTCGGAGCGTCCGGGCTCCCGCGCCGGGACGACCGTGCCTCGATCGGTCCGTTCATCGCTTCCTCCGTTCACTCGCCCACGGGACGTGACCGGCCCCGGTGAGGAGAGGACGGGGAGGTCCGACGGCCCTGGGCGTTCGCAGAAGCCTTTTCTCGTGCGGCAGTCGGGGCCATCGCGGCAGCGACAACCAGTTTCCGGCGCAAGGGGCACAGGTGCATCCGCGGGACCGTCGCAGTTTCGACGTCCGGTTCTCCTCCTTGCAGCCGTGACGTGCTGGAATGCGCCTGACGCGCAGGCTCCACCGCGCTTCCCGCACCTGCGGGCCGGGGGCCGAACGGGTGAAATCCCGCAGTCTTCCACCGCGCGTCCCCGGACGCGCGCGATCCCGATCGGGCATACCCCCCGCGGGTCTTCGCCACGTGATCGAGGCCCGGGAGCGGACGTGCCCACGGGCGCTCCGGCCGGTCCCCGAAGCCGGCCCAGGGGAAGGACTCCCCGTATCGCGCGGATCGGTCCTGGCACGATCTGTCCGAGGGCGCCCTGGCCGGCTTCGGTCTTCCCCGGTACTTCCGGTGCACCGGCTTCGGGCGCCCTCCCGCGGCGGCGGGGGCCGGTGGTGTGCGGGCCCGGCGCCGGGCTACGTGTCGGCCCGCATCGGCGGCGGTGGGGTCGGTGCGCCGGCGGGCGGCGCGATCCTGGCGTGGGTGCGCTGGTGGGGGAGGGCTTGCGCACCGGTGACCTCGGCGGGGGCAGCCGGCCCCGCCGGTGCCGGGCCGGGGGACCAGCCCGTGTCCACCACCCGGGTCTGCACGGCCCAGGCGGCGGCGAGGATCGCCGCTCCGACGGCGAGCATCCCGAGGAGTCCGGCCGTGCCGCCGAGCTTGGCGACGTTGCCGAGGAGGGCTCCGATCCAGCCGAAGTCGGCGTCGCCGAATGTGGTGTTGGCGTTGCCGAAGGAGCCGAGGACCTCGAGGAGGAGAGCGGGGAGGAAGGTGATGAGCAGTCCGTTGAGGAAGGATCCCGCGATGGCGCCGCGGCGGCCGCCGGTGGCGTTGCCGTAGACGCCGGCCGCTCCACCGGTGAAGAAGTGGGGGACCAGGCCCGGCAGTACGAGGGCGAGGCCGAAGGCGGGGTTGAGCCACCAGATGAGGACGGCCAGACCGGCGAGCCCGCCGAGGAAGCTGAAGACGAAGCCGATGAGGACGGCGTTCTGGGCGTAGGGGAACACGATGGGTGCGTCCAGGGCGGGCTTGGCTCCGGGGACGATCCGCCGCGCGATGCCCTGGAAAGCGGGCACGAGTTCGCCCAGGATGGTGCGCACGCCGAACAGGATGACGGCGACGGCGATGCCGAACTGCAGTCCCTGCATGAGGGATTGCATGAGGTAGTCGCCGATGCCCGTGGCGCTGTGCCCGGTGGTGGCGACGAAGGCCTTGAAGGCGGTGTCACGGCCGGCCTTGCCCAGGAAGAGCAGGGACATCACCAGGTAGACGAGCACCATGGAGAGGGCGGTGGCGACCATGGAGTCGCGCAGGAAGCGCAGGCCTTCGGGCAGGCGCATGTCCTCGGTGCTGCGGCTGCGCTTGCCGATCCTGCTGGTGAGCTGGCCGGTGGCGCCGGCGAGGATGTAGCCGGCGGTCCCGAAGTGGCCGATGGCCACGCTGTCGTTGCCGGTCACCTTCTTCGTCCAGGGGTGGGCGAAGGCGGGCAGCGCCACCAGCAGGACACCGAGGAGGGCGCCGCCGCCGAGGACGACGGCGAGGGAGGACTGCCCGGCGGTGGCCATCACGATGGTGAGCATGGTCGCCATGAACAGCATGTGGTGGCCGGTGAGGAACACATAGCGCAGCGGCGTGAAGCGGGCCAGGAGCAGGCTGATGAGGAAACCGGCGATCATCAGCCAGGCGACGCGTGCGCCGAACCGGTCCTGGGCCATGCCGGCGATGGCCTCGTTGGTGGGGATCACGCCGTGTGCGCCGGTGGCGCCCTGGATCATCTTGCCGAGGGGGTCCAGCGCGGCGGTGACGAGGCCGGCGCCCGCGCTGACCAGGAGCAGGCCGAGGGTGGCTTTGACGGCTCCGCCGGCGATCTGGCCGGCCGTCTTCTTCAGCGCGAGCAGTCCGACGGCGGTGATGATGCCGATGAGGTAGGCGGGTTGGCTGAGGACCTCGTCGACGAGGAACTCGGCGAGGGCTATGAGCCAGTCCATGGTGAGTGCGGCCTTTCGTGCTCAGACGCTGTAGGTGTCCCGCAGAACAGCGTCGACTTCCGCGGTGCTGGTGAAGTCGTCGACGACTTTCACGGGCACGCCGACGTCGCCGAGGGTCCGGGCGATCTCGTTCGAGGTGAGGACGGCCACGGCCTCGGACGCCTTGCCCCTGGCGGAGATGGTGTCCGTCGCTTCGACGGTGACGTACGTGGACCAGCCCCAGTGGTCGAGGACCTGCTCGAGCGTGTTCTTCAGGAACAGGCTGGTTCCGACCCCGTTGCCGCACACGGTGAGGATCTTGTGCAGGGAGGCGCCCGCCGTGGTCGCCGCCCCCGGGCTGGACGCCGCCGTGGTCGCCGTCCCCGGGCCGGAGGCCGCCGCGGTCGCCGTGTCCGGATCGGACGCAGGCAGGGGTGCAGTGTCCGGATCGGACGCAGGCGGGGCGGCCGTCGCGCCGCCGAGCAGGCGGAGAACGTCGTCCGGTGTGCGCGCGTGCTCCAAGGCCTCGGTGGTGGCGGGGTCGGACAGTACCCGCGCCAGGGCGGCCATGGCGTCGGTGTGTGCCGCGGAGTCGACGGCGGCCAGGGCGACCACCAGGGTGACGGGATCGTTGGTCTCGTGCCCGAACGGCACGGGCCGGGCCAGCCGTATCCACGACATGCCGGTCCTGAGCACGGCCGGTGAGGGACGCGCGTGGGCGAAGGCCAGACCGGGGGCGATGACGATGTAGGGGCCGTTGCGCTCCACGTTGGCGATCATCTCGGCGGTGTAGTCGTCGGTGCTCACCCGGTCGTCGGCCAAGGCCTGGCCGGCCGAGCGGATGGCCGCACGCCAGTCGCCGGCGTCGACGTCGAGCCGGATGGCGGTGGGGGACAGCAGGGTGGTGAGCGCGTTCATACGCTTCGGCTCCCAGGGATGTGAACGGTTGGGCGGGTGGGGGGCCCGCACGGGAGGGACAGAGGCCGTGGGGTAGCGGCTCTCCGCGACCGGGCCCGTTTCTTCCGGTTCTGCGCTGCGCCCTGAGCACGGGATCGCCTGCCGGGCGCGTCGGGGGCGTCAGCCGGGATGACCGACGGCGGTCCGGGTGCCGGAGCGCCGGCCGAGCGCGCTGACGGACAGTTCGGCCGTCTGCGCCGGAGCGGCCGGATCGGCGTCGGCGGACCGCCGTTCCGGGGGTGCCGGCGACGGCCTCGCCGCGCGGACGCGCGCCAGGGTCCCGGCGGGGGAGGCGTCCCGCACGGGCTGGGTCCGTGCGTGGGGCGGTTTCTGGGGAGACATGGGCCGTTCCCTTCTCAGGGGTTGGGCGCCACGTTAACCAGGCACCGACGGAGCCTCAAAAACGTATGTGCCGACATACGTGATGGCACCTGTCGACAACGGATGGTGGCCTTCCGGTACCCGGCGGGCCGCGAACCACGTCGGCCTTCGGCTCCCCGGCCGTCCTGTACCGTCCGACGCGACGGATACAGGGACGTGAGAGCATGCCCGTCTGCGACCGTCGCACCCTCGTGCGGCTCCGCCGGCGCCGGCATTCCACGTCGGAGACCGTCCTCTGCCCGCGACGCCGGGTGTCCGGAAGTGTTCGGCGTGTGGTGCAGACCATTGACAGAGCGGGCGGCCGTCGCTGTCATAGAGGGCCGTCGGCTCCAGGGCGACCGGAAGTTAGGTTTGTCATGGACCGGACTAGCGTAGGTGCGACAACGATGTCGGACCCTGCCCGGCCGTCCGGCCCGCCGACCCCACCCCCCACGCCTCACACGCCTTCCCCGGAGGAGTCGTGCGCAAAATCCTGACCACCCTCGCCGCGGCGGCCGCTGCCGCCCTGGTGGCGGTGGCGCCGCACACGGGCGCACCGGCCAGCACCGGCGCGGACACCGTCCCGGTCTCCCGCTCGGTGACACCGGCCGCGGCCGCCGAGGCCGCCCACACGGTCACGTTCGTCAACCGCACCGGACGCACCGTGTGGGTCGGCAGCACCGTCAACGCCGACGGCTCCAAGCAGCTCACCGGACTGCCGGTGCTGCAGCCGAACCAGTCGGCGACCATCGCCATCCCCGAGACGGCCGCTCCCGGCCACTGGCGCGGCAAGTTCTTCGCCCGGATGGGGTGCAGCGGCACCCCGGGCAGCACCTTCCACTGCCGGATCGGCGACTGCGGCAAGTACGCCGACCGCTGCGAGACGGGTGAACAGCCGGTGAGCCTCGCGGAGTTCAACTTCGACACCGCCGACGGACTGGCCCCCTGGTACAACGTCAGCTACGTCAACGCCTTCTCGGTGCCCATCACCATCACCCCGGTCGCCGCCGGCCCGAACGGGGGCGGTTGCGCCACGATGGGCTGCTCGGACAACCTGCTGCCGCTGTGCCCGGCCGAGAACCTGACCCGGTGGCCCGACGGCACGCCGATGCTGTGCACCAACCCCGACCGGGACGCCAGGACCGCCTACAGCAACATGATCGCCTCGCGCTGCCCGCGGGCCTACGCCTGGTCGCGGCACGACCAGGAACCCGGCAACCAGGTGATGCAGCAGTGCAGTTCGTGCAGCGGCTTCACCGTCGAATTCCACACCGGCGCCTGACGGGAGCGACCATCGTGCGCAGAATACGCATCCTCACCGCACTGCTGGCGCTGCTGGCCGCCTTCGCCGTCTCCGGCACGGCCGGCGCCGCCACCGGCGCCCCCGCCACCGCGGACGCGGTCAAGAAAAAGGGCGTCAGCGCCTGGAACTTCCCCGGCGCCACCGACGCGCTGCGGGACTCGGGCTCCGACTGGTTCTACACCTGGGCGGCGGACCCGCAGCAGATCACCGCACCGCCCGGCGTGGAGTTCGTCCCCATGATCTGGGGCGCCGGGTCCGTGACCGACGCGGAGCTGGGCCGGGCCCGGCAGCACGGCACCACCCTGCTCGGCTTCAACGAGCCCGACATGCCCGGGCAGGCCAACATGACCGTGGAGCAGGCCCTCGACCTGTGGCCCCGGCTGCAGTCCACCGGCCTGCGACTCGGCGCCCCCGCGGTCGCCTACGGCGGGGACACCCCCGGCGGCTGGCTCGACCGCTTCATGCAGGGCGCCGCCGCCCGCGGCTACCGCGTCGACTTCATCCCGGTGCACTGGTACGGCTCCGACTTCGACCCGACCCGCGCCACCGGCCACCTGCGGTCGTACCTGCAGGCGGTGTACGACCGCTACCACAAGCCGCTCTGGCTCACCGAGTACGCCCTGACCGACTTCTCCTCCGGTACCCCCCGCTACCCGAGCCGGGCCCAGCAGGCGGAGTTCGTCCGGCAGTCCACCACCATGCTCGGACAACTGCCGTTCGTCGAGCGCTACGCGTGGTTCACGCTGTCCACCAGCCGCGGCGACGGCACGGGTCTGTACGACGGCTCGACCGCGAACGAGGTGGGCGCCGCCTACCGCGCGGTGGGCTGACCGTACTCACCGCCCCGCCCGGTGACGGCCGTTCGCCACGCCGCCGGCCGACGGTCGTCACCGCCTTCCCGAACCGCTTGCACACTTGCACCGCACGACCCCACGACGCCTTGAGAAAGGAACGCCCCATGCGCCTTGACCCCCTGCTGCTGCGGCCGGCCGCCGCGGCCGCCGCCGTGTGCGCACTGGTCTCCACCGCACCCGCGACCGCGGCCGAGGCCGGCCCGGCGGGCCGGGCCGCCGAAACCTGCTGGGCGACTCACTACGGCCCCCAGCCGGCCGGTGCGCTGACCGCCAGCGGCGAGCTGTTCGACAACAACGCCGACACGGCGGCCACCAGCCTGACCCGCTCGCCGCAGCTGCCGTTCGGCACCCGGGTACGGGTCACCAACGTCGCCAACGGCGCCTCCCTGGTCGTGCGCATCAACGACCGCGGCACCTTCCAGCAGACCCCGCAGGCACCCAAGTGCCTGGACCTGACCGACGGCGCCTTCAGCCGGCTCGGCGGCAGCCTCAACCCCGACGCCGGCCACATCGTCGTCACCCAGGAGGTCCTCGGGTGAACCCGCCCGGCGTGACGACGGCCTGCTGACGGCCGTCCGGCGGGAGGCGCCGACGGCACGCCTCCCGCCGGGAGCACCGGTCGGCCGTCGGGCAGGCGGCTCCGCGAGCACGCCATCCGCCACCGCCTTGCCCGCGAAGGCGTCGGGTCCTCCACCCGGCTGGGCCGGCACCGCCGGACGACCGAGCGCGCCGTGGTCCGGCCGGGCGGCAGCCGCTCGGTAGCCACGCTGAAGAGGCTCACCGCAGGAGAAGTACGGCCGTCCCGAGGACAAGCACCAGGCAGAGAAGCACGATCGTCGTCCAGGACAGCCGCTCGACGGCGGACCGGCGTGCGGCGACGGCCCGGAGCGAGGTGTGCAACTCCTCCTGCAACCGCGCCCGTAGCGTGTCCACATGAGATCGCAGGGCGTCGCCGTCGGCCGCCGCGGAGGCGCGGAGCCTGTCCAGCTGTTCTTTGAGCGCCGCATCGAGCGCCCGCTCACGCGACCGGCTCTCCTGGATGCCGCGGTTCAGTTCCCGGAGAATCACCCTCGTGTCCTCGTGCGTGACCGCCGCCAGGGAAGTCTGCAGCTCCTGGCCGTTCTCCAGGGCGGCCGTCACGTCGCTCTTCAGATCGTCCAGTCGGGCACGAAGTTCTTGGTTCTCCTGTGCCAACGCCCGCAGTTTCACGTCCATGCGGCGTGCGGTGGACTCGTGCCGGTCGGCCACCGCGGCGAGGGCGTCCTCAAGCCCGGCAAGGGCTCCTCGGATCCCCTTCGTCTCCCGCGAGACCAGCTCGAGGGTACTTTTCACCACAGGATCGGTCAGCTGCTCGACGACGTCCTTGAAAGGGGCCCACAGGGGCTCGGCGTCAGAATTCTGCTCGGTCATGGGAACATCCGGTTCAGGTCGTGGACTCCTCGCAGCGCGGCAAGGAACAGCCAGGCCCGCTCGTCACCCGCCGACGCCGCCGCCCGGCACAGAAGCCGGCGGACGTAGGTCTCGTTCTCCTCGTCGTGCACTGCGCGAACCGACCGGACCACCGCGAGGTTGCCCGCGTCCTCGGCCTGCTGCTCGGCTGCCTGCTCATGCAGAACATCCAGGGCGGATTTCGCATCCGCCACCTCCTGGGCGGTCAGCTCGACGTACCGGGAGGCCAGCAGACACCTCTGCTCAGCCTTCGCCACGATCCCGCTCACACGGGTGGTGGCCGACGCGGCGTGCGCATGGAGCGCGGAACGGATACGCGTGCGCATGCCCTCGTCGACTGCGGTCATGAGCCCGTAACAATGGTCCGGGGTGTTCGACCTCCACCGACGCCACTTCCACCATTCACTTTCACATTGCCCGCAGCATCCGCATAGTTCGTCGTAGTACTCGCGCGTCTTCGTGCTCAGGTCGTGCGGCGGCAGCCTCGGCACCGCGGGGTCCCGGTACTTGTTGCGCCACTTCTCCCACGCCTTCCGGGCGGCCTCCGTCCAAGCGGTACGCTCCTCCTCCTGTTTGGCCCGGACCGAATGCCCCTTCATCTCCGGCCGCCCCGGGCGCTTGTACGGGACCGGCCACCTGCTCAACCGGTCCAGGCTCCTCAGGAGCAGGCGCATCCGCTCGCGAGCGGCCTCGGCGGAGGCCTCGGCCTCGGCCATCAGCCGGAGCGCCTCCGCGTGTGCTTTCTTGGCCTCCCGCCAGGTCTGCCGCGCCGCCCCCAGGGCGGCCCTGCGCCGTCTGCGGTTGTCCTGCACCACGATTTCGACCCTGGTGGCGATCTCCGGGGCGGCCAGATACCTGCGGTCGGTGCCGGAATACCGGGCGACGGTGCCGCTCAGGTGCCGGAGCAGTACCTCACAGGCAGGAGCCACCGCCTCGGCGTAGGAGCGGTCACTGCGCAGCAACTCGTGCCAGGAATCCCCGATGTCGACGGGGAACAGCGCGTCAGGGTTTCCCGAGGGCAGTTCCGAGACCCGCAGCTGACCGTCGTAATGCCTCTGGACGGTTTCGACGACCCGGTCACGGCTCCAGGCGGGGGACCCGGGCGGGCCGAGCACCGACAGCAGGTGCCGACGGACGCTTTCACCACTGAAAGCCCTGGTGAACACCAGGCTGAAGCGCTCCGGCTGCTCCCCCCAGCCGGCCAGGAACGGGTTCTCGGTGATCACCGGATCCCGGACCACCTCGGCGAACTGATCGGCCGGCAGAACGAAGACGACATGGTCCATCACCGAGGCGTAGCCGGCCACCAGGGCTTTTACCGCCTCGCGCTCCTGAGGCCCGGCGGCATGCAGTCCCGGAAGGTCGAAGACGCGCAGGTTCACCCTGGGCTCGGGACCCGCGAAGCGGTCCGGAAGCCCGATCTCCAGCGGCCGGTCCCGTGATTCCCAGCGCAGTCGGTCCGCTCCGGCGCCGCCCCTGAACGACGCCAGTCGGTGTTCCATCTGGAGGGAGGTCAGCCACTCGGCCGGCCGCTGCGCGCCGTGCACCAGGGACCAGTGGTCCGGAGCACCGGACCACTGGTACCGGACGGGCACCGGTGTGGCCGGCTTGCCGCGGCCCTGCCCCGCCCGCAAGGGGCGGGCGGCTTCCGCCGCACGCACCGGATCGGTCACTCCGAGCAGCCTCAGCAACAGCGTCGTCTTGCCCACCTGGGAGTCCCCGAGGACCATCACATGGGCGAGGTCGGGGCTCTCCCAGACTTCGCTCGTGCCGCGCAGCCGGGACCGGAGCCGGCCGACGGCCTCGGCCGACCAGGACCAGCGCAGGCGATCGAGGTCAGCCGAGTTCGTCATGTCCGAGCGCCTCCAGCATGCGCTCCCGGTAGGACTCCACCGCCTGCAGGGCCGACTCCAGCCGGAACTGGCGGTTGAGCGTGGCGTCCGCCCCCAAGGCCTGCTGCAGACGTGCCCGCAGGACCTCCCGGGTCAGGCGCAGGAGTTCGTCGACGTTCTCCAGCACCCGTCGTTGCGCCGCCTCCTTGTGTGCCTCCAGGAGGGACCTGGCCAGGCGTTCCCGCTCACGCATGGCCACATTGGCGGCGTTGAGGAGGGTGACCCCGACGGCCCCGACGCCGAGCGCGGTGAGCAGCGCTCCCGAAGCGGCCGCACCCGCTCCGGCCAGTCCCGTGCCGCCCCCGAACAGACCCGCCGAGAGCCGCCCGACGTTCGCGACCAGATCGATGTCCTCCTCGGCGAACCGCTCCGTCCCGAGCAACAGGCCGAAGGCCCCCAGAAGTGCCTTGCGCTCGTCCGCCAGAGCGCGCAGTCTGCCGGACAGCTCCTCAGGGGATGTCGTGGTCGACATCGAGCCGTCGGGCTGGACGAGCTCGCCGATCGCGAAGGCCCGTGCGTCGAGCGTCATGACGGGCAGGGCCCTGACGGCCTGGCTGAGCGGCATCCCGCTCAGATCGGGGGCGTCGCTCCGCGAGGGCGGAGGCTGTGTACCGGAGGTGCTGCCGGTGTGCGCGTCGATGCCGTGACCGGGCGCTCGGCCCGTCAGAACCAACGCGACGTCACGGTTGAGACGACCGTCGGTGAGTGACGTGGTGAACGACGGGATGCGGATCTGACGCTCGGCCTCGACAGTCGCCTCGATGCTTTCCAGGTAGGCGGCATTGGGTCCGGGCAGTCCGTCCTGCCTTGAGTCCGAAGGCGTCAGCCACGCTCGTTTCACGAGCTCCGCCAGGCGTGCGTCGCGCTCGTTCCTGCGCCCCCGAACATTCTCCTCGGTGCGCAGGAGGAGCTCCCGCCACCCGCCGCTTTCACGCACCAGCCGCGTCAGCTCGGCACCCGCTCGGCTCATGTGAGCGTTGTAGTACTCGGTGACCTTGTAGGCCAGTGTCCGCCGCAAGCCGTCGCTCGCCTCGTCGAACTGGTCCAACTGCTCCTGGATGGTTTCGGCGATCGAGCTGTCGAGAGCTTTGCGGTCGCGTGCCGCGCGGGCGGACCTGAGGACGCCCGCCAGATCGTGCCGGATCAGCGAGCGCAGCAGGTCGGTCTCCAGTCTCCGGTTGGCCCGGTCACTGCCTCGCTTGGCATCGATACGCGCCCTGAGCGCGTTGGTCCACCCTTCGGGGCTGCTGCCGTCCTTGCCGACGGGCACGACGTCCGCCTCGGCGACCCCGAAAACCTCCACCGCGCGGGCCGTGCGCTCCGCGACGACCTCGGACGAGGAGGACTCGCATCGTGTCACCGCCACCACCAGCCGTGGCTCCTCTCCGGCCTGGCGCAGATGCCGCAGCAGCTCGGGTTGTCCGGCATTGGCCAGCCGGCGTTCGTCGACGACGAGGAGCGCCGCCGGGCTGGTGGCCAAAACGATCTTCATGAGCTCCTGCCACTGCGGCTGTGCCGCGCCGCGTTCCAGGCCGGGCAGGAGCACGAATCCGGTGCCCTCCAGGTTCAGGAAGCCCATCGGCACCTCGAGCTGGGTGAGCAGCACCCTGGCGTCGTCGCCCTGCACGTGCCTTCGCCACTCCTCGCGGTGCCCGGTCGAGTAGGTGCGCTTCAAAGTGAGCTCGCCGCTGCGCTCCGCGTCGGTACCGCTGCGCCGGAAGAACACCACGCCGCGCGGCTCCTCCAGGCCGGCCACCTCGACGATGGCGACCGGGTATTTTTCACCCCGCCCGGAGTTGTCCTCGAGCCACGCTCCTGCGTCCGGGTAGAGGTTCCGGGCGAGCAGTGTCTTGCCGGCACCTTGTTCGCCGGCGATCGAGATGAAGTGATGCCGCCCGAGCGAGCTCAGCACGTAAAGCTGGCGCACCACGTTCAGCCAGCGGCTGTCGTCCACGCCTCTGATGTCGAGTTCCACACCGAGCCGCATCAGGGCCATGGCAAGCCCTTGCACCAACCGGTCCGCTTTGACGAAGCGGTCCTCGGCCTCTTCCTGCCCGTCCATGTCCCTGCTCTTGTGGAAGTCGGTTGGAGCTGTGCGGCGACGCGACAGCAGCGGTCCGGGTGGACCCGGGGCATCCTCGGTCTGTGTTCCGGCGCACGGGGGCGTCCGCAAGACCACCGAGGGCGGTGCTGCGGGCCGCGGTCCAGTGGTCTGCCACCCCTGTACCGGTGTCAGCGATCCGCCACGGCGTGCGAAACCGTGCGTCCACGGGGCTTGCCCGGATCTCCCGCCCTCGGCCGGCTCCCGCTCGTGTGCCCGCCCTGGTGACGGGTCACGGCGCACCGGGCCTTCGTGAACCCCGTATCCGCCGGCGGTGCCAGCAGACCGCTGCGACCGCCGTGGTGGCCACCGCCGCGGCCGCCAGGGAGAACCACGGGGGCGCTGGTGCGGAGGCGGTGAGCGTCCACAGCGCGGTGATCAGCAGCCATCCGCTCGCCGCCCCCAGAGCGATGCCGACCGCCGAGTCAGCGTGGGAGAGCGGCCCGGACAAGGCCGGGGCCGCGACGCGGCCGGCCGCCACGCGCGAGGCGGCCAGCGGCACGGCCAGGGCGAGGGCGGAGAGGAAGACGATGAGCGGAGTCTGCAGGTAACCGGGTGCCGGGACGCGGTAGGTGAGTGCCTGGACCGCCGCGAGTCCCATCAGCAGCGCACCGAGGAACGCCGTCTGCAGCATGGTGAGCCGTTGCTCGCGCCGGTTGAGCTGGCTGACGATGGTGGTCTCGGTGATCCGGACCATCTCGCCTGCCTGTTCCCGGATGTCGCTCAGATAGGCGTTGTCGTCCTCCACCATGCGGCGGAAGAGAGCTCCCGCGCGCCGATCGGCGCCGAACATGGAGGAGGGCTCGACCTCGTCGGGCAGCGCAACAGCCTGCTCCATGGAGTAAAGCGCGATCTCCACCGTACGCAGCGCCGAACGGCGCAGGGTCAGGGTGCGGACCAGGCCGCTCTCGCCGAGCTGCAGGTTCTTCAGCAGGGTCTGGGAATGCAGCAGTTCCTCGAAGAGCGCGGCGGATTCGTTCTCGGTGAACTGCCGGTGCAGTCGGGCGAGCTGGTCGCACTGCTCGATCAACAGGCGCCGGAGTTCGCCGAAGTCGCGGCCGTCGAGATAGGCGGCCATCTGACGGCGCATCTTTCCCGCGTGGACCAAGTACCGTACGAACGGCGCCAGCGTGTGCCGGTCGGGAGGCTGCCAGAGCCACCTGTCCAGTGCGCTCTCCGCCTCCGCGGCGGCGAGCACGGCTATGCGGCGGTCCCGTACCGGAATGCTGTCCTGCCCACCCGGATCGACGTGCCACACCAGTGCGCCCTCGGCTGTGCGCTGCCAGAGCCGCTGCCGGCGTCGGTCCCGCAGGCCGGGGATGTCCCGGGCGAGGAGGGCGGCGGCGGCCGCGGCAGCGGCCTCGGGCACCAGGACGCCGTTCCCGTCCGAGGTGCCGGCGGACTCGGAGGTCACAGGCGCAGCGAGTGCCGTGTAAATGCGGTGCAGGCCGAGCAGCCGTTCGGAGGAGAACTGCTCGAGGTGTGCGGACCACCGTCCGTCCAGTTCCGCCCATGAGTCCGTCTCGTCCTCGCCGGGGGCCAGCATGGCCATGACGCCCAGCACGTCGTGCGCGACGAACAAGAACGCCTGGTACACGGCGGGCTTGTCGACGTCCGGTGCCCGGGGACGCTCACGTGCTCGTATCACCCGCGTCCCGCCGCCGCGGGTGCGGGCGAGTTCCTCGGCGAGTTCCTCCCGGGCCGGGAAGGAGGCGTCGAGGTGCCAGCGCGTCAGCGGAGCGTGCATGGCGAAATTCCCGCAGTTCTCCCAGAGCCGCCGCACCGCGTCGACCGCCTGCGGATCCCCGGGATCGGCCACGCCCAGGACGAGGAGCGCCCGGCTGTGCAGTACGAGATCGGTCACAGGGTCAGTCCTCGGGGTCGAGGGCGGACGCCGGGGAATGCCGCGCAGTACCGGGCGAGTGGGCGGATATGTCCTTGATGAAGGTGTCGACCAGCGCGAGAGTGTCCGCGGGGGCCTCGGTGAGCTGCTCGGGTTCGGGATCTTCGGCCAGGGCGGGCCGTGCCATGGGAGGCGAGGTGAGCTGCAGCAGACGCGCGTACGCATCCTGGGCCTCTGCCAGCGCGCCTTCCTCGAAAGCGGACTTCAGGCTGAGGATCTCCCCGTCCACACGGGGCCAGGACGAGGCGCCGAGCAGACTCCAGTCCTCCGGCGCCCGCAGATGGGAAAGGACTTCGGCGTGCAGCGCGTCCCAGACCGCGGACCGGTCGTCACCAGGCAAGACAGGACTCCTTCGGGGAACTTCGCGGACTTCTTCGGGGAAGCCCGGGACAGCAGGCCGCGCCGGTCCGAAGTGGACGTACGTGGCCCAGAGCTGAGGGGCGCGCGGCACGACCTGCCGGATGCCGCGCACGGCGTCGTGGATGGCCAGCGCGGGATCGATCTGTCGCAGGTGACGGGCATCCGCGCCTTCCGGGGGAAACAGGCGCCGGGCGATGTCGGCCGCAATGCGGTCGCGAGCGGGCATGAGCGAGCTCAGCACATGGGGGAAGCCCGCGACCTGGAACGCGGCCCCCAGATGGGCGACCTCGTTGACGAATCGATGGCCGGCAAAGCCACCGTGGCAGGTGAGGAGCAGGCACCCGATACGGCCGCTGCCGAAGCGGCGTGCCCTGATCTCGGCGACGTTCAGCCGCTTGTCGTGAAGCAGGAGGCCGGAGTCGCTGGGATTGTCCGTCGCCACGTCGGTGTGGGCGGTGATGACGGCCCAGGCGTTTCGGCCGAGCTCTGCCGCCACCCGGTCCGATTCGGCGGCCTCGTCGACCAAGGGCTGGACACCGTAGGCACGGGCAATGGCGACAGCTGCCCGCCCGGTGGCCTTGAGGGAGCGCTCCCCGGGGGTGTTCTCCATCGCGACGACAGTGATCGATCCGCTCTGCGCGCGTGTGCTCTCGGCTGCCCGCCGGCGTGCCTGGCGCAGCATGCGCAGTGTAGGAACATATGACGACACCACCCGGTCGAGCGTGCACACCCCTGTGACGGGGTCGAGCGCCGCGTGCAAGGGGAGCAGGGCCAGACGGCCGGTCGGGCACCAGTGGAGCCGGGGCCAGCACGACGTCCGTGGCGTCGGAGGATCTCCGTACCCGAGGTGGGCCAGCACAGGCCCGACGACGTACTGCCACAACCATGTCCGGACCTCCACGAGAGGGGCGATGCAGCCGGTTTCGTCGCCGCCCCACCACCGAGCAGCCTGCTTGTCCACCTCTTCCGGCGTGACGCCGGGCAGCGGAACCACCTCGATGCGGTCCTCGCCCTCTTCGGCGCGGATGACGAGTGCGTCGGAGCGGTGGCCACTGACGTTGATCAGCACAGTGGGATCAGGATCAGGGCCCGCCAGGGCGCTTGCCGGCGCAGGCCGACGGAAGAACTCGAAGCCGGGAAGCTTGCGAACGCTCGCGAGAACACCGCCGTACCCCGCGTGCTGCCGGTCCTTGTCATGCGCATCATCGATACTTCCGGGCAGGCCGGCCTCGTGCCGTCGGCGGTCCTCGGCCCGCAGGTCCGCTGCCAGGCGCGGGTGGGCACGCTCCAGAGCGTCCAGGTCCCAGTCGTCGGCCATCTGCGCCAGCAGGATCCCGCGGCCTTCTTCCAGACGCTCCACCGCTGCACCGGTCCTGCCGGCTTCGAGTGCCGCCGCTGCGGCGTCGGTGACCAGATCTTCGAAAAGGGTCAGCACGTGCTCGCGGTCGGCGGGTTCCAGATGGGTCTGGCTCATGGCCCCGCGGATCTCCAGAGCCTTGCGGTAAGCGGCCTCGGAGGCTGACCAGTCGTTCTCTTCCGCGGCGAGCCGACCCCAGGCACGTGCGGCGGTCAGCCGCACCCGCAGATGCCCGGCGGAGGACGAGACCGCTTCCCTCAAAAGCGCGGCGGCCTCACGTCGAAAAGGCCGGGGGTCGTCGGCGATCTCAGCCTTGTACTGCAGCGAGTTCGCGACGTTGACACGGAAGGTGACGCCGTCGAAGGTGTCCGGCAGGCTGGCCTCGACACACTTCCGCCCGTAGGCGATCGCATCGTCGAGGTCCTGCAAGCGGCGGAATGCGTCATAGCGCATCCTCAGGGCGTTGGTGAGCACCGTCAGGAAGCGCAGCCGGCCGGGGCTGCCGGGCGTGCTGATCCTCACCGCCTCGCGGGCGGCGTCGACCGCCTTGGACAGCTCACGGCAGGAGGTGGGGTCCACGAGCCGCTGCGCGTCGGCGTAGTTGGACAGAGCAGCGGCGTGGTAAGGGGTGCCCGCAGCGGTGCCGACCGCTCGCGCGAACGCCTCGACCGCGGCGGCGATGTCAAGGGGAGCCTCGAAACGTTCGTACCGGCGCAGCAGCGCCGCACCGAGCGTGGTCGCCGCCAGGTGGCGCAACCACGGGTCCTCTGCCGTGCGGAAGAAGGCATCGGCGAGCTCGGCTTCCTCGATCGCCGCTTGGACAAGAGTGGAGTCCCCGACACGGGCCACACGTGCCTGAAGTGCCCGGGCGAGGGTCAGACGGTAGCGGGCGCGCAGCAGGGGGTCACCGCCGGGCCGCAGCAGCATCTCACGGAAAATCTCCACTCCGAGGTTCCGCCGGCCGTCTGGATTCAGCTCGGCGGCGAGCAACACGGCGCTCCCCAGATCGCTCATGACATCGTCCTGGTCAGGTCCGTTCCGCGTCACGGGGTGATCGGCCAGGGCACACAGGGCGCGCAGGAAGCCTTCCAGGAGCCGCCGGTCATGGTGCCGGTGGAGTTCCGCGGCCAGGACATGAAGGTGGGACCGCAGGGCAGTCGTCACGTCGGCTTCCGTCGTGGATGACGGTGTGCGCGAGGCTCGGACAGAGGCGACGTCGGACAGCGCGGCCCCAGGAACCTCGGCCCCCGCCCAGTCGCCGAGGGCGGCAAAGCACCAGGACGCGGCCACCCGGTCGCGATGGCGGTCCTCCTCGTCCTCGCACCCCAGATACCGGTACCAGTGGAAGAGGGCCAGCAGGTGAAGCACCGCCGCTGACCGAAGCGCCGGCGGATCACCCTCGTCAGGCCATGGCCGGCGGTGCGTCACGTCTGCCGGCCCGGACAGTCCGGACAGGACCGTTCGGACCAGTTCCGCGGCCGCGGCAAGCGCGTCCGGTGTGGTGAGAGCAGCGGCGTCCTCGGCGACCAGGGCAGCGTCGAGGCGTTGCCGGAACGCCGCTGCGGAGTCCGATGCGGTCAATACGTTCTCCTGTACCACCGGGATGACGCGAGGCATGGCTATGGGCGGGCTGTCCCAGGGGGCCCGGTCAGGAAAGAAGCAAATCACCACGACTGCCGTGCACACAGGGGGCGTACGGGGTCGCACGCCCGGCGCGCGCCTGGGCCGCTTCATGCGGTGAGGACCGCACGCCGACCGGCGACCGGTGCGAGGCGCCGCCGCTCGGCCCCGGCATCCTCTCCGAAGTGCACGCTCTCGTCGACGACGGTGTGGAGAGCGTCCAGCGCGGCCACCTTCACAGAGCCAGGACCTGTCTCTCACGGGCGCTGGCGCTCCTGAACCGGCGCACCCTGCCGGACGAACGGGGCCTCGCCGCGTTCCTCCTTCTCGTGCTCCGGCGTCTCGCGTCGGCGCAGGACGACGAAACCGCGGCCGCCGAACTCGGGGAGTCGGCCTCGGCGGAGCTCCGGCAACTCGGCCCGGCGCTCGGGGAGCGGGTCGGGCGCCGCGCGCGCACGCCGGCGATCTCGACGCTCTGCGCGGACTCGCACGCGAGTCGTCCCGGAGCGCGCGGCGGGAGGAAGCGCCATGACGCCCGGAACCGTCCAGCAGTTGACGATCGTGGTCCTGCTGATCCTGCCCGGCACCTCCTACCTCTTCGCCGGGGAACGGCTCCTTGGCATCCGGGAGGCGGAGCAGGAGGCGGCCAACTGTCTCCTGCGCGCCCTCGGCATGGGGATCCTGCTCGACGCGGCCTACCTGATCGGCGCGGGACCCCAACTGGTCCGGCTGCTGCGGGGCAGGGGGAGGACGCCGCTGTCCGGCGTGGCCGAGCATCCGCGAGCGGTCGGCCTGTTCGTACTGGTCCTCGTCGTCGCGGTACCGACCTCGCTGGCCTGGGCGCAAGCACACTGGATCCGGCGCCGGCGCGCCGCCCTGCACGATCACACCCCCACGGCCTGGGACGCCCTGTTCCAGGACCGCGGGGCATGCTTCGTCCGGGTCAGACTCAAGAACGGCGGATGGGTCGGGGGCTGGTACGGGGCGCGCTCGCGGGCGTCCGCCTACCCCCGGGAGGGCGACCTCTTCCTGGAGTCCCAGTACCGCATGGGCCCCGACGGCTCCTTCGGCGCCCGGCTGCCGAGCACGGGGGGCCTGTATCTCCGGGCGGCCGACGTCGACCTCGTGGAGATCTACGAACCCCGACGCCCACCACAGGGAGACACCGATGACAGTGCCTGACGCGTCCCGCCCCGACGCGGACCCCGCATCCTCCGAACCCGACGACGACATCGGCTTCCGGGCGGGCCCACCGCGCGGCTGCCACCGTCCCAAGGACGGGGAAGTGCCCGAGGAGGAGGCGCTGCCCCCCCGAGGGTTCGCCCGGTGTCTCCGCGACCGACCGGTCCGACCAGGAGTCGTCGTGAGAGGCGTTCCGCGGTCCCGCACATGAGGACGGCGGGCGGCCCCGTCCGCGCCCCCTGCGGTTGGCGGCTTTCGGCCTGACCGTCCGAGGTCGGGAGGCGCATAATGGCAGGTGCATGCCACAGGAGGTCGCCGTGAGTCCCATGCGTTCCGAAAGACCCCTCCGAACCGCCGTCCGGACCGTCGTCGTACTGGCGCTGCTCCTCGGCTGGTCCGCCGCCACCGGACCGGCCGCCCGCGCCGGGGAGCGAGCGGGGCAGCAGGCGGCCGTCGCGGTGCGCGGTGGCGACACCCTCTACAGCACCGGCGGCCGCTGCACCGTGGGCTTCAACGCCCGCTCCGGCTCCGCGCCGTACGCGCTTGTTCCGGGCCGGTGCGCCCAGGGCGCCCGTACCTGGTACGCCGACGCCGCCCTGACCGTCGGCGTCGGCGTCACCGCAGGGGTGAGTTTCCCGGGCAACGACTACGCGAGTGTCCGGTACACCGATACGGCGGTCGCCTACCCGGGCGAGGTCTCGCTGGGCGCCGGCGCCGGCACCCGCGACATCACCAGCGCGGCGAACCCCGTCGTCGGGCAGTCGATCTGCCACGTCGGGCGGACGACCGGGCACCGCTGCGGAACCGTCCAGGCCGTGAACGTCACCGTCAACTACGGCGGGGGAACCGTATACGGACTGTTCCGGTCCACCATCTGCTCCGAGCCCGGAGACACCGGCGGTCCGGCCTTCTCGGGCGGCACGGCCCTCGGCATCATCGTCGGCAGCAGCGGGAACTGCAGCTCGGGAGGCTTCACCTACTACCAGCCGGTGACCGAGTGGCTGTCGGCGTACGGCTTGAGCGTCTACTGAGGCGGCCGAGGCGGCCGATCCCGGCCGCGGCCGACGGCGGGCTGATCACCGCCGCGGACCTGGCCGCGGCCGGTGCCGAGGACGACATCGGCCGGACCGCGCCGGTCGACCCCCGATGCCGTGATCACACCAGTCGCACCCGGCCCCTCTCACCCGCGACCGGCGGTTACGGGATCCTTTGCTGACGGGCCCAGTCCAGCGCCTCGACGATGAACCGGGCGAGCATGCGGGGATCCTGGGCGTGGGCGAGGTGCCCCTGCCCCGGCATCACGCGCACGCGAGCACGGGGCATCGCCGTCGCGATCCGGGCGAACGGTTCCCCGTACGGGGGGATCCCCTCGTTGTCGCCACCGAGCAGCAGGGTGACGGGCATGGCGAGTCTCCCGTAGCCCGGCAGATCGGCCGAGTGGTCGTTGAGCGCGGCCAACTCCCTGGCCAGGGGCGCCGCGAGCGGCCGCAGTACCTGCCACACCGGGCTGCGGCGCAACTGCGCGACGTACTCGGCGGAGAAGCCGGACACGTCCCGGTTCACCACTTCCACGGCCCGGTCCAGGTCGCCCGCCTCGTCGGCCTGCCGCAACGCATCCAGCGCCTGGAGACCGAAGGGCCGTATCACCGGCTCGTAGAGCGTCAGCGAGTGGACGCCGGCGTGCCGCCCCGCGGCCTCCAACGCGATGAGGCCGCCGTAGCTCCAGCCGAACACATCCACTCCGCCACCGCAGTCCTCGCTTGCGCCGAGTTCGTCGAGCACCCGGCACAGGTCCTCGACCTCGGTGCCCACCGAGTATCCGTCGCCCAGCGGACCGCTGGGCCGACGGCCGCGCCGGTTCAGCACGTACACGGGCTGATCCGTGGACAGTGCGTCCACCACGGGCTGCCATGAAGCGGCGTCAGCCATGACTCCCGGCACCAATAACAGCGGCCTGCCCTCCCCGCTGCGACGGCTGAGTGCCAGAACCACGCCGTCCCGTACCACCTGCACCAACACCCGGAACCCCTTCCACGGCCGAAGACGCCGAAAGACCCTACCTCCCCGCGGGCGACGCCGAGCGTACCGGCCACGGTTCCGGCCCAGGGGCCAGGCGGTGGGTGGCCGAGCGGACGATCGCGCCGCTGCACCGGTCCGGCCGCCTGCGCATCCGCTGGGAGATCCGCGGCGACATCCACGAGGCGTTCCTCGAGCCCGCCTGCTCGCTGATCTGCCGGCGCCGCCTACGGAACTGTGTTCCGTAGGGAGCTCTGACCGATCGTTCCGGAACGAGGTTCTGAGGCGTCTCGAGCAGATGGCGCCGCGGCGACCGGGACGGCAGCAACGGAGCGACACGTTCCCATAGGTCGGCAGGCACAAGACCATCCGACACCCGCGGCACGCTGCCGAGCACCTGCACCGAACTCATTCTGAAACGATCAGTCACGCGTTCGTCGAGGTCTGGCGACCGCGATTCTTGATCGACTGCTCGATGGCGTATGCGGTTCTGGTGAACGTTTCGACCTGTTCCGCCGTCAGGTTCTGTATGGAGAGCTCCTCCAAGGCGCGCCACATGTCGGCGATGGGCTCACGCAGGGCGCGGCCGGCGTCGGTGAGCCGGACCACCATGACGCGCCGGTCGTGTTCGGCCGGTTCCCGGGTGAGCAGTCCGGCGTCCTGCATGCGGCGCAGCGACTTGGAGACGGTGGAGTGGTCGAGCCCGACGCTGTCCAGCAGTTCGGACTGGGTCTGGCCGTCGCGGTCGAAGAGCTGCATCAGCAGCAGCTCCTGTCCTGGGTGCAGGTTCATCGTGCGGAGCATGGCGGCGGCGTGGCCGCGGTGGGCGCGGGCGAGCTGGAAGACGGCGTAGCTGAGGCGTCCGTCGCGCGCCGTGCTGGGGTGCCTGGAGGCGGGGTCGGTCATGGCTTCTCCTCAGGCGTCGTGGCGGGTGGGGTAGTCGGTGTATCCGGTCTCGCCGCCGCTGTAGAAGGTGGCAGGGTCGGGCGTGTTCAGCGGCGCTCCGGAGCGTACCCGCTCGACCAGGTCGGGGTTGGCCAGTGCCGCCGCGCCGACGGAGACGATGTCGGCCCGGCCGTCGGCGACGTCCCTGGCGCGTGTGGCCAGGTCGGCTCCCGGGCGGTTGAGCACGAAGGCTCCGGGCCACAGTGACCGCAGGGTGTCCAGGAGCCGCTCGTCGCCGGTGTGGACCAGATGCAGGTAGGCCAGGTCCAGCGGTGCGAGGGCGCGCACCAGCGCCGGGTACAGCTCGTGCGTGTCGTCCTCGCGGATGTCGTTGTACGGGTTGCCGGGGGACAGGCGGATGCCGGTGCGGCCCGCGCCGATCTCGTCGGCGACGGCCGCGGCGACCTCGAGGGCGAAGCGGATGCGGTTGCCGACCGGGCCACCGTAGCGGTCGGTGCGCTCGTTGGCGTTGCTGGACAGGAACTGGTGGACGAGGTAGCCGTTGGCGCCGTGGATCTCCACGCCGTCCGCGCCGGCCGCGATCGCGCCCGCGGCGGCGCGGCGGTAGTCCTCGACGGTCGCGGCGACCTCCTGGGCGGACAGCGCCCGGGGCCGCGGCATCTCCTGCGGTCCGGACGCGGTGAACATCATTCCCGCCGGGCGCACCGGGGAGGGTGCCACCGGCTGCCGTCCGTGCGGGGTGTTGTCGGGGTGCGCGATGCGCCCGACGTGCATCAGCTGCACGACGATGCGCCCGCCGGCGGCGTGCACCGCGTCGGTGACCTTGCGCCACCCGGCCACCTGCTCCTCGGAGTGGATGCCGGGCGTCAGCAGGTAGCCCTGCCCGTCGGCGGACGGCTGGGTGCCCTCGGTGATGATGAGCGCGTGCGAGGCGCGCTGGGCGTAGTACTCGGCGTTCAGCTCGGTCGGCACACCTTCCGCGGTGCTGCGGCCGCGCGTCATCGGGGCCATGGCCAGCCGGTGCGGCAGCCGGATGTCCCCGGCGCGGGTGGGCTGCCACAGGGGGTTCAGGCCGGTGGTGGGCATAGGGGCTTCCTTCGGTACGGGAGGGACGGAGGACGGACACCGACGGGGTGCGGGCCGGACACGCGACGGGCGCGTGCGGGTACGGGCTGACCGGAGGCGGCCGGCTGGTCGCGGGCAGCCATGCGGGGCCGGCCCCGCAGGCGCAGGGGCCGGTCCTCGCGGGAGGAGGTCAGTCGACGGTGAGGACGAGCTTCCCGCGGCCGTGGCCGGCGTCGCTGGCCTGCTGGGCCCTGGCCGCGTCGGCGAGCGGGTAGGTGGCGCCGACCGTGGTCACCAGCGTGCCGTCGGCGGCTTGTCGGGCGAGTTCGGTCAGCCGGGCGGCCGAGCGCCGCTGCGGGCCCTCGGCGAAGACGACGCCGAGTTCGCGGGCCCGGAAGTCGGCGGTGGTGACGATCCGGTCGGTGCCGCCGCGCAGGGTGATGGAGTCCTCCAGCGCGCCCTTGCCCGCGGCGTCGAGCACGGCGTCCACGCCGTTCGGGGCGAGAGCGCGGACCCGCTCGACCAGGCCCGGTCCGTAGACCAGCGCGGTGGCACCGAGTGAGGTCACGTAATCCTGGTTGGCCGGGCCGGCGGTGCCGATGACGTGGGCGCCGCGGGCGACGGCGAGCTGGACGGCGATGGTGCCGAGCGCGCCGGACGCGCCGTGGATCAGCAAGGTCTCGCCGGCCTTGACGTCGAGCAGGTCCAGGACCCGGTCGGCGCCGTCGCTCGCCACCGGCAGTGCGGCCGCGTGCGTCCAGTCCAGGCCGGGCGGCTTGGGGGCGAGGACGGCCGCGGTGGCCAGCGCGTACTGGGCGTAGGCGCCGGTGTCGGACCAGCCCAGCACCTCGTCGCCCACCTTGAACAGGTCGACGCCTTCGCCGAGGGCGTCGACGACCCCGGCGATCTCCCCGCCGGGGACGGCGGGCAGCGTGGTGGGGAAGATGGCTTCCATGATCCCGGAGCGGATCTTTCCGTCCACCGGGTTGACGCCGACCGCCCGGACGCGGACGCGGACCTGGCCGGGGCCGGGCTCAGGGATCTCGGTCTCCGTCTCGTGCAGCACCTCGGTGCCGCCGAACGTGTCGAAAACGATGGCCTTCATCACTGCTGTCTCCTTCGGTGGGCTCAACCGGCGACCGCAATATGTGGCCGACCACGTAAACGTAACACCAATTACGTGGCTAGCCAAGTATTTCTGGCGAGGGGTGCCTCTGTGTCTTTCGTCGAGCGTGAACGGTCAGCCGGGCATTTCGGAACTAGTGGTGCGCGGGGCAGTCGCGCAAGCACTCCGTCCTTGAGATCCATCGAGCTGCCAGGCAATTACAAAATTTGCGCGACATCTTGCGAAGAGTTGTTGGCGGTGCTTGAGTGTGCGGCGCCCGCTCTCCTGCCCTGAGGAGTCCGCCGATGAGACGCACCCGGTTCCGTCACGCTCTCGCCGTGATCGCTGTCCGCACCCTCGCCCTCGTCGCCGGCGAGGCGGCGAGCCGTGGCTCCCGCACCCCGCCGACCGGCCGCGATGCGCGGACGATCGGCAGTCGGCCGGCCCCGACTGCACGACCGGCCGCCACCGCACGGCGATCGGTGCCCGGCCGGTGTGCGGCGACGGACCGCTCACCTGCCCGCCCGCCCCCGACGGCGTCCTCGCCTTCCGTCGCACGACGGGCGCCCTGTGCGTCGTGAACCCCTCCCGGGCTGCCGTCGAACCGGCCGGGCGCACCGAACTCCTGCTCGCCACCGGCCCGCCGGACGGCCACGGGCGGCTCCCGCAGGACACCGTTGTCCAGTCGCGCCCCTGACACCGGCGCGGTCCGCTGTCCCATCCCCACCACGAAGGGAACGGCACATGCACACGCACACCACCCGTAATGTCAGGTTCATGACAGCGAGTGCCGCGGTGGTCGCCCTGGCCGCCGGCATGCTCGTCGCCCTCGCTCCCGCGCCCGCGCACGCGGCGGCGGGCGCCACCCTGCCCTTCACCTCCGTCGAGGCGGAGTCCGCCACCACCACCGGCACCCGGATCGGCCCCGACCACACGCAGGGCACCCTCGCCTCCGAGGCCTCCGGCCGCCGGGCCGTGCGGCTGTCGGCCGGGCAGCGCGTCGAGTTCACGGCGCCCCGCGCGGCCAACGCCGTGAACGTGGCGTACAGCGTCCCGGACGGCCAGTCCGGCACGCTGAACGTGTACGTCAACGGCCGGAAACTCGCCAAGACCCTGCCGGTGACCTCGAAGTACTCCTACGTCGACACGCCCTGGATCGCCGGCGCCAGGACGCACCACCTGTACGACAACGCGCGGTTGCTGCTCGGCCAGGACGTCCAGGCCGGTGACAAGGTCGCCGTGGAGGCCACGGACGTCCAGGTCACCGTCGATGTGGCCGACTTCGAGCAGGTCGCCGGTGCCGCGACCAGACCCGCCGGGGCGGTGTCGGTCACGGACCGGGGCGCCGATCCCACCGGCCGGGGCGACTCCACACAGGCCTTCCGGGACGCCATCGCCGCGGCGCAGGGAGGAGTGGTGTGGATCCCGCCGGGCGAGTACCGGCTGACGTCGTCGCTGAACGGCGTACAGAACGTGACGATCCAGGGCGCCGGCAACTGGCACTCGATCGTGCGGGCCTCCCGCTTCATCGACCAGCCGAACTCGTCGGGCAAGGTCCACCTCAAGGACTTCGCCGTCATCGGCGAGGTCACCGAGCGCGTCGACAGCAATCCCGACAACTTCGTCAACGGCTCCCTCGGGCCCGGCAGTTCGGTGTCCGGCATGTGGCTCCAGCACCTCAAGGTCGGCCTGTGGCTCACCGGCAACAACGACAACCTCGTCGTGGAGAACAACCGCATCCTCGACACCACCGCCGACGGACTGAACCTCAACGGCAACGCGCGCGGCGTCCGCGTCCGCAACAACTTCCTGCGCAACCAGGGAGACGACGCGCTCGCCATGTGGTCGCTGTACGCGCCGGACACCGACAGCAGCTTCGAGAACAACACGATCTCGCAGCCGAACCTCGCCAACGGCATTGCGATCTACGGCGGCACGGACATCGCCGTCAGGAACAACATCGTCATGGACACCAACGCCCTCGGCAGCGGCATCGCGATCTCCAACCAGAAGTTCCTCGATCCGTTCCACCCGCTGGCGGGCACGATCACCGTCGACGGCAACACGCTCGTACGGACCGGCGCGATGAACCCCAACTGGAACCACCCGATGGGCGCGCTCCGGGTCGACGCCTACGACAGCCCCATCGAGGCACAGATCAGGATCACCGACACGACGATCACCGACAGCCCGTACAGCGCCTTCGAGTTCGTCTCCGGCAGCGGGCGCGGGCACGCCGCGAGGAACGTGACCGTGGACGGCGCCACCGTCCGCAACACGGGCACGGTCGTGGTGCAGGCCGAGGCGCCGGGCGCCGCCACGTTCCGCAATGTCACGGCCACCGGGGTCGGCGCCGCCGGCCTCTACAACTGCCCGTACCCGGCCGGCTCCGGCACCTTCACGCTCACCGACGGCGGCGGCAACTCCGGCTGGAACAGCACCTGGTCGGACTGCTCGACCTGGCCGCAGCCCGGTCAGGGCAACCCGGACCCCGACCCGACGCGCAACCTCGCCAAGGGCCGGCCGGCCACCGCCACCGGCTCCCAGGACGTGTACACGCCCGGCAGGGCGGTCGACGGCGACGCGAACACGTACTGGGAGTCCGCCAACCAGGCCTTCCCGCAGGCGTTCACCGTCGATCTGGGATCGGCGCAGGCCGTACGCCGACTGGTGCTGAAGCTGCCGCCGGCGCAGGCCTGGCAGGCCCGCACCCAGACGCTGTCCGTGCAGGGCAGCGCGGACGGTTCGGCGTACTCCACGGTGGTCGCGTCACGGGAGTACCGCTTCGATCCGGCGACCGGCAACACGGTCACCGTGAACCTGCCCGCCGGCACGAACCTGCGCCACCTCAGGCTGCACGTCACGGCGAACACCGGTTGGCCGGCGGCCCAGTTCAGTGAGGTGGAGGCATACCTGTCCTAGCCGTACTGCCCTGGGAGGCCGGGGACGCGGCCGGCGGGTGCCGGCCGGACCCCCGGACATTCGGCCGCCCGTCTGGTGAGCAGGGCCGGGGAGCAGTACTGGACCGCCTCTCCAGCCCGGTCCTCACTCCCCGGACCTGCATACCCCGGCCCCGGTTCCCTGCACCCGTCTCCGGCCCCTGCCCCCGGCTCGTGCGGATGGAGGTTGACCCAGAACGTACTGGGGTCGAGGGAGAGCCGGACGAAGAAGGCGTCCGAGCTCTGCGTGGCGGCACGCACGCCCGTGGACCGGCGGTCGTCCCCCTCAGGGGGTCCAGGCCGGCACCGAAGGAGTACTGCAGACCGCTGCCGTCACCGGGGTCGGCGGGATACCGCAGCTCCATGGTGGAGTCGATGCCGCCGTGGTCCAGCCCGGGAGTGGTGAGGGCGGTCCCCAGGCCGCTGGTGCCCGTGGGGCGGCCGGTGTTCCCGCCCTCGTCGCACTGGGGACCCGCCTCGGCCGTCGCGAGGACCAACGCCGGCGCATGCGGGGCGCGGCCGGGCGCGGGGCGGTGCCGCGCCAGGGCGTGGGGGAGCGTGCAGGCGGGTCCGGCGGTGGAGAACAGGGGATGGCCGAGCACCTGCTTCTTCCAGGCCTTCGCCGCCTTCCGCACGTGCCGGACCCGGGAGCGGGCCGACCGGTTCGGGGCCGTCCTGGAAGACCTCCCACGACCCCGACTACCAGACCGAGGAGGCCAAGGTCGAGCATCTCTATGCGATCACCGACGGCGAGGTCATACCCGAGGATGGTGCGCCCGGAGTCACTCTCTGCGTGGACGAGCTCGGGCCGCTCAACCCAAGCACACCGCCGATAATCGCTTGTGCATCCTCGTCACGCGGGTCAATGTCGCCTGACACCCGGCGAAGGCAGAGAAGATGACCAGGCAGCCCCACCACGTCGACCACGAACTCATCCGGGCCGCGGCTCACGTCGCCCGCACTCGCTGCCGGGGCGACAACCACACCATGGCAGCCGCAGCCCGCGCCCAGGACGGCCGCATCGTCACCGCGGTGAACGCCTACCACTTCACGGGAGGCCCCTGCGCGGAGGTGGTCCTCATCGGCGCGGCAGCCGCCCAGGGCGCCTACGAACTGAACACGATCGTCGCCGTGGGCGACCGCGACCGAGGGGTTGTCCCCCCGTGCGGGCGGTGCCGGCAGGTCCTTCTCGACTACTTCCCCGCTCTCGAGGTCATCGTCGGGGCGGGCGATCGCCTCCGCACCGTCGGCATCGCCGACCTGCTGCCCGAAAGCTATGTCTGGGCCGACCACCAGCTCGCCGCCGAGTAGATCGTGCCACTCGGCGCGGGATGACTCCGCCGGCCGACGACAGGGCGAACGCTGCCTGATGCGGCACCAGGCGTCACGGCCGGTGGTACATCAGGCGTCCATCCGGTATCCAGGGGCGCCGGCACCCGGCCTTCGCCGTGGTGCGCTGCGACGACGCCGGACGTCACCTCATGCGGAGCACCAACCCGTCGGCACGGCTGTGACTGTGGGTCTCAGCCGGCCATCGAGCGCTACGGCCGGGCCACTGTCGCGCTCGGTGGCAAGGCCGGCCTGCAGGGCGTTACGCAGCCGCGTGAGCCGCTCGATGTCCGCGCCGGGCGCGGCGATGCGTCGCTCCACGACCGCCGCCCCGACGATCCCCGCTTCTCGTGCGTCCGCTGTGGCAGAGCCACAGCGCGTCGTGGACTGGTGATCCGGTGACGGCAAGGGCCGGTCCTGAACGGAGGTAACGCACCAACTTCTCCTCGCCCGGGGCGGTGTGCTGGTGGGAGCGGTTGACCGCGCGGCGGGTGCCGCCGACGCCGCAGCCGTCCTCGTCGGCTCGCACGGTCGGTGCGATCCTGCTTCGGCCGTGTGCAGGCAGGCCGGTCAGCCGGGGTCGTCGAACATGGCCAGCAGTGTTTGCTCGTCCGTCTCCGGTGCGGGCTGCTCCCGTTGCAGAATCTGCTCGGCCCACACCGTTTTGCCCTGCGGCATGTAGCGGGCGCCCCAGCTCTTGGTGAACTGTGCCACGAGGAACAGGCCGCGCCCGCCCTCCTCGGTCGTGGCCGCGCGCCGGATGCGCGGAGAGGTGTTGCTGCTGTCGGAGACCTCGCAGATCAGTGAGTCGTCGCGCAGCAACCGCAGACTCACCGGACCCGGGCCGCCGTATCGCACGGCGTTGGTCACCAGTTCGCTGACCACCAGCCCGGTGCTGAAATCCAGCTCCGACATGCCCCAGGCGTCGAGCTGCGCCCGGGTCAGCGCCCTGGCCCGGGCCACCGCCGAGGGCTCGGACGGAAACTCCCAGGACGCCACCTGGTCCTCGGGCAGCGCGTGCACACGGGCCAGCAGGAGGGCCACGTCGTCGTGCGGACCGCCGGGCAGGAGGGCATCCGCGACCCGGTCGCAGATGCCCTCCAGCTCCGGGCCGACGAGGTTCAGCGAGGCCAGCAGTTGCCCGGTGCGCGCGTCGGTGTCCTCGTAGCCGCGGCTCTCCTTGAGCAGGCCGTCGGTGTACATCGTCAGCAGGCTGCCCGCAGGCAGCTCGACGGTGGCGGACTCGTACGGCTGGATCCCGCCGAGCCCGAGGGGCGGGCCGGTCGGCATGCCGATCAGCTCCGCCTTTCCGCCCGGCGTCAGCACAGCGGGCGGCGGATGACCGGCCCGTGCGGCCGTGCAACGGCTGGACACGGGGTCGTAGATCGCGTACAGGCAGGTCGTCCCCGTCGCCGGGTCCTGTTCGTCGGCCGGTTCGCCGGGGGTGCGGCTGACCAGGTCGTCCAGGTGGGCCAGCACCTCCTCGGGCAGCAGGTCCAGGCCGGCCAGCGTCCGTACCGCCGTACGCAGCCGGCCCATGGTCGCTGCCGCCTGCAGCCCGTTTCCGGGTACGTCACCGACGACCAGCGCCACGCGCATACCGGACAGCGGAATCGCGTCGAACCAGTCCCCGCCCACACCCGACCTGGCGTCCGCGGGCAGATAACGGGAGGCGAGGTCGACGGTGCTCAGCCGGGGCAGGGCGTGCGGCAGCAGACTGCGCTGCAGGGTGAGGGAGGCGTGATGCTCCCGGCGGTAGCGGCGGGCGTTGTCCATGCTGATCGCGGCACGGGCCGCCAGCTCGCCCGCCAGCGTCAGGTCGTCCTGCTCGTACGGCCTCGTCCTGCCGCGGCGGTAGAAGCCTGCCACGCCGAGGACGGAGCCCCGCGCGGACAGCGGAGCGCCCAGGTAGGAGTGCACGCCCTCGCCGAGAAAGCCCACGGGGTGCACCCGGCCGTCCGGATGCCCGGCCAGGGCGGCGGTCACCACCGAGTCCGTGACCGGCCGTCCGGTCTCCAGGCACCGGGCCTGGGGCGTACCGGCGGGGTAGCCGGTCGGCTCGTTCACGCCGCCGGTCGCGGTGTCGCGGGCGTCCTCGCCGGCCCAGGCGGCCACCCGGCGCAGCGGTGCCTTCGGGCGCAGCGGTCCGGGCCGTGGCTCCTCACCCGCCAAGACGCTTTCGACCAGGTCGACGACGACCAGGTCGGCGAAGCGCGGCACGGCGATCTCCGCCAGTTGCTCGGCGGTACGCCACAGGTCCAGGGTGGTGCCGAGCCGCACGCCCGCCTCGTTCAGCAGCGACAGCCGCCCGCGCGCCTCGGCGGCGAGCCGGCCGACGCCCGGCTCGCCCACGAGCAGCAGCCACGCGTCGGTCGCCCCGGCGGCGTGCGGTTCCGCCGTCGCGCCGGGGGCCTTCGCCCCCGCCGCCTCGGCGGGGCGGTTCAGGAGCGGCACACGGCGACCGTCGCGGGCGGTCGCGGTGGCCGGACCCGCCGCACCCGTGCCGCCGGTGTCCTGGAAGCTGACCTCGACCGCCGCGCCCTCCGCGTCGCCGTGGTGCAGCTCCCGGCGGCGCAGTACGGCCACGCGACCGCCCGCAAGCGGCACCTCGGTGAACGCCTCACCGGTCGAGGAGATCAGCTCGACGGCACGCTCCAGCAGTATCAGGCGCTCCTGCGAGGCCAGCGGGGGCGGCGGTCCGCCGCGCCCGGACAGCTCTCCCGAGCCGAGGTCCAGCTCGGTGCGCCCGCCGAGCTCCACGGCCCGGCGGAAGGAGCGCGTGAGCTCGCGCTCGCGGGCCGTGCTCAGCTCCAGCAGGCGTTCCCCGATGCGTTCGGTGGCGTCCTGCAGGACCAGTGCCATGCCGGGGTCGGCCAGCGCCCGGGGCACGGAGAGGTTGACCGCGCCCCGCACGGTGCCGCCCACCGGGTCACGCACCGGTGCGGCCATGCAGGTGAGCTCCTTGAGGTCGTGCAAGAAGTGTTCGTGGCCCACGACCACGAACGGCGCCCTGGTGCTCAGCACCATGCTGACGCTGCTGGTTCCCATGAACCGCTCGTCGACATTGGCGCCCGGCACCAAGGAGGCGGCGTCCATCAGCTTCATCCCCGCCGGGTCGCCCCACCGGTCCACGATGTTCGCCCGTGAGTCGGCCAGTGTGACGGTCACCGGTACGCCCGAGAACCGTTCGCACAGGCGGGCCAGCACCGGCGCGGCAGCCCTGATCAGCCGGGAGTCGGGATCTAGGTCACTCTCGATCGGCAGGGCCGCCCGCTCGCGGTCGATGCCGAGGGACTGCGAGCGCTGCCAGGAGGCGAGAATCTCCGGTCGCACTCCGGCGACCGGCGGCGTCCGGTCGCCGTGATCGCTGCCCGAAGGAGTTGGATACGACTTCACAGGGCCAGCGTAGTCGGACAAATAGGTATTTATCCTCACGCTTGTGTGCCCGGCCTGCTCGCCAGGACGACCCGGTTCAGCGGGCCCTCGGCGCGTGACCCGTCCGGCCGGCCGGTCGGCAGTCCTCCGTTCCCGTCGAACCCGGAGGCTGCCGAAAAATTTTCTGCCGCTGTGTAAAGAATCCGGCGCCCTGAGGACTGTCAGGAGGACGTACGGCCGCTGCTTCACCGTGAGGCACTGACAGGCCGCAGACTGGAGGAGTCCGGTGGAGTTGACGGGTATCGGGGTCGTGGTGTTCCTGGTGCTGCTCTTCGCGCCGGCGCTGAGCAGCGTGCTGAAGAGCATCGCGTTCCGCAACCGCGCGGCGGGGAGGGCATCACTGATCCGCGCCAAGGGCGAGTCGGGTGACCGGGAGGGCCGGGGACGCCGTAGGGGGGAGCGGGGTGGGCGTGGCTGAGCGGGAGGGGCCCGGGGCGGGGCAGGCCGAGGCGCTGAGGGCGCTGGTCGTCGAGCGGCACGGGCAGATGGTGGGCTACGCCCGCAAGCGGCTGCGTACCTGCGGGATCCCGCCGTCCTCGGCGGACCCCGAGGACGTCGTGCAGAACGCCCTCACGTCCGTGCTGGCCCGCACCGAGCCGATCGGGAACCTGCGCCCGTACGTCTTCGCGGCCATCAGGAACGAGGTCCGGCACGCGGTGCTGCGCTACCGCGGCGGCCAGGGGTACGCCTCCCTGGACGCGGACGTGCAGTTGGAGACCGCCGCCGGCGCCGCCGACTCGTGCGGCGCGGCTGACCGGCGGCTGGACATCGAGGCCGCGTTGGACGCCCTGCCGCCGCAGCAGCGCAGGTCGGTGTGGTGCAACAAGGCGCTGGGACTGACCCAGGCCGAGACGGCCGAGGTGATGGGGGCGGCGCCGGGGACCGTCGCCACCCACGTCTCCCGCGCGGTCGTCGCACTGCGGGTGACGCTCGGGGCTCTTTCGGGGGTGGTGCTGGCCGCCTTCACCGCGGTGTGGGTGCGTACCGGTGCGTTGCCCGTCGACCCGGCCGCGGGCGGTGATCTGGCGGCGCGGATGGGGGACTGGGTGGCTCGCCGGGGGTGGCCGGAGACCGCGGTGGCGGTCATGGCCGGCGTACTGCTGACCTGGTCGGCCTGTACGTCGCTGTACCCGTGGTGGTTGCGGATGATGAGCCGGCCTCCCGGCAGGCGGGCCGAGGAGCCGTCGGCGGTCTGGCAGGACGAGGACTGGACCGTGCGGTGGGTGGCGGGCGCGGGTGCCGAGGGCGAGACCTACCGCTGCCCCGGCTGCGACCATGTGATCCCCTCCGGCGTCCCGCATGTGATGGCATGGCCCACGCGCGGCGGTGCGGACGAGCGGCGGCACTGGCACACGGCGTGCTGGAACGCGCGGAAACGCCGCAGGGCGCGGGTGAGGTGATTGCGGGCTGCCTCGGCAGCGGAGGACCGGGGTCGGATCAGAGCGCAATCGCCCGGTGGTCAGCGGAGGCGAAGCGGTCCACCGGTTGGTCGTCACCGCTCCGGGCTGCTTCACGGGCCTCCATGGCCCTGACCAGATCACCACCCCCGTTCCCCCGAGCGGTCCGGTCCAGTCGGCCCCCTCTGCCCGTACCAACCCCGACAGCGGCCGCTGTGCCGGCAGCAGCATCCGGCGCACCGCCGTCGCGGGGTTCCCCACCCGCCGGACCGAGCCGGCGGAGCCTGCCCGGGCGCCGTTCCGTATGCGTTCGGGCAGGCTGGGGCCGACTCCGGTCCTGCCCGATCAGGGAACGCGGCACCGGCACCGGGGAGTCGGCGCAACCCCGGCCGGTGATCCGGTTCTGGGCGGATCCCGAACTCCTCGGGCCGGGACGCTGCCGAAGTCCGGGGACGAGGAACCCGCCGTCGGGCCGGGCGGCAGGAGTCACAGGCATGACCGATCTCCGCAGCACTGTGCCCGGGGATCGTCCGGAGCAGCTCGATCATCCCGGGCCGGCAGGTGACGCCCCCGGCCACCGCTCCCCATCCCCGGCACACCCCGCGGATCCGCGGGGTGTGCCGGGTCGGCGCGGGGGACGGTGCCGGGCGCGCGGTCGGCTCCGTGAGCCGCCGCAGGCCCTTCCACGGATGTTCACGCGGTGAACGTGAGGGGTGTCTCGCCCACGCACACGGGTGTCCTCCGGCCGCGCCAACTCACGTTGAGCCGCCGCGGCCGGGGGCGGTCAGGACGCGGCGGGGACCGCCGCGTCGAGGCCGCGGGAGGCGACGAGCTGTGCACTGCCGTCGGCCAGGCGGTAGGACAGGCCCACCACGGCGGCCCGGCCGGCGGAGACCTTCTCGGCGAGCACCCGGGAGCGGTCCAGCAGCAGGTCGACGGTATGCCTGACGTGCTCGGCGAGGATCTCCTCGGGCTCGACCTGCCCGGCGGCCCGTGCTGCCAGCACGCTGGGGGTCACGCGCTCGACGACGTCCCGGATGTATCCGGCCGGTGCCATGCCGTTCTCCAAAGCGGCGCACGCCGCGCCTACCGCGCCGCACGAGTCGTGGCCCAGGACCACGACCAGCGGACAGCCCAGGACGTCCACGCCGTACTCGATGCTGCCCAGCACCTCCGGGCCCATGACGTGGCCCGCGGTGCGCACCACGAACAGGTCGCCCAGACCGCGGTCGAAGATGATCTCGGCGGCCAGCCGGGAGTCGGAGCATCCGAACAGCACGGCGAAGGGCTGCTGGGACGGTGCGGTCTCGGCGCGGCGGGTGGCGTCCTGGTTGGGGTGCTCGGGGGTGCCGGCGACGAAGCGCTGGTTACCGGCCAGCAGCAGCTCGAAGGCGTCACGGGGCGTCGGAGTCTTGTTCTCGGTCATGGTCGAAGCCTAGAACCCGGCACCAGCCGTCGCACCGCCTGGTCCTGCCGGAGTTCGCCGGGGCGGGCCGGACCGGCGGCCCCGTCACCACCCCCAGGCGCCTGGCGAGGGCGGTCTCGATGCGGAACCTCAGCGCGCGGCGCTGCTGCCCCGCCCCGTACGGCCACTGGTCCACGGCCCTCCCTTCGTCGTCCACACCCGCACAACGAGTGAGGCGCCGCCCGCGCTGTCGGCCGAACGAGGGCGGACCGCCGGTGGCGTTCGTGTCCGCGGACACCACGGCCGCGGAAGCCGTCGCTGAAGCCGTCCGCCTCCGGGCCGCTGTGCCGCCGGAGCCGAAGGACGACCAGGACCGGGGGCCGGGCAGGACCGGGGGCCGGGCAGGCTCCGAGGTCTGTTCCGCCGCCGCAGCCGCTCCCGGTCGTCCTCGGGGTGTGCGGCGACCACCGTGCCGACGGACGCCGTGTGCGGAGCGCGACGTCGCCCGCCTGAGGAACCGGCGGGCCCCGGCCCGTCACCTCGGCCGCCGCGAACACATCAGCGACATCGTCCAGGCCGTCGCCGGCCTGCCGTCCCGTCAGCAGGCCGCGGACCTGACGTCGGTACGGCAGACGTGAACACCGAGCCCCGCCGCCGTCGTCGAGGCCCCCTGCCTACCATGCACGAGATCGTTGGTGTGCGCGGTGCGGAGGTGGACGACACGTGGGGAGCCATACGACACGACGGGGTGCCCGAACCGGCGCGACGATGTGGCGGGTGCTCTCGGACGGCCCCGAAGAACACATCGTCCCCGACGGCGTGATGGACCTGATGTGGTTCCGGGGCCGTCTGGTCGTGGCAGGCCCCGACACCCGGACGTTCACCACGCGGACGGATGCCTGCGAGGTGACCTGGGGCCTCCGGCTCGCCCCGGGCGTGGCCTACGCGCTTTTCGGCGTGCCCGCACACGAACTGACCGACCAGCGCGTCGAGTTGTCGGAACTCGTCGCGCTCCCCAGGCACGACGGCCGGTCGTTCGAGGACAACGCGGCCGATGCCCTCGAACGGGTCTTCCTCGCCCTGTGGACGCGGGCCGACCCGGACCGCTCCGTCCTTCGTGTGGCGGCCTCCCTCGACCGTGCCGCTCGCGAGGGCCTGAGCGTGCGGGAGACAGCAGAGCTCCACGACCTGTCGGAGCGGTCGTTGCGTCGGCTCAGCAACCGGCTCTTCGGCTACGGCCCCAAGACACTCATGCGGATCCACCGTTTCCAGCACGCACTCCACTTGGCACGAGGAGGCCTGCCGCTGCGCGATGCCGCGGCCACAGCGGGCTACGCCGACCAGGCCCACTTCAACCGTGAGAGCAAACGGCTCACCGGCCGGACACCCGTCACGCTCACACGTGCCGCTTAGGACTTGTCCGGCCGGTCAAGTTCGTAGCCAGACGGTGAGGGCCGCCGGGGTCGTGGTGCCGAGGTAGGGGTAGCCGCGCTTGTCATAGCGGGTGGCGACGGCCCGGTGCTGTTTCAGGCGGTTGATCGCTCGTTCGACGGTGTTGCGCTTCTTGTAGCGGTCCTCGTCGAAGTCTGGTGGCCGTCCGCCGCGTGAGCCTTTGCGCAGGCGGGCGGCCTGGCTGTCGGCCTTCTCCGGGATCGTGTGCCGGATTCCGCGTCGCCGCAGGTATTTGCGGACGGGGCCGTTGCTGTAGGCCTTGTCGGCGGCGGGACTGTCCGGCCTCTTGCGGGGTCTGCCCGGCCCTGGCCGGGGCACGCGGATCTTGTCCAGGACGGGCTTGAACTGGGTGCACTCCGCTCGCCGGCCTGCGGTGACGATCAGGGGCAGCGGGCGGCAGCGGCCGTCCGCGCTCAGGTGGAGTTTGCTGGTGAACCCGCCGCGCGAGCGGTCCGGGCCCTCACCTCCAGCACCACCTCCACCAGGCGGGCGACCAGACTCTGCCACGGCGTTTCGTCCTGGTGTTCCACCTCGTCGGCCCCCTTCGACGCGAGGGCCGACGGCGGGTCGCTGCGGGCGCCGGCCGCGTGCCGATGCGCGCGGACGATGGTGGAGTCGACCGAGATGCCCCAGTCGATCTCGCCTGCCGCGTCCGCCGCGGCCTGGACCTGCTGGAGCAGACGCTCCCGCGTGCCGTCGGCGGACCACAGCCGGTGGCGTTCACAGGCGGTCTTCCACGGGCCGAACCGTTCGGGCAGGTCACGCTACTGAACGCCGGTCCGCACCCGGTGCAGAATCCCGTCGATCACCTGCCGGTGATCCCGCCACCTGCCACAACGCCTGTTGCTGACCGGCAGCAACAGCCACAGCCCTTCCCACTCGGCATCCGCCCGGTGATCCGCTGGCTGGGCGCGAGCGCATCGTTGAGCGACCCCACCCTGTGGCCCGATGGCCCGCCCGGACGCCCGGGTGCGCAAGTGAGCGACGGCCTGCAGATGCTGGCCGTCGTCCGGCTGGGACAGGCCGTGGCCTTCACCGTCGAACCGGACAACGGCGCCGGCCGGCCCGAGGGAACCGTCAGCATCCCGCTGGCGGACGGCCCCCGGCTGCCGCTCCACCTGATCTGGGTCCGCGAGCGAGCCACCGCCGACATGCACCGCTTCATCGCGCACGCCACACACGCCGGTCGGCCCGACCTTTCGCCCCCGACCAGTCCGGCCCGGTCCGGCGCGCCGGTCCCGCGCCCGGCGCCACGAGCCGACGCCGTGTCACGCTGACCACCGCTTCCACCCCCCACCGGGTGCCGTCTCCACCCTGAGACATAGACCGGCTTCGTACCGCTGGACGACGAACGGGCCGTCTGCGGGCGGAATGCTGATGTCACACCCACCAGTGGTGGGCAGGGCAGCAGCCAGGCCGCTGGCCGCGTCGCGGCGTTCGTCCGCGACGCGGCCCGGCTCTCCTGCCACGCCCCTCGCATCCGTTGCTCACCGGCCCGGCAGAGCAGGAAGTGGTCCCCCATGTCTGTCCTCTTCACCGTCGTGACGGCCGTGGTCATCGCGCTCGCCCTCGGCGTCGCCGCGTTCGCCAGGGGCCGCTGGTCCGGCCCCTGGTGGCTGCTGCTGATCGGCGCTGTGATGGCCTACCCCCTCAACTTCCCACTGGACCGCATCCGGGACGCCCCCGATGGCTGGCTCCGCTGGACCTTCCAGGCGGCGTGCGGCCTGCTCGTGGCCACGCTGCTCGCCCCGGCGTACCACCGGCTGCGCCAACGTGGCGGCGACCGGGCGGACACCCGTCCCGCCGCCACACCGGATTCCCTGTCCTGACCCCGGTCCGGGGCGGGGAATAGCAGGTGAATCGATACCGCCCGTACGCAGTGCGCCGGGGACGGACGCCGGTGCCGTACCCGCCCGATACGTTGCTTAGGCTCGCACCCGACATGGAACCTTTGCGCAACTGGCTCCTGCCTACCGCCCTCTCGCTGCCCAACGCGGTGATTCTCACCGCCCTGCTGCTGCCGGGCAGCCCGCCGCATGGCGTGCTGCTCCCCACCGGACTGGCGGTCGCCCTCGTCCTGCAGTTCGTCGCACTGGGACGGCGCCGCCACGATCCGCTCCGCGCCCTGGCCGGAACCCTGGCTGGAACGGTCATCGGCACCACGACCGCCCCGGAGCACTTCAGCAACATCGGCGCGTTCGCAGCTCTTTACTCCGTGGCGGTGCGCCGCGGCGGACGGGTCACCGCGCTCGTCACCGCCGCCGCCGTCGCATGCGGCTGGCTGCCGGGCGCCCTGCGCTCCGGCTCCGTACCGGTGTCGCTGACCGACTTGGCGATCACCGCCGCCCTATGCGTGGCGTGCGCCGGATTGGGAGAAGCACGGCGGCAGTGGCTTGGGGGCCGGTGGGCGGCGGCCGACCGGCTGGCCCGGGCCGAGCAGGACAGACGGCGGGCCGCCGACACCGAGCGCCATCGGCTCGCTAGAGAACTGCACGACGTCAGTGCCCACCACCTCACCTCCGTGGTGGTCACGGTCGACGCGGCCCGCCGGCTCGGCGCCGGACGGCCGGAACTCGTCGCTGAGGCCACATCGTTCGCCGTGCGCACCGGTGAGGAGATCCTCACCGCGCTGCGCCGCCTGGCCGCCGTCCTGCGCGACACCGAGCCGCCCGACCCGCGGCCGGTGAGCGGACGGCTGCGGGACCTCATCGCCGCGTTCGGCCGGCTCGGCCGGCCCGTCGACACCGACCTGCCCGACGACCTCGCCGGCCCCGCAGCCGAAGCCGTCCTCGCCATCGTCCGCGAGGCCCTCACCAACGCACTGCGGCACGCCCCCGGCGCTCCCGTGCGGGTCCGCATCCGGCGAGACGGCGACACCCTCGGCCTGACGGTGGACAACGATGCGCCACGCGCCACCCAGGCCCGGTTGCGGGCCACCACTGGACTCGGCTCGGGCCACGGCGTCACCGGCATGCACGAACGGGCAGCGGCCGTCGGCGGCGACCTGACGGCGGCGCCCGCCGCGGACGGTGGCTGGCGGGTGTGCGCGACCCTGCCGGACCACACCGGACCCGTCCGCCCGGACCAGCCCGCCCGGCGGCACACCCCGCGCCGCGAGCAGCGACTGACAGACGCCTGCCTGATGTTCACCGCCGTGATGGTGCCGCTCTTCGCACTGCTCTCCGCCATCGTGGAAGGGGCGCTGCCCGGCGACCCGGCCGGCCTGCTCGCACTGGCGGCGCTGCTGACCGTGCACGCGCTGCCCCTGCTGTGGCGGCGGCAGGCTCCCTGGGCCGTACTGTGCGCGGTGGCCGCGACCGCCTGGGCGGTACCCGCCGCGTGCGCCTCCGGCTTGGTCCCGCCGGCCTGGGCGAGCCTGCTGCCAGGCGCCGTGGTGAGCGAGGCGATGGCGGCGTACGCGGTCGCCGCCTATGGCCGGCACACCGTGCGCGGCCTCGGCGCGGTCCTGGCCGCCACCGTGAACCTGGTGGCCGCGATGACTGTGACGGCCGTGGTCGACGGGGTGCTGGTGCTCTCGCCGGCGGACGATCCGGTGGCTATCGGCTGGACGGCGTTGCTGCTGTTGTGCGCCACAGGCCCGCTGCTGCTCGTCTCCTGGGGGGTGGGCCGGGCGGCGCGCGGACGCCGGCGGCGGGTGGTGACGCGGGAGAGCGGCGCGCTCGCCGACACCGTACGGCGGGCCGCCGACGAGGCCGCCGCCGAACGCCGACGCATTGCCACCGAGTTGCACAGGGAGGTACTGGAACATACCGAGCGGATGGTGGATCGAGCCGGCACAGGGGACCTTGACGACGTCACCACCGAGGCCAGGGCGGCGCTTGCGGCGATGCGGAAATTGCTGGGCAGCCTGCGCGGTGGCAGGGAGGAGGCGCGGCACGCTCCGCAGCCGGTCGCGGCCGACCTCGTCGAGCTGTGCCGTACCTGGCGCGCCGCCGGGCGGAAGGTGACGTCGTACGGGCTGCCCCGAGCCGCCGAGGGCCTGCCGGCAGCGGTGTCTCTGGCGGTGTACCGGGTGGTGGAGGCGGCGCTCGGTGCAGGTGACCGCGGACCAGTCCGGATCACGCTGCGTCGGCGCCGGGAGCGGGTGCACCTCACGGTCACCGGGGTACTTCTGGCAGCCGCCGGACCGGTGGCCGAACGGCTGCGCGTCCAGGTGGAGGTGGGGGAGGGCGAACTGACGGTCGACCGGGCGGGTACGCTGCGCGTGTCCCTGCCCGCCGGTGACACACCGGACCGGGCCGTCAGCCAGGAGGTCGCGTCATCGCCGTACGCGTGATGGTCGTCGACGATCAGGCGGTGGTGCGCGCCGGGTTTGCCGCCGTCGTCGACGCCGAACCCGACCTGACCGTGGTCGGCGAGGCCGGTGACGGCGCGGCAGCGGTCGCCCTCGCCGAACGAACCGCCCCTGACGTGGTGTTGATGGACATCCGCATGCCCGGCATGGACGGCCTCACCGCGACCCGCCTGATCACCGCCCTGGAGAGCAGACCGAAGGTCCTCGTCCTGACCACCTTCGACCTCGACGTCTACGTGTACGAGGCGCTGCGCGCCGGCTCGTCCGGGTTCATGCTCAAGGACGCCCTGCCCGATGAGGTCCTCGCCGCCATCCGGGTGGTCGCCGCCGGGGACGGCATCCTCGCCCCGGCCGTCACCCGCCGGCTCATCGGGCAGTTCGCGCGCGGGGCGCCCGTACCGCCCGAAATCTCCGGGCAGCTCGCCGGTCTGACCCCCCGGGAGCGGGAAGTGCTGGTGCTGATCGCCTCCGGGCTGACCAACGCCGAGATCGGTGACCGGCTCGGGGTGACCACCGGCACCGTCAAGTCCCACGTCAACGCCCTGCTCGGCAAACTCCGCCTGCGTGACCGGGTGCAGGCGACCATCCTCGCCTATGAGTCGGGCCTCGTCCGTCCCCGCGGCACAGCCGACGACCCGACCGGCGCGAGGTACTGAGCCCGCCGGCGGTGTGCCGGTACCGGCGTACCGGTCCGCATCTGCAACCTGAGGTAGAGATGCCTTTCCTGCCGACGACGGACGCCGCGCGCACAGGCGGGCGGAATGCTGTTGGACATGACATCACCTGCTGCTTCGACGTCCCTCCCGTACCACCGGCTGGCCCGCCTCACCGGCCGCCACCGGTGGTGGCGGCCGCTGCTGGGCCTGCCGCTGCTGGCCAGCGGCTGGCTGCTGCTGGTCATCGTCGTCGACACCGTCTCCTACGCCGTCGGCACGGCCTCCGGCCGACCGGAACTGCCGGACGGTTCGATCGACTTCGGCCTGCTGCCCACCACCGTGCTGGAACTGTCGTACATCGCCTTCATGCTTCCCCTGGTCCTGCTGGCCGTACGCTGGACGGAGCGCAGACCAGCCGGCAGCGTCTCGTCGGTGGCCGGACGGCTGCGCTGGGGCTGGCTGATGCGCTGTTTGGCGGTCGCGGTACCGGCCGTCGCGCTGCTCGCCGTGGCCTCGTCCCTCCTCCCCACAAGCGAGGAGGAGTCCACCGCGACGGACCAGTGGGTGGGTCTACCGGCGTTCCTTACCTCGATGGCGGTGCTGGCGGTGTTCGTACCGTTGCAGGCGGCGGCCGAGGAGTACGTGTTCCGCGGCTGGATGATGCAGGCGGTGGGCGGGTTCCTGCGCTCGCCGTGGTGCGCGGTGCTGCCGCAGGCGGTGCTGTTCGCCGCCGCCCACGGCTGGGGCACCCCGTGGGGCTTCGCCGACCTGCTGGTGTTCGCCCTGGTCGCGGGCGGGCTGACCATACGCACCGGAGGGCTGGAGGCCTCCGTCGCCCTGCACGTCCTGAACAACCTGATGGGCTTCGGTCTCGCCGCCACAGCCGTCGACGGTTTGGCCTCCGACGAGACAGCAGCCGACCTGCCCTGGCAGATCGCCGCCATCGACACCATGACGAGCCTGCTGTACGCCGCCGCGGTGTTGTGGCTCGCACGCCGCAAACCGCCGCAGCGCCTCGCCACGCCCGTCACCGCGGTCGTCGCCCGTCCCGCGCCGCTGTCGACCCTGCCGCACTACCCCTCACCCGTCGCGTACACCGCCGGTCCGTACCCGGCGCCGACGGCCACGGCACCGCACGGCTCCGGACTCCTTCCGGCACCGCCTCACGGATCCAGCGCACCGGCCGCGTCGTTCGTACGCCCCGATACCGACGAGCGCCCGGCACAGTGAGCGGCACGGCCCGCACGGGCCGAGAGCCCTGGCCTGCGAGGCCGCGGACCGGAACCGACAAGAAAAGGAAGGACCACATGGAAGCGATCAAGGAGCCGGAGTGGAGGACCGTGGGAGTCCTGGGGGCTGCCCGCGGCGCCCGGGCAACGGCCGAAGACCCCATCGGTACCGAGCACCTGCTCGCCGGACTCACCACGGTCAAGGGGCCCGCACGCGAAGCACTCGCGGACGAGGGCGCGACCAAGGTCGCACTCCTCGTGGTGCTGCGGGACCGGGAGGGCCGTGACGGCGCCTGGAGCGGTGACGACGACGCCGGCACGAGCGTGGCCGCGCCGGACGTCCTCGGGGATGACGGCGACCGGCGCGTCCGCTTCACAGGGGCCGCGGCCAAGGCGCTGACCGCAGCGATGGAACACGCCCGGCGGGACGGCGCGGCGAAATTCGGCGCGGTGCACCTGCTGCGGGGCCTGCTGGAGGACGACAACCGTGCGGTGGAGACACTGGCAGCCTGCGGCGTCGCACCGCAGGCGATACGCGCCCGGCTCGACGGCGGCGCCGGCAGCCCGCGAGAGGATGACCTCACCCCCCTGTTGCACGCCACTCGCGACGCCCTCCTCGGCCGCCGCCCCTACCGTCACATGCCCCCCTGGAAGCGATGGCTGATCCGCAGCGGCGGGGTCAACTGGGCGTCGAGGCCGGTCGAGTGGGTCAGGCAGGAGAGCTACGAACAGGCACGTGGACTTGGCGACGACGCGGTGCGCACGGAGCACGTCCTACTGGCGGTCCTGGCCACCCACGAGGTCGCGCTCCGGTATCCGCATCTGACGGGGGCGGAGCGCTCCGCCTTCGCCCTTCGCTTCGCGGGCGGCGAGCGGCTGGCAGGCCTGGGCCTGGGCTATGCCTTGACGCACGCCGTCCTGACCGGTGGGCGCATCCGCCTGACGGCCGACGCGCGGCCCGCCGAGCGGTACTTCGACCAGGTGGCGGGGCCGGGGGCGGCGCGGACCGCCGACGACGGAGGCACCGGTCCGCTGGTGGCGCTCCTGCTCGGGGAGGAGACCCGGGCCCGGCAACTGGTCGACGCACTGACCACCGCCCCGGACCGCTGATCCGGCGCGACCGATCCGCGGTCCGGGCCGGTCCGGGTCAGTGCTCAGCGGGCCAGTGCGGCCGCGTCCCCCATGACGATGACGGGATTAAGGGCCGGGTCGAGGGCGAGCAGCAGTTCCTTCATGTGCCCTTCGGCGATGCTGACGCAGCCCTGGGTGGGCCCGTCGTGGTCCACGTGCACTCAAATGCCACCGCCCTTGTCCTCACCGAGCGGCCGGGTCCAGTCCAGCGGTGTGGTCCCCGGCTTGCGGTTGTAGTCGAGGGCGACCACGTAGTCGAACGAGCCCGCCAACGGCTCCCCTTCGAACCCGATGCCGGAGATGCTGAACGCCGAGGAATGGTCGTAGGGCAGACGCGTGCCCGGGTCGGGGAGCAGGCCGCCCGCGTCGGTGAGCCCGAAGACGCCGATGGGCGAGCGTAGATCGCCCAGACGGTGGTCGTCGGTCCAGCCCTTCAGCGCGTTGTGCGCGGGCCAGGGCCCCGCTGCCGGTTCTCAGCCAGCGGCGGTGCGCTCGTACAACACGGCCGTGGCGGTGTTCTCATCCGCGCCGTCGCCGGTGACGAGCAGCACCTGACGGGATGTGGCGGGGATGTCGTCGAGCATGGCCGCTCCCACACCGGGCAAGGGCGCTTCACTCCGTGCCGGCCGGGGCCGCGCATCGGGCACCACCGGCCGGCCGGCAACGCCAGCCTGGGCGGTAGCGGCCGGCGCTGCCGCTCCCGTGCCATCGGCGGACGAAACGCAGCCGCTCACCAGGAGTACGTCACTCAGGGAGACGGCCGCGGGGAGCGGGCGTCCGGGGCGTATGGGCATGACTGAGGAACTCTTCGCGAAAAGGAGATGGAAAAGAGGCAGTTGGCGGGTCAGCCGTAGCGGACCGTGCTGATGAGCGTCTGCACCTGTTGCAGCACGTGGGTCCAGGCGTCCGGAGAACCGGCCGACGGGGCGACGGTGAAGCCGGGCACGGGGCCGTCCGGCCGCCCGCCGCGGCCGCCGGGGGAAGCGGACGGCATCGACGGGACTCCGCTGTCGGCGGCGTAGGGCCGGGTCGAAGGCTCGCCCAGGCAGATGCTCACCTGGAGGGCGGAGGCACCGTCCGCGGACCGAACTACGGACCGGGCGGGGTACTCGAGCCGTCCGCCCAGGCCCCCGCACGCCTCGCCGAGTGCGGCCGCCGGCGACAACGTGGACGTCAGGGGCAGAGTTGTGTCCGGGGCCTCGACCGGTACGAAGGCGACGACGGCGCCACCGCGCTCCAGAGCGGTCAGCGGCGCGCAGGCGAAGGCGTCCCTGCGGTGCGCGACGCCTTCGGCGCAGCCGGGTTCGACGGCGCCGGGGGAGAGGGGCTGCGTAGCGGCGTAGACCATAGTCGGGCGGTCCGTTCTCGGCACCGTGCGCGCCTGCCAGCCGTCCGGCAGCGTCAGGACTAGGTTCCCGGCATCGGGAAACCGTACGAACCACTCGCGCATGTCCGCGGATGCAGTTGCGGCCGGCGGCACGGAAGCCGGCTCCCGGCCCGGCGGCCAGTCGGTGCCGGGCCACACGGCGATCGCTGCCGCCGCCAGGGCCACGGCGGCGGCCGCGGCCGTCCGTCTGCGCCGGCGTCGCCGGACACGGTGCCGGATCCGGCGCATACGGTCCGCGGGAGCGGTCAGCTGCGGCACGGCACGCTCCAGCAGCGCCCGCACTTCGGCCGGTTCGCGCACGGGGGTCAGCCCGTCTTCGACATCAGGCACGGGACCGCCCTCCCCTTCCGCTCGCGGAGCGCGGTCCGCGCTCCTGTGGCCGGTGACCGTCGGCCGGGGCGGAGGAGGGGCCGTCGAGCAGCCCTCGCAGGGTCCGCAGGGCCTTGGCAGCCTGGCTCTTGACCGTGCCCGGCCGGCACCCGAGGACGTCCGCCGTCTCTTCGATGGAAAGGTCCTCGAAGTAGCGCAGTACGAGCACCGCGCGCTGCCGCGGTGGCAGTTGCCGCACAGTGACCGACAGCGCCTGCTCCAGGTCGACGCCGGTGAACGGGTCCCCGCCCGCGGGCCGGTCGGGGACCTCGCCGTGCGGCACCTCGCCCCGCCAGCGGCGCTGCCACCACGAGGCGTGTGTGGTGAGCAGCGTCTTGCGGACGTACGCCTCCGGGTGTTCCCGCGCGATACGGGGCCACTTCGGCCACACCTTGGCCAGCGCCTTCTGCAACAGGTCCTCGGCTAGGACTTGTCCGGCCGGTCAAGTTCGTAGCCAGACGGTGAGGGCCGCCGGGGTCGCGGTGCCGAGGTAGGGGTAGCCGCGCTTGTCATAGCGGGTGGCGACGGCCCGGTGCTGTCTCAGGCGGTTGATCGCTCGTTCGACGGTGTTGCGCTTCTTGTAGCGGTCCTCGTCGAAGTCTGGTGGCCGTCCGCCGCGTGAGCCTTTGCGCAGGCGGGTGGCCTGGCTGTCGGTCTTCTCCGGGATCGTGTGCCGGATTCCGCGTCGCCGCAGGTATTCGCGGACGGGGCCGTTGCTGTAGGCCTTGTCGGCGGCGGGACTGTCCGGCCTCTTGCGGGGTCTGCCCGGCCCTGGCCGGGGCACGCGGATCTTGTCCAGGACGGGCTTGAACTGGGTGCACTCCGCTCGCCGGCCTGCGGTGACGATCAGGGGCAGCGGGCGGCAGCGGCCGTCCGCGCTCAGGTGGAGTTTGCTGGTGAACCCGCCGCGCGAGCGGCCCGGGCCCTCACCTCCACCAGGCGGGCGACCAGACTCTGCCACGGCGTTTCGTCCTGGTGTTCCACCTCGTCGGCCCCCTTCGACGCGAGGGCCGACGGCGGGTCGCTGCGGGCGCCGGCCGCGTGCCGATGCGCGCGGACGATGGTGGAGTCGACCGAGATGCCCCAGTCGATCTCGCCTGCCGCGTCCGCCGCGGCCTGGACCTGCTGGAGCAGACGCTCCCGCGTGCCGTCGGCGGACCACAGCCGGTGGCGTTCACAGGCGGTCTTCCACGGGCCGAACCGTTCGGGCAGGTCACGCCACTGAACGCCGGTCCGCACCCGGTGCAGAATCCCGTCGATCACCTGCCGGTGATCCCGCCACCTGCCACAACGCCTGTTGCTGACCGGCAGGAACGGCCACAGCCCTTCCCACTCGGCATCCGTCAGATCACCCCGCCCCATGCCCACATCAACGACACGACCGCAGAGTAGTCACATGACCGGCCGGACACGTCCCAGCCGCTCCCGGCAGGATGGCGTCCCCTTCAACGCTCGTCCTTTCCGGCTTCGGGCCCGTTCCCCTCGACTGGCCGTTTCGTTCAAGCCCGACGCAGCCGACGGATGACAGGGTTCTCGTATGAGCATGAATCTGGGTCGAGCGAGAGCGTTCATGGCCTCGCACGCACGAGTTCTCGATCAGCGGCGCTTCGAGGCCGTCGTCACCGGCAGCGACGCGGCTCGCCAGGCCGTCATCCACGGACTCGACGCCTACCGAAACCCCGATGGCGGCTACGGATGGGGACTCGAACCGGACCTTCGCGCACCGGAGAGCCAGCCGGGAGGCGCCCAGCACGCGCTCGAGGCGCTCGCCGACGCCGGCCCCGCGACCTCGCCGCACACCGCAGCCCTCCTCGACTGGCTGGACTCGGTGACCCTGCCCGACGGCGGGCTGCCGTTCGCGCTCCCGATCAGCGACCCCGTGGCGTGCGCCCCGTTCTGGGTGCAAGCGGATCCCTCGGAGTCATCGCTGCAAATCACGGCCGCGGTGGCGACGCAGGCGTATCGCGCCGCGCGCTGGGACGAGACCGTACGAGACCATCCATGGCTGGCGACGGCGACGCGCTACTGCTTCGACGCGATCCGCCGGATCGACGAAGCTCCCTTCGCGTACGTGCTCTCCTTCGCGCTCCAGTTCCTCGACATCGCAGCCGACACCCACCCGGAGGCGCTTGACCTGCTCGACCACCTCGGGCAGTTCGTCCCGAAGGACGGGGCACTCGCCGTCGTCGGCGGGGCCGAGGGCGAGACGCTTCATCTCCTCGACTACTCGCCCGAGCCCGGGCGGCCGATCCGCGGCCTGCTCGACCCCCAAGCCGTGTCGGACGACCTCGACCGTCTTGAACGCGGGCAGCAGCAAGACGGCGGATGGGCAGTCGACTTCACCAGCTATTCGGCCGCCGCATCACTCGAATGGCGTGGCTACACGACGGTCGGCGCCGTCGCTGTGCTGCGTATGAACGGACGCTGATCCCGGCGCGCTCCGGCCGCGGAGCGCGATCCGGCCCTGTTCTCCCACAGCTGCCGTCACCTGACAAGGAGCTGCCGGTGATCGTCGCCGCGATCTGTGGCGCCCACGCCCCCGGAGGGCTGCCGCGGTGGAGGGACGTCCCATTCGGTGAGCCGGTGGGGGCGGACAAGGAGGCGCGATGCGGCGGCGGATGCCCGCCTGCGCAGCCGTCGGCGCAGATGACCGCAGTCGCATCCCTGGTCGCCGCGGAGCTCGGCCGGGCGCCGGCGGCCCGGTCCGCGGCGGTGCGGCGCCGGCAGTGGAAGCCGGAGGGGCGGTGCCGGGGATGGTGCACAGCCGCTTCACGCCGCAACGGCGCTGGCGGACCGCGACGAACCGGAAGCGGTCCGCCAGCGCGTCTCCCCGGCGAAGTACGTGGCAGCCTTCCCCAGGACATCGGCACACCCGGGATCGACACCGCCGTCGGCGCGGGGAACGCCGCCGCCGTCGAGGCGGACCTCGCGGCGGGGGTGCCGATCGGCCGGACGGGCCGTCCGGAGGGGGCGCCGCCGCCGTGGTCTTCCTCGCCTCGGCGGACAGCAGCCTCATGTGCGGGACGGCCCTCTGCGCCGGCGGCGGCGAGCCGCGGTTCCGACTCCGCCGCACGCGGGCCCGTCGGCTCAGCGGCCGATGGCGCAGGCGTCACCGTTCAGGGTGAAGCGCGGTGGCGGTGACGTGTCCCCGGTGTGGTCGGCGAGGTAGCCGAGGGTGACGCTCGCGCCGGGCGCGATCGTGGCGTTGTGCGAGGCGTCGGTCGCCGTGATCACGTTGCTGCCCTGGGTCAGGTCCGTGTTCCAGTCGGAGACCACGGTCTGCCCGAGGGCCAGCGGGAACCGCAGCGTCCAGCCGTCGACCGGGGTGCTGCCGGTGTTGGTGACGGTGAGGTCGACCGTCATGCCGGTGCCCCAGGCCTTCACGGTGCGGTCCACCCGGCAGGCGGGTTCCTCCTGGGCGAACGACACCCGGTGCAGGCCGCCGGGCAGGTCGTTGACGACGTAGAACTCCCCGTCGGCGGTCGTGCCGATGGACGTCACCTGGGTGGGCATCTCCCCGATCTCGGCCTGCTCGTAGCCGCCCGCGCCGTCGGGGCGCAGCGCCCACACGGTCGAGGAGCAGTAGTCGGTGGCGATGTACGTGCCGGTGACCAGGTCCGCGTACTCCTCGCCCCGGTAGACGTGGCCGCCGATGACCGAACAGCCGCCGGTGTACGGGGAGTACGTGAAGACCGGCTCGGTGTACGTCTCGCCGGGCGCGCAGTCGCCGCCCTCGAACTTCTCCAGGCCCTCGTAGCAGGACCAGCCGAGGTTCGCCCCGCCCTCACCGCGCGCGAGGTGGTCGATCTCCTCCCAGCGGCCCTGGCCGACGTCGCCGATCCACATCGAGCCGTCGGCCTCGTCGAAGGAGAACCGCCACGGGTTGCGCAGGCCGTAGAGCCAGATCTCCTCGCGGGCGCCGGCCGTGTCGACGAAGGGGTTGTCGGCGGGGACGCAGTAGGGAAGCGTGCCGCAGGCCCGGCGCACGTCGATGCGCAGGATCTTGCCCAGGAGAGTGTCCAGCCGCTGGCCGGACTCGAAGGGGTCGCCGGAGCCGCCGCCGTCGCCGATGCTCCAGTACAGGTTGCCGTCGGGGCCGAACGCCAGCTGGCCGCCGTTGTGGTTGCTGTACTCGGCGTGTTCCTGGGAGAGGAGGACCTCCAGGCGGGACTCGTCGAGCCGGTAGCGGGCGAGGGTGACCGCGCCGTCGGGCAGGGCCGTGTACGCCACATACAGGTCCTGGCTTTCGGCGAAGTCGGGCGGGAGGGCGATGCCGAGCAGGCCGCGTTCGTTGCCGGACTCGTCCACGGCCGAGGTGATGTCGGCCAGCGGAGCCGAGGCCAGGCCGGTGTCCGGGTGGTAGACGCGGACGGTGCCGCGCTTCTCGGTGATGAACAGCCGGTCCGTGCCGTCGTCGGGGGCGGCGATGGCGGTGGGCCGTCTCAGCCCGGAGGCGACCTGGGTGGTGGTCGCGCTGAGCGACGGCAGGGGCACGGCCGAAGTCTTTGCCGCGGAAGGCCCGGCCGCCGCGGAGGACTCGGCCGCCGCGGGAGGCTCGGCCGTCGCGGGAGGCTCGGCCGCCGCGGCGGGCAGTGGGGTCAGGGCGGTCAGCAGGAGGGCCAGCAGAAGGGGCCCGGTCCAGCGGCGTCGTGGCATGTCGGCTCCGGAGGCGAGGACGCTTGCAGGGCGGCGGTGCTTCTCTCGGGCAACAAGCGCGACCGTTCCCCTGCGGGGTTCGACAGCATGGGAGCGCTCCCGCGCCCTCCAGGCTGCTCGCCGCGCAACGGGGCGGCAATGTGTGATTGCGCCACATTCGCCTCTGGTGGCTCAAACGCGGTCGTCGGCCGGCGGGGGCGGACGGGTGTGCTCCGGCCGGCCCCGGTGGCGCATCGGTCAGGGCCGGACCCTTCTCCTGGTCCGGGGCGTCGAGCATGTCGGCCTGGGAGCGGCCCGCGCCCGAGCCGGCGCTACCGCACCTCGCCCCGCCCGGCCGTGTCGTCGAGGAAGCCGCCCGACTGGTGCTGCCACAGCTTGGCGTAGGCGCCGTCGAGCGCGAGCAGTTCCTGATGGCTGCCCTGCTCGACGATCCGCCCGCGGTCGAGGACGACGAGCTGGTCCATGCCGGCGACCGTGCTCAGCCGGTGCGCCACCACCAGCGCGGTCCGCCCGTCCATGAGCCGCCACAGCGCCTCCTGGACGAGCAGTTCGCTCTCGGAGTCCAGGGCGCTGGTCGCCTCGTCCAGCAGCAGGATCGGCGCGTCGCGCAGGATCGCCCGTGCGAGGGCGACGCGCTGGCGTTGACCGCCCGACAGCTTGACGCCGCGCTCGCCCACCATGGTGTCGAAGCCGTCCGGCAGCGCGTCGGCGAACTCCGTGACATGGGCCGCCTCGGCCGCGCGGCGGATCTCGGCGTCGGTGGCTTCCGGCCGGGCGAACGCGATGTTGTCCCGCAGGGTGCGGTGGAACATCGCCGGGTCCTGCGGCACGTAGGCGATCTGACCGCGCAGGTCGGCCTGGCGCAGCCGGCTGATGTCCTGGCCTCCGACCAGGATGCGCCCGCCGTCGATGTCGGTCATCCGCAACAGCAGCCGGGTGAGCGAGGTCTTGCCGCCGCCGGACCGGCCGACGAGGCCGACTTTCGCCCCGCTCGGCACGGTCAGGTCGAGACCCTCGAACAGGGGCCGGCCGCCCCGGTGGGCGAAGGTCACCTTCTCGAAGCGGACGTCGGCGCTCCGCGGCCGCAGCGGTTCCGGTTCGGGCGGGTCGAGGACGGTCGGCGGAGTCAGGAGCAGTTCCGTGAACTGCGCGGCCTCCGTCATCGAACTCTCCAGCCGACGGTAGATCTGGTTGAACTCGAACATGATCCGGGTCGCGTTGTTGTAGTAGGCGAAGGCGACCACGATCGCCTCCACACCGTGCGCGCCCCCGCCGAGCATGACGGCGAGCAGCAGGCCCATCGCGTTGGTGAGCACGGACATCGGCGCGACCAGCGTGTCGATGCGCAGATTGCCGTAGTCCCACGACCGCAGGGTGAGCCTGCGCGACACCGCGACCCGGGCACGGTGCTCGGCCGCCTCGCGCTCCTCGGCGGCGAACGCCCGCACCGTGTCCATGTTCATCAGACTGTCGGCGACATGGCCCGCCACCCGGGCGATCGCCTCCTCACGCTGGTCGACGAGCGCTTGCCGCCGCCGCACGAGGGGCCCGACCAGCACCGCCGTGAGCGTGATCATCACCAGCAGGCCGACGACGAGCAGCGGTTCGTAGCGCCACAGCACCACCGCCCCGAACGCCAGTGGCACGAAGCTGCCGACGATCTGGAACGTCAGCGTGTCCACGAACGGCTCGAAGCGTGAGGCGAAGCTGAGGACCCGCTTGGTCAGCGAGCCGGCGAAGTTGTCGTGGAAGAACGCGGCGTCCTTGGCGAACAGTTCGTCCAGCCCGATCACGTACAGGCGCTCGATGCCGAGGGCGTCGAGCCGGTTGAGGCAGTGCAGGGCGATCCGCCACAGCGCCTCCGCGAGCAGCAGGACACCGGCGAAGCCGAGCACGAACGGCAGTGCCGAGGCGACCGTGACGTCCTTGCCGCCGGCGAGGTCGCCGACGAGCTTGGCGACGATCAGCGGCGCGACGTAGTTGATGCCGACGTTGCCCAGCGCCGACAGCAACATGGCGGGAGCCGTCCACCTGCGCAGCCGGGACAACTCCCGTCCGTAGTACCGAAGTGCCAGAAGCACCGAGCGCCTGCCCGGCTGAACCCCGCGTGTTCCAGGCGTTTCCATTCCACCCCTGTGTCGTCCTGTGGCCGCCCGCCACGCGCGCGTGCGGGCAGGGGCCATCACCGCAACGGATGTGTGGAGTTACGGGTCGAGTCCGGAAGTGTCCCGCGCCGGTGACTACGGAGTCCAAGTCTTTTCCGGCCGGGCGGTGGTGGGCGGGGAGCGCCAAGGGGCACGACGGCGGACTCGGGGGGCGGCCGGACCGCGGAAGGCCGGCCGGCACCCGCCGCAGCCGGGGCACATCGGCCTTTCCGCCGTTCAACGCGTCGTACGCCGCGCCATGCCCGCGTCGGCGCTCGGCCACCGGCGTCCTCCGCCAGACCCACAGCGGTTCACGAGGGAGCGGCCCGGGACCGCCGGTTCGTGCGGCCCGTACGAGGGCGGCGGCGTGGATAACGGCAAGATCCGCGCAGTTGACACATTCAACAAGCTCATGAAGGACCATGAGGGTTTCCGTACTCTCATGGAAACGACTTCCACTGAAGACAAGGAAGAAGAAGACTCAGCCGAGAAGCAATTGGACGTCGAAGCAGCCAATAAAATTGTCCGCGTCGATACGTCTGCTGAAGACCGAGAGA